>JAQGNH010000057.1 GCA_028291945.1 Betaproteobacteria bacterium
GGAACTTTCCGGATAGGGCGACGAAATCTTCGCCCGCGTCGGGTGCCCGTGCTGCAACGTAGACGAGCGCCGTGACCTTCGGGTCCATTCCGGTTTCGCTAATGACGGTGCCGCCCCAGGAATGGGCAACCAGCACGGTCGGTCCATCCTGCAGCGCCAAAGCGCGGCGTGTCGCTGCGACAGAATCGGCGAGCGATGTCAGTGGATTTTGCACCGCAGTGACGTGCAGGCCGGCTCTCTGGAGGCGCGGGATGACCTCGGCCCAACTGGAGCCATCCGCCCACGCCCCGTGCACCAGCACCACGTTGCGCGCCACCGCGGGCTTGGCGGTCTGCGCCGACGCTTCCGCTGCAAGGAGCATCGCTGAAAGCATACTGACTGCGACCACCACCAATTTCCGTAGTGTTTTCATCTGTCGAACTCCTTTATCAATCATTCATTCGAAAGGCGGCGCTGGAAGGGAGCCTTTTATGCCGTTGGCCCGGGCAGCCCAGTCTTACTCGGCGAGCCCCGGTCGATAACCGGCGTTCCAGCGCGATTGGCCAATGCGTAACGGGCGATCTCATCCTTGCGGGCGAACCAGACATCGCCCTTGCTCTTGGCATAGGTCAGGAACCGGTCGAGCGCGCGCACCCTGCCCGCATGGCCGGAGATTCGGTCGTGCAGGCTGATCACCATCATGCGCCGCCGATGCGCGCCCTCGTCGTAGAGCTGGTCGAACTCATCGCGCAACGCCTGCTCGTAAGCAGCGGGATTCCAGGCGACGAAGGGAAAGGACACGATGTCGTTCATGTGAAAGGTATACGGAACGGTGACGAAGTCGCGCCCGCGCACCGGGACGATGAACGGTTCGTCGTGGCTCGGCTCGTCGATGTGATAGAGAAAGCCGAGATCCTGCAGCGTCTCCAGAATGTAGATGGAGTTGCGCATCCAGTAGGCGTTCCAGCCAAGCGGATTCTGACCGGTGACCTTATGAATCGTCTCGGCGCTATCGGCGATGAAGCGCTTTTCCTCATCGCGCGCGAGCTGATAAGAATTGTCCCAGACCCGGCCGTGAGCAGCCGCCTCGTGACCCCGGCGCACGATCTCCTGCGCGAGATCGGGGGAAGTTTCGACCGCCTTGCCGATCATGAACGAGCTGAGCTTGATCCCGTGCTTGTCCATAAGGTCGAGCACGCGGGGGATGCCCTCATAATGGCCGTAGGCGAAGAATGCGTTCGTCGGCAGGTCCGGGACGCCCTTCTCGATCGGATCCGGAATGACGCCGCCAGCGCCGGAGATCGGCTGCCCGCCGCCCTCGAACATGAGTGAAAGGCTCACGGCCAACCGTTTGCCGTGAGGCCAGGTTGGAACTACATTGGGCATACGCACCTCCTTCGTTGCGCTCTGATTGACCGACTCGCCATGAACTGGCGCAGTGACGGCGAACGCTGCGGCGGCCGCTAGGAACGTTCTGCGCGAGATGATCTGGTGGTGGCCATCGACGAATCGCGCTTTCGACATGCTGGGATTTCCTGATCATTCGTCCGTCGAGATGCGTACACCGTAAATATGATGATTGATTCGATCGACCGCGGCTTTGCGCTGGTTGCTACCCTGTTGTCATTTCTTGCTGGTAATTCCGCAGAGACACGAAGGAAACGAACGATCAGGTGACGACTGACTTGCCATCCTGAGCTCTCAAAAACGGCCGACCGAACAAGCGTCTTGACTGATTGCGTCATTGCGTTTGGACCGGCGCCGATACTCACCCGGCGTCTGACCTGTCGCCTGGCGAAATGCGCGTGTGAAATTGGCTTGCGATGAAAAGTTGAGCGCGAGCGCAATATCGACCAGGGACTGATGCCCTCGTATCAACAGCGTTTTTGCGCGCTCCAGCCGCTTGGCGCTGACGTACTGATGAGGAGATCGACCGACCGCGGTCTTGAACGCTCGCGCGAAATGGAACCGGCTCAGGCAAGCAATCGATGCCAGGTGATCGATTGTAAGGTCACCTTCCAGGTTTGCCTCTATGTAATCCAAAACGCGGGACAGTCTGCGTCGATCGAGTCCTTCCTGTGTGACACGCGGGAAAGCCTGATCAGGTGATGGGCTGAGATGGTTTTGAACCAGTCTCGCGGCGAGAGTGGAGGCTAACGTGTCGGCAAGCAGCCTGCCGGCGGAGGTCTGGGTCTGTAGCTCCGATACGATTGCAGATGCGACCCCAGCCAGAAGAGGGTCTTGGAAGCCGCTTTCGTAACGAAGCGATGCGATCACTGACTGATCGAGGTCGACGCCAAGGCTGTCTGGCGAGAAGTGGCTTGACGGAAGGTAGATATGCAAAATTCTTGGCACAGGACCGGAAAGCTCGACGAAATCTTCCTGCAAACCGGCGGGGCAAAGCCAGACTGTCCCCCGCTCGGCGACTGTCCGCTCGAAGATGCCGCCGGCCTGCCGCCTCACAACCGATTTGTTGCCGTGCATATCGACGGCAATCTCGGTATGAGGCTGCATGCTTTTCCGGGCGACGATGCCGTCACTATGACTTCGAAGCTCCGCAGACAGGCCCGACCAACCTCGATTGGCTGAAGAAACCAGAAGTCCAGTGGAACTAAATTTCTCGACACCGTATCTGGGCACCGCCATCGGTGTCTCCTGCCAATGCTGGTGAGCACTTTCTCCAGCGGTGCACGCAACTGTAGATTCGGTACGTAGAGAATGCATCCCGCTATATAGGGGTATTTGTCTCCCTCTTTTGGGGGTTGACCTATCCCCAAGGAACGCGATCGGAAGGATCAGAATCTCGCGCCGATCACGAATAGAAGTCAAGCCACAACACCATAAGCAGCCGAGTGCAGATGCAGGTTAGGAATTGCAGCCTGCAACCTGCGCTGGAGAGGTTACGTTAGGAGGATTTCATTTCATGCGTGTCCGTGCGGACACTCGCGAAGATGCGGGGGA
>JAQGNH010000065.1 GCA_028291945.1 Betaproteobacteria bacterium
ACGCGGCAGGAGCTCGACGGCAGCATCACCGTCATCGCAAACAGTTTCCAAGGGAAACGTCTCAACCGGCCGAACGACGTGGTGGTCAAGTCAGATGGCTGCATCTACTTCACGGACCCGAACCACAACCTAGTTCCCGAGCAGTGGGATATCCAGCACCCGGGCGTGTATCGAGTGACGCCGGACCTGGGCACGATCACGCTCCTCACCGACAGTTTTGTTGCGCCCAACGGGCTCGCATTCACGCCGGATGAGAAGGTGCTCTACATCAACGACTCTCGGCGCAACCACATCCGGGCCTACGATTACTGCCCACCGGCATGCTGGCGAAGCACACCGACCGCGTGTTCGCCGACCTCAGCGGGCGCGAGTCGGGCGTGTCCGACGGTATGAAGGTCGATACGGAAGGCAACGTGTATTGCGGCGGCGCAGGCGGACTTTGGGTACTCGATGCGAAAGGGAAGAAGCTCGGGCGCATCGCCCACGGACAGCCTGCGACCACCAACATGGGCTTCGGCGGGACGACTGGAAAACCCTCTACTTCACCAGCCGTTCGCAACTCGGCGCGGTCAACCTGAAGATTGCCGGCATTGCAGTGCCAGCGGGGAAAAGATAATTTGCTACCTGCGCGGGTTTAAGCGACATCTCCGACATGCGAGGCACGCACTGGAGCGCTTCGATGTCCGTAAACGACGATGCGTGCAATTCGCGGCGCTCGCGGTTTGAACGTCGCGTCATTCGCTGCGCCCCGCGCCGCCACCGCCGAAGCGGCCGCCGAGGCCGATCCTGACTGCGGCAATGAGGCCGACTCTCGCGGCCAATGCCAACACGGCCGCGATCGATCCGCTGCCTGCTGCTGCCTGCACCAGGCGCGTATGAAAATCCTCGCCGCCCGCCGCCAACAGCAGCGCGAGCACGCCGAAGGGTAACGCGAGCAACAGCGCGAGCCCGAAGAACCAGAGCGACCACCTTGTTCCTCCGTCGCACGCACGCTCGCGGCTATCGAGATAAAGGCCGAGCGCGATGCATGCCGTGACCAGAGCGGCCGCGGCGAACGCAATACGCCCAGGGTGCGGTATGAACGGTTCGAGCGCGACAGCGGCAACGACGAGAATAAACACGAATTGCATCGCGCTTCGCAGCACGATCATCAGATAGTGCGCGGGCTTGCCGGGAAACAAAAAAATAGCCAGCCCTACCGAGAGCAATCCCGCGAACATGGGCCCAACCCACACTGCATCCGGTTCCATAGCCGATACGCCTGCACCGACGAACAGTGCGATCACGCTGAAGAACAGCGCAACACCGATCAGATTGCCGAACGTCCTGCCGTAGCGGAGCCCGCGTCCGAGCTCCTCACGCTCCCACCAGTTCAGTCCCCACAGAAAGGGAAGTGGCAGCGCGACGGCGGCAACCGCGAAAGCGACGGCGGCCGATTGCCAGAGCGCCCATGCAGCCCCGCCAAAAAATGCGGCAAGCAGAGGTCCGCTGGCGAAGCTTCCCCAGCGACCGAAAAAAAGCGGGAAGAGCGCGAACGGCGAGAACACCACCAGCACGAAAGGCAGCCTCCACTCCGGATGATCCGGGAACAGATAGTTTTCGGTGTTGCTATTCGTTTTCGCGCTCGGCAGCACACCCTCGATCTGGTCGAGCAGGTGATCCAACCCTTTGCCGAACTCCTTCTTTTTGATGGCAGGCAACAACTCGTCGAGCCATTGCGATGCGCGCGCATCGGGTATGACGCCTTCGAGACCGTATCCGACTTCAATTCGCGCCGCAGTGGCCGACGGAATCACTAGGACGAGCACGCCGTCGTCACGCTGCGCGCGCCCGAGCTCCCACTTTTCCGCAACGCGCAGGGCGTAGTCAGCAGGCGGTTCACCCTCTATTCCGTTCGCGATGAGAATCGCGACCTGGGCGTGCCCCGCGTCTTGTATGGTTTTGAGGCGTGCCGCTATGGCCTCACGCTCAGCGTCGGTGAGCGCACCGACTTGATCGACGAGCAGACCGGTCGGCTCGGGAATGGGATGTTGATCGGCCGCACACACCCCGTTCATCGCCGTGAAGACGCACAAGCACAACCACGCGATCCAAACATAGCGCGCGGCACGCAACGCGCTACTCCCGGGTGCGACGGACGTACTTATCGACGTTGTGACTCGTCGTCAATCCGACATAGATGTCACCGTGCGCATCCACCGTCAGGCCGTGGGCATGGCGGGTCTCCCACTTCGCAAGCACCTTTCCCGCGTCATCGCGAACGCAGATGTAGGCGGGCGCACCATCGGCTTCCTGCTCGCAGATGTAAAAGACGTTGTCCTTGTCCCTGGCGATATCGTTGGGGCCGCCCATGCCGGTCCACATGCCGATGAACTCTCCGTCCTCAGAGAAAATCTGCACGCGCCGGTTGGTGCGGTCGCAGACATAGATCGTGCCGTCCGGAGCGACCACAAGGCTGTGAGGCAGATGAAACTGACCGGGCTCCGTCTTGCCGGGCTGGCCCCAGGATTTCAAGAGCCGACCGTCGCGCGAAAATCGGTGCACGCGGCTGTTGCAGTAACCATCAGTCACGAAGAGATCGCCGGAGGGGCCCGGCATCATGTCGGTCGGCTCATTGAAAGGACCAGCCGCTGTGATTACGATGTATGGCGATTTCACGCAGCCCGTGTCGGAATGTACGCCGCGTTTCCCAATCGTTTGCAGCGGTTTACCTTCGAGCGTAAAGGTCATCGCGACGTGGTCTTTCCGATCGGTGGTATAGACGACGTCGTCGACGATCCTGATGCCGTGGGGATCTCTCACCGCGCCGCTTCCCCAGGCGTTCACGTATTTTCCATCGCGCTCAAAGACCAGCACCGGCGGATCCTTCCGCTGGAACACGTAGAGACGGTCCCGCGAATCCGTCGCCACTCTGCTCACGACCCCGAATGATTGTCCGGCCGGGAGCTTCGGAAAATCCGGGAGGAGCTCGTACGTATATTTGCCTGTGCCGACCTGGGGCATCTCAGTCTCCTTGGTTTAAAGGCGGGGGCTACGTTTCGGGCTCACTCTACAGGCTTGCGCTCTGTACGTCGTCGCTCTACATTTTCCGACTTAACAGCCGAGTGTGGCGGCGGCGATCAAACAGGTTTCATAATAGCGCGGACGCTCCTCTCGAGACGAGCAGATGAAAAGCACAATTCTGTTTTCGATGACGCCGGCTATGACAACCGGGCACGAGCCCGCGGTCTCCAACCTCAAGAGGCCGCATGGCAAATGAATGAGGCCGCGTGCTTCGAAGCGCTTACGCCGACGTCCTTTCTTTTGCGATCGGGCCGGGTCTACGCCGACCGCTGCGCGGTCATCGACGACGAGCGCCACTTCAGCTATGCCGAGTTGCTCGACCGGTGCCTGCGCCTCGGCGGGGCGTTGCGCAACCTGGGTGTTCCCGAAGGCGGTCGCGTCGCGGTGCTCGCGCCAAACACTCACGTCCTGCTCGAATCGCACTATGGAGTACCCTTCGCCGGGGCGGTGCTGGTAGCGCTCAATATGCGGCTCCCCGCCAGCGATCTCTCCTTGATCGTTGCGCACAGCGGCGCACAGGTGCTGATTTACGACTACGAGCTCGAGCGCACCGCCCGCGACATTGCCGCGCAGGTGGGCGGCGCGTTGCGCCTGGTGCGCGCCGGACGTCCCGAAGATGAATACGAGAGTCTCCTCCGCAATGCCGATCCCTGGCGCCGCGCGGTGACCGACGAGTGTGGGCTCCTCTCGATCAATTACACGAGCGGCACCACCGGCAAACCAAAGGGCGTCATGTATCACCATCGCGGCGCGTATCTGCAGGCGCTGGCGATGACGATGGAAACGCGGCTCGACTGCGACAGCATCTTTCTCTGGACGCTGCCGATGTTTCACTGCAACGGCTGGTGCTTTACGTGGGGCGTGACCGCTGCGGGCGCGGTGCACCGCTGCCTGCGTAAGTTCGACGCGGGCCTCGTATGGAAGCACCTGCGTAATTCGAACGTCACCCACTTCAACGGCGCGCCGACGGTGCTCATCATGCTCGCGTGGCATCCGGACGCCGCGAGGCTGCCGCGCGCTGTGCGCGTCGCGACCGGCGGTGCGCCGCCGACGCCGGCATTGCTCGAGCGCATGTCCGAGCTCGGCATCAACGTCACCCATCTTTACGGGCTTACCGAAACCTTCGGTCCTGCGGTGATCTGCGAATGGCGCGGCGAATGGAGCGAGCTCACGATCGCGGAACAGGCGCAGATCAAGGCGCGTCAGGGCGTGGGTAATGTGGTTTCGCAGCAGCTGCGCGTGGTCGATCTGCAGGGCAACGACGTGCCGCCGGACGGCACGACGCTCGGTGAGATCGCGCTGCGCGGCAATAACGTGATGCTGGGCTATTATCAGGACGAGATCGCCACCCGCAACGCAATTCCCGATGGATGGTTGAGGACGGGAGACCTCGGCGTGATGTATTCCGACGGCTACATCGAGCTCAAGGACCGCGCCAAGGACATCATCATCTCGGGCGGTGAGAACATCGCCTCGATCGAGGTTGAGCGCACGCTCTGCGCTCATCCGGCGGTGATGGAAGCCGCAGTCGTCGCCCAGTCCGATCCGGTATGGGGTGAAGTACCCGTTGCTTTCGTTACGCTCAAGGCTGGCGCGGGGGTGACCGAGGACGAGCTGGTCGCCTATGCGCGCGCACAGATGGCGCACTTCAAGGCGCCGAAGCGCGTCGTGTTCGGCGACTTGCCCAGGAACGCAACGGGTAAGATCCAGAAGTTCGTTCTTCGCGACCGCGCCAGAGAATTGAATCGGAAATAAGAAAGCATTAAGAAGGATATTCTCGAGATCCGTTCAAGTCGGGCCCGTCTGGATTCTCGGTCGAAACCGCGGGCACGTGATCGCACGTTGTATCTACATCAAGGGAGCAGCGATGGCAGGAACAGCGGCAACCACATCGGGAATCAGCGCCGGGCAAAGTCACGCGCAGCAGGTGCCGAATTCAGTCGGAACCGAGCCTCCGAAGCTCAGGGCGCCGCGCAACGCGTGCGACTGTCATCACCACATCTACGATCCCGATCGCTTCCCCATGCCGCCGGGCAAAGGGCGACCGGCGCCTTCAAATGGCACGGTGTCGGATTACCGGCTACTGCAGAAGCGGATTGGCACCACGCGCTCTGTCGTCGTACAGCCGCGCAACTATGGCATCGAGAACGAGGTCACGATCGATGCGCTCAAGCAGCTCGCTCCGAACTCGCGCGGCGTCGCTGTAGTCCATCCGAGTATCACGGATGCCGAGTTGAAGCGGTTCAACGAGGCCGGCGTGCGCGGAATTCGCTTCAGTCTTGGCGACCCCGCGTCCGCCGTCGTCAAGCCCGAGATGATAGAGCCGCTCGCGAAGCGCATCGCAAATCTCGGCTGGCACATTCAGTTCAACGTCGATGGCGAGCAGATCGTCGAGCTCGAAGCGATGTTGCGCCGCCTGCCGACGCCGCTCGTGTTCGATCATCTGGGACACCCACCGCTGCCGGCGGGCATCGCGCACGCGTCTCACCGCATCGTGCTGAGCTTCATCGAGAAGGGAAGAACGTGGGTCAAGCTTTCGGGCGCGTATTCGAACACCAAGATCGGCCCGCCGTCGTATGCGGATGCCACGAAGATTGCGCAGGCGTTCGTCAAGTCCGCACCGGAGCGTCTGGTGTGGGGGAGCGACTGGCCGCATCCGGGCATGCCCGACAACAACAAGCCGGACGATGCATTGCTTTTTGATCTGATGACTGAGTGGGCTTCGGATGAAGCCACGCGCAATCGCATTCTCGTTACGAACCCGGAAGTGCTCTACGGCTTCCCGAAATCGGCTTGAGGAAAAGCAGCTCCGTGAGCTTACCTACGCTGCCACCGCGATGCCTTCCTGCTCGCACGAATTCGCGATATCACTGATCGTCACCCGCGCCATATCTCTGACCGATCGCAGATCGTCGTAGTCCGTGCCGCGATGCATCGTGCAGCGGTTGTCCCACATGACGAGCTCATTGGGGCGCCAGCGGTGCGTGTAAACGAATTGCCGCTGCGTGGCGTGAGCGAGCAGCTCGTCGATCAGCGCACGGCCGGCATCGTCCGGCATCCCGAAGATGCGTCCGGCGTGGGAGGCCACATAAAGCGATTTGCGGCCGGTCTGCGGAAGGGTTCGCACCAGCACCTGCGGCACGGGCGGCAGGCGCTTCATTTCGTCCTCGTTGAATTCCGTGAATCCGCTGCGGCGGCGCGAGTGCACGATCCAGTGCTCGACGACGAGGCCTTGCAATTTCGCTTTCGTAGCATCGGGTAGCGCATGGTATGCGGCGCGCTGGTCGGCGAACTCGGTGTGTCCTCCGATGGGTGCGATGGTGCGCGCATACAGCAAAGAGCACAGACTCGGCAGACGCTTGAACGAGCTGTCCGTATGCCAGAGCTTGTTGCCGGCCTTGTACAGGCGTTGTCGACTGGTCTCGCCCCAGATCTTGCCGTCCGCTGCGAGATTCGAGATGTCGGCGAATTCACCGCTGAACCGGCTCGGCGTCGCCTTGGGGTCGAGCGTGCGCTCCTTTTCTACAGGACCGAACCTCTCAGAAAACTCGAGATGCTGCTCCTGAGTCAGACGCTGCTCCGGAAAGATCAGCACTGCATATTTCCAGAATGCATCTTTGATTACGTCGAGATCGGCACCTGCGAGCGGCTTGCAGAGATCAATATTGCCGACCTCTGCCGCGAAGTGGGGTGTCACCGGATAAACCGTAATGCTCATGGATGCCTCCTCCTGGGAAGGGTCCACTCATTGTAAAGGTGTTGGGCGCAGCTTATCGCGCCAGAAGAGGCATCGACATCGTGGCGTCCACGCCGGATCAACTGGGAACGTTTCTTAAGGCAGCGGCGCTGAAATGGACCAAAGTCGTGAAGGATGCGGCATAACGACGGAGTAGCGGGCCGCGCCTCTCTCAATCACGCTTTCCCATTGCATCCACTTTCCGCTTCAGCGCTTCTGCATCGGACATGAAAGCGTTGGGCGAAACCCCAGATACGAACAGGAACGCGGGCGCCTTGATGGACTCGTTGTAGTGCTGATTGCCGTCCTGTGCCAGATCCATCGCCAGATTAATAGCGAAAATTGCACCGCAAACCATGAGCGAGATGCCGGTCCCCGCGAGCACGAGAGTCTTTCGGGTCGCCCGACTGTTGAGCAGCAGGTGCCGGTAGACGATGTACGCGAGGATTGCCGCGACCACGACAAACGCGACGTACTGCAGCCAGCCCATGTCGAATCCGAACGCCAGATAATCGAAGAGCGAGCTCGCTGCGACTAGCGCGATGACGCCGGCACAAGCCACAAAGCCGTGTGCTGCGAAGTTTGGACGGCGCCCGATCGCACTGCTCACGACGGACCAGATCGAAATCCAGATGCCGATCACGGTGATCACGCCGATCGTGGAGAGAAGGATGACGTACTTGTCGTCATCGTCGCTGGTCATGATCCATGCGTTCCAGAGAAACAGCGCCACCACGAGAACGGCTATTACCATGAATGCGGCGGGGCGACGGTATAGGGCGGTGGCCTGCAAAGGGCGCTCGGCCGGTACGGCATAGGACGGCGTCCGGATACGGATCTGCGTATGTCCTAAGCGCACCAGATCGTCCGGACCCACTTCCGCCGTATCGAGGCGCTTGCCCGAAGCCGTGAGCGAAAAGCCGTTCAACGATCCGAGATCCAAAACGGTGAAGCGCTCCTCTCCGGCGGATGCGATCGCCACGTGGATCGGGGCGATGAAAGGATCGTCTACGAGCACGTCCGCCTGATAGCCCCGACCGATCTTCACCGGCCAATGATATATGGGATGACGCGCCAGCACGTCCTTGTGGCGGTCGACGATCTCGACGAACGCTAGCGGCTCCACTCGATTGCCTCCACGTAGCGGCGCACGAATGCCATCGCGGCCTCGTACGAAACGCCTTCGATGCTCAGCTGGGATTGCAAGGCGCGTTCGGCATTGCCAAGAGTCGCAATCTTAACCACCACGTCATAAAGCGCCTCGAACCGCTTGTACCCGCGCACGCACATCACCATTTTCGCGCGCTTCCCTTTGAGCGCGACGACGCGATCGTCGCAAGCGTAGCGCGTGTGGTGCTTGCGATCGAACTCTCCACCCCGCCCGGACTCGAAACGGCTCTCCTGAAGATTCGCGAACCGCAAGGCGCCGAGCTGGGTGCTGCGCAGAATGTTATGGTGAAACGAGATCATTCCGGTGTGCAGCCGCGGATCGATGTAAAGAGAGGACAGCGTGTGGCAGCGGTAGCTGTCGACTGTGTACAGTCGCTCGCTCTCGCGCGAGGTCGCCGCTCCGCACTGCATGAATTCGCCGACCTTCCCAGGCAGCGTGAAGCCGCTGACTCTCTCGAGCGCCATCGATTCCTTGAGCAGCGAAGCCATCAACGCTTCGCCATGTGCCCTAAGCTGCGCGCCGACTTCCTTTCTGAAGTCACGCTCGCTCGGCCCCGCAGCGGCTGCCTTGTCGAGGAGATCCTTTGCGTATTTCGAAGGCACCAGAAAACTTACGAGCTGTCCTCCAAGGTGACTCGCGACGTTGACACCGAATACCTTGCCGTCGGCGTCGACCGCCGGCCCGCCGCTCATTCCGGGATTGAGCGCCCCGGTGAAGTGAAAGTGCTCGTAATACTGTTCCTCGGACCGGCCGTTGTAGGTCCCTTCGGTAACGGTGAGTCCCTGGCCCAGCGGATACCCGAGCGAGAACACCTTGTCGCCTTTCGAGAGCTGACTCTCAACGAATGAGAGCGGCTTCGCATCGCCGACGTCTCCCTGGACGACAGCGAGGTCGTGCACGA
Source organism: Betaproteobacteria bacterium (assembly GCA_028291945.1). Classification (GTDB taxonomy): domain Bacteria; phylum Pseudomonadota; class Gammaproteobacteria; order Burkholderiales; family SG8-41; genus JAQGMV01. The sequence continues at coordinate 8,872 of JAQGNH010000065.1, forward strand.
CGTCCAGCGCAAGAATCCGCAGTGCGCTACGGCGCCCGTTGGGCAGGACCAACTCCAGTCGATAGGTCTGTGGTTCGAGCGCCTTGTCCGCGACTACGTGGTAGTTCGTCAGCATCGCGCCGCCTGCACCGATGAGAAAGCCGGTACCGGTTGCTGTGTGCGAATCGCTGCGGCCGAGCAGGACCCGGATTTGCGCAACGCTGTCCCGGTTGTGATCGAAGATCGAACGCGCCTGGGCGGAGACCTGCGGTTCCTGAGCCGCTCCTGCAGAAGGACTGAGCGTAGTAGTCAGGAGCGCAATCAGCATAACGATAAAGCTTATTCGCATGAGCGCCTTCAGATTCGAAGCGTGACAGTACCTGTGAAAGCGCCCGACCGTAAAGCAAAACGCGTCACGAGGCCGCTAGTGGTCGGCTTCTGCAGGTAGCGCGGAATTCCAAAGCCGCGAACGCCAGGACGTGCGGGTAGTAGGCGCGCCTCGAATGATGAGGACGCTCCTGCTGTGTCAGAGGAGACTTTCGATTGCTCGCGCAGTGTGCGTCGCGGGCTCTATGAAGCATGGTTAGCGCGACGAGCGACGGTCGTAGATATGCCGCGAGCCGAATTTTAGAAAAAGCTTACGCCAGACAGTGCGGCGTCGGCTCGCGGTCCCGAGGGACGTAGCCGTGCTTGATGGCGTCTTCCACGCATTGTTCGCAGGTCTGAAATGTCCGCGAGGATACGCGCTGGGATCCGTTCGGCTGCGTGTGACGCCAATACCAGGTTTTGTGGTAGTGCCGCACGAACTTCCATTCTTCTTCGATTAATTCGGTCGGGCTGGCAGAACGCCGCTCGTGTCCTTCAAAGGGATCCCTCCGGAGCGGAGCATGGACATAATAATTCGTGTAGTGGAAGCCACACCGCTCCGCATTTGCCATGCACCCCTTCAACTCGGAGAACGCGTGGTCAGACGCGGACACGACGTCCCCGCTCTCATCGAGCCGATACCATCGCCACTCGCCTTTCAGCCCCTGGAAGAAACGCCACTTCGTCACTGCTCTGCCCCTGGATTTGCCTCAGTTTTCGGCCTGCAAAAATTGTGCCTGGTTTGGCTCCAATATAATCGCCCAAGTCTGTTCGTAGTATCGTTCGCTTGCTGCGCGTATGCAGCTGTGTTCGTAAAGCCGGCGCGCACGCTTGCACCTCAGCATGCCGCAACGGAGGAGATGGTAATGCGCTGCAAAGCTTTGGCGGTCCTTGAGCATTCTGTAGCCGCGGCATGTGCAGCCCTGCTGGTTTCCGGCGCATCAGCACAGAGCTGGCCCGCAAAACCGGTCCGCGTAATTGTGCCGTTTGCGCCCGGCGGCGGCGCCGATCTGACTGCGCGCCCGATCTCACAAAAGCTTTCCGAAAATCTCGGGCAGCAATTCATCGTCGATAATCGCGGAGGCGCCGGTGGCGCGATTGGCATGGAGCTCACGGCCAAGGCGCCGCCTGACGGCTACACGGTAATGAGCGTCTCTGGCAGTTTCTCCGCGACGGCAGCAACTCGCAAGTTCAGCTTCGATCCGCTCGATGCGATCGTTCCGGTCGTAGAGATCGGTTACGCGCCCAACGTTCTCATCGTGCATCCGTCATTGCCATCGAAGAGCACGAAGGAGTTGATCGATCTCGCGCGTGCTCACCAAGGGCAACTCGTTTATGCGTCCACCGGCACCGGCGGACTGACGCACATGGCGACCGAGCTCTTCGCAAGCATGGCCAGAATCAAAATGGTCCATGTCCCTTACAAAAGCACCGGTGCAGCGATGCCGGAGCTCGTGTCGGGGCAAACTCAGGTCATGGTCGCGGGAATGCTGGGAGCGCAGCCTTTTTACGAGAGCGGAAGACTTCGAGCGATCGCGGTAACCACTGCCCGGCGCTGGCCTTCTCTACCCAACCTGCCGGCGATCGCAGAGACGTTACCGGGTTATGAGGCCGGCACGTATTACGGCATGTTCGTGCCGAAGGGAACACCGCAGCCTGTCATCGATCGCCTCAACGCAGAGGTCAACAAGATCCTTCAGGACGGCGGGATCAAGAAGACTCTCGAGGCACAGGGGATGGCGCCATCCGGCGGCACGCCTGCAAAGTTCGGCGGGCGCGTCAAGAACGAATACGACGGCTGGGTGAAAGTCGTGCGTGAGACGCAGTTGAAGGTCGAGTGAGCAGAATCCGCTCATGCGCAAAATCGGCTGGTAAGTCAGGCTCTTTTTCCAAAAGCGCGATGCGCAGGATTTTCGAGTATCGGACAAAGGCTTGCACTCGGGTGCAATGCGAGCCGAAGACCGTCAGAAAACTTGCGCCTTCCAGCGTAGTGACATCTTCCACATACTCTTGCTCTCCCGCTTGTCTGTAAGGGTCACCGAGCCTCGCTTTTCTGTATTATGCCGCCGGCAACTCACAGAGCCACAAGGGGGAATCATGAGGACGGCGATTGTCATGTCACTAGGACTCTTGCTGCTGACGTCTTGTGTGAGCGCCCAACAGCAGGCAGCCATGCGGGCGCAGGAAGTCGAGCATCAACGACAACAGGCAGAAGCGATACGAACCGGCATTCAGAATCAATGCGCAGGTTACGGCTTTCGACCCGGAACGGACGCATTCGCAGGCTGTGTCCAAAACGAATACCACAAGCGAGA
>JAQGNH010000078.1 GCA_028291945.1 Betaproteobacteria bacterium
CTCGCTTGGCGCCGAAGCTTCCCGCGTCCCCGTGCGATCGAGGTCGTTCGGCAAGCCATCCTGGCGTGCAAGTTGGCGGGTGTGACGCTGCTACCCAACGCAACCTCCTTGCCGGCCGGCTGAACGACTCGATCGCAAAGCTGCTGCTGCGGATCAAATCTTCTGCGGGAGAGCTTTTGCGATTTACATCGCACGTCCCGCTCGTTTCATAGAGACTGGCTATCGGCGTGGTGATCAGATTCAATTGGAGGGTCCGTTCCAGTTTTTCTATCATCCAGTCATTATGCGCATGTCGCACGTGAGACCCTGAACGCAGAGAGGTACGCAATGGCAACAAAAATAGACATCGGTATCCAAGACGGGGATCGGAAGACGATCGCAGACGGGCTTTCGCGATTGCTTGCGGACACCTACGCCCTGTACCTCAAGACGCACAACTTCCACTGGAACGTCACCGGTCCGATGTTTCAGACCCTGCATCTGATGTTCGAGACACAGTACAACGAGCTCGCGCTCGCCGTCGATCTCATCGCGGAACGCATTCGCGCCTTAGGCTACCCCGCCCCCGGCACTTACAGCGAATACTCGAAGCTCTCGTCGATCAAGGAAACGCCGGGCGTGCCGAAAGCCGAAGACATGATCCGGCTCTTCGTCGAAGGACAGGAAGCCGTCGTGCGCACCGCGCGTTCGATCTTCCCTGCAGTCGATAGCGTCAACGACGAGCCCACCGCCGATCTGCTGACCCAGCGCATGCAGGTGCATGAGAAGACCGCGTGGATGCTGCGAAGCCTCCTAGAAGCGTGGAAACGAACAGGGAGAACCCAAGGTTCTCCCCGTTACCCCTTTCCTTCGGTTGCAGCGCCTTAGCTCAATGCGGTGGAGCGATCGTTAGATCGCCTAGGAAAGGAGGTTACGGAGGGAAACTCGTTTCCCTCTGTTCGTCATACGGCCGAAGGGCTGCCGCAGGCAGCCGAAGGAGGGGGAGGTTACGGAGGGGAACCTTGGTTCCCCTCTGTTCGTGATCCGCCAGCAGACTGAGCTGGGGTTCGCCCGTGACATCGTCACTGCTTGGCGAGCCCCAAGTTGCTCAGGATGCCTTTCAGTAGTTCATTTTCCCGATCGAGGTGCTTGCGCGTGTCGGCGCTGAGCAGATAGTCCGCGTTCCAGAACTGCTGCTCGGTATCCTTGCGCCACTCCTCGCTTTGCGCGAGCCTGGAGAAAACGGAATCCCAGTAGGCGATCTCGGGCGCTTTCAGTCCTTTCGGTCCCATGAAGCCGCGCCAGGTGAAAAACACCGCGTCGTAACCTTGCTCCTTAAAGGTGACGAGCTCTGACAGCGCGCCGGGCTGGCGCTCCGCGGCCGAGGTGCCGAGTATGCGAGCACGTCCCTCCTTTTGCGGCGGCACCATGCTTCGTGGCGACGCGACATAGACGTCGATGTGGCCGCCGAGCAGGGCTGTCATGGCGGGGCCGCCTCCCGGATAGACCACCGCTTTCGCGATTTTCGGATCGACGCCGATTGATTTCAGATACATGCTGAGCACGATATGGTTGTGATTGCCGCGTGCGGTCGCGAACGCGAAGCTCACTGACATCGGGTCTTTCTTGAGCCTCGCCGTCAGCTCTTTCATGGACGTGATGGACGAGTCTGCTTTTACGGCCATCACCACGTATTCGCGTGCCAGGATATTGAGCGGCGTGAAATCGGTGTGTCCCAGCGGGCTCGTACCCATCAGCTTGTTGCCTATGACTGCAGGTGAATACGTCGCGATGTAATGTCCATCGCCCCCATGCTGATTGAGATAAGCCCAGCCGATCGTATTTCCGGCATCCGGCTTATTGACTACAGCAGAGGTCGGAACGAGAGCCATCCCTTGGAGGAGGTTCTGAACGAGCCGGGCCATCACGTCGGGCGATCCGCCGGGCGCGGAGCCGACCACGATCTCGACCGGTTTCGCCGGTTTCCAGGCTTGCGCATACGCGGGCGGCACTGCGGCGGCGACGAGAGCGGCGCAAAGGGTCACAAGGCGAAGCGCGACTTTGGCTTTTTGCACGGGTTCTCCTGTTCAAGTCTTTACGCCGCTTCTTCGCTACTTCGGGTGCAAGGGCGGGCTGATGCGGCTATCGACGCCCGCTATTATTTGATGGTCACGACACCGAGATCCGTCAGTATCGTTTTCATGACCTCGTACTCGGCCTCGACGTGACGCTTCGTTTCCGCACTTGGCATGAAGTCCTCCGCCCAGGCATTCGCTGCAAGGTCTTTCTTCCAATCGTCGCTCTGGATCGCTTTAGCGAAGGCCTGATCCCAGAAGGCGGTTTGCGCAGGCGTGAGTCCCCGCGGCGCAATGAATCCACGCCAGTTGAAGAATGCGGCGTCGATGCCTTGTTCGCGAAACGTAGGAACGGTGGACAGCGGACCCGGCTGCCGCTGCAGCGCGCTGATGCCGATCGGACGGCCCTTTCCGCTCAGCATATGCGGGATCACGTTTGCAGGCGCACCGACCAGGACATCGATGTGTCCACCCAGCATCGCCGTTGTTGCCTGACCGCCTGAAGCCTGAATCACGACTTTGGCTTTCCGGGGATCGGCTCCAGCAGCTTTCACGATCATCCCGATCAGGACGTGGTTGTGATTGCCCGGCGCGGTCGCGAATGCGAAGGAAACGGACGAGACATCCTTTTTCAGCCGCTCGACGAGATCTTTGGCCGAATTCAGAGTCGAGTCCGCGTTGACTGCAAAGACGATGTACTCGCGTAGCAGGATGGCGAGTGGTGTCAGGTCCGCATGACCGAGCTTGGTGGTGCCGAGGATTTGATTTGTGAGCATGGTGGGCGAGAACGTCGCGATGTAGTGTGCATCGCCGGGATGTTGCGTGAGGAACGTCCATGCAACCGTACCGCCTCCACCAGGCCGATTGGTGACCGAGAGGCTGGGGAACGAAGGGTTCGTCTGCAGCAGTTTCTGAAGGACGCGCGCGGTGCGGTCGGACGATCCTGCGGCTGCCGAAGCGACCACGATGTCGACGTTACGGTTGGGCTTCCATTCGCCTTGCGCGCGTGCAGCGTCGAATGCCGCGCACGCGAAGAGTAGCGCAATAACGGTCGCGCCCGTGATGCGCATGCTTTCCTCCTCCAGGAAAGAATACAAAGCCTGTTTTATGACTTAACGCGGCGCTATGCTACTACACGACAAACCACTATGACGCTGAAACGCACAGTGGGCTGTTCAGGACGCGCTTCGGTTGACGCGTGGCGGAGCGCTCTCTATGCTGGCCGCTTCCGATATCCGAAGGCTGGGACAAAACATGAGCAGCGACAACGCGACGAACGCGCCGCGCAACAAAGGCGCAGTGAAAGGTGGTGCGGGCCGATACATTTTTCCGCTGACGCAGATGGACGCAATGGACGCCGGCACGGGCTATTCGAGCGCGGAAGGGCCGGTGGTGGAAGGCGAGCGGATCCAGTGTGGGCTCATCACCAAGAAACGAGGCACCGGCGCGCGGCCGCATCTACACCCGAATGAACAGTGGAATTATATCGTCAAGGGCACGCTCCGGGTGACGGTAGGGGACCAGCCCGAGCAGCTGTGCGGCCCTGGAACGCTGCTGTACTTCCCCGCGAACGTGGTGCACTCCACCGTCGCAACGCAGGACGGAGACGTTGTCTTCTTTACGGTCAAAGACATGTCGCACGGAATTATCGGCAAGGCCGCGGATGGTACGATGGCGGGGCCGCATTATGATCCGGGCTTTGAGCCTAAATGAGCGCTGACCGCTGACGTAATTAAAATATGCCCTCCTATCCTCCTGCTACTGTCGGCATGTCCCTGGCCGATGTGGACACGCCGGCTCTGATACTCGAGCTCGACCCTTTTGAGCGCAATTTGCGGCGTCTCAATGAATCGCTCGCCGAACGGTCCGTGAAGGTTCGTCCTCACGCGAAAAGCCACAAGTGTCCGCAGATTGCAATGCGCCAGATTGCGCTCGGCGCAGTTGGCGTGTGTTGCCAGAAAGTGAGCGAAGCCGAAGCGCTCGTTGAAGGCGGTGTTCGCGATGTGCTGATCACGAACGAGGTGATAGGCGCACGGAAGCTGCAGCGCCTTGCCGCGCTTGCGAAACAGGCGCGCGTCGCCGTCTGCGTGGATAACGTCGAGAATGTCAAAGCGCTGGATGCGGCTGCTGCCCAATTCAATGTGACGCTCGACGTGTTGGTCGAAATCAATGTCGGGGCGAATCGATGCGGTATCGAGCCGGGCGAGCCTGCCGTGGACCTCGCAAAGCGGATCGTGGACAGCGCGCACTTGCGGTTCGCCGGGCTGCAGGCGTATCAAGGTTCTGCCCAGCATATGCGTAAAGTCGAGGAGCGGCGTGCTGCCATCGACGGAGCGATTAATCATGTAAAGCGCACGCGCGAGCTGCTCGGCAAGGCCGGCATCCCGTGCCCGAAAGTGACAGGCGCGGGCACCGGAACGTATCTTTTGGAAGCCTCGAGTGCGGTATACGACGAGCTTCAAGCCGGCTCCTATATCTTCATGGACGCGGATTACGCGCGCAACGACTGGACCGAAAGTGGGATACCGCGCTTCGAGCACAGCCTGTTCGTATGGACGACCGTGATGAGCCGTGCCACCGACGAGCGCGCGATAGTCGATGCCGGCCTGAAAGCGTCAAGCATCGATTCCGGTATGCCGCGAATCGCGGACGGCGGCCCGGCCGAATACATCAAAGCGTCGGATGAGCACGGCGTGATTCAGTTGAACGGTGCGGCAGGTTATGCGGTCGGCGATAAGCTGAAGCTGATACCGGGTCATTGCGACCCGACCGTCAACCTGTATGACGATTACATTTGCATGCGCAACGGGCGGGTGGAGGCGATCTGGCCGATCACCGCGCGCGGGGCGCTGTGGTAGGAGCCCCTCCGGGACTCGTACCGAGCGGTAGACGAACAGGGGGAACCCAAGGTTCTCGCCGTTACCTCCTTCCTCGTCCCGCGTATTGCTTCTCCAGTGTTACCTCGCTTGAGGCAGGACCGGGGGGAGATTTCACGGATCACGAATCACGGGGTTTTGTTTTAAGGACGACCAGATGTCACCTACCTCGAAGCCCATAACGCGCGTAGGTTTCATAGGCATCGGCAACATGGGCGCGCCGATGGCGAGTCATCTCGCGAAGACCGGGTTCGACGTGACCGTATACGACACACGACCCGAAACAGTACTGCTTTTCGTCGAACAATACGGTGCTCGCGCGGCTCAATCGCTGCAGCAGCTGGCACACGGCGTGGATGCGGTGATCACGATGTTGCCCGATGACAAGGTCGTACGCGGGGTGATCCTGGGCGACGATGGCGTGGCGGCCGCGCTCGACCCCGGCGCAATCGTCATCGACATGAGCACGTCCGATCCGCTCGGCACTCGCTCACTGAGTGAGGAGCTGAAACCGCGCGGCATCTCGGTCATCGACGCGCCGGTCATGGGCGGCGTCGTCTTTGCGAAGGACGCGACGCTCGACATCATGGTTGGCGGAGACGCGCAAGTCATCGAGCGCTGCCGTCCGCTCTTCAATGCGCTGGGTCGCAGCGTGACTCTATGCGGCGCGGTCGGTGCCGGGCACGCGCTCAAAGCCCTGGCGAATTACGTAAACGCGTGCGCGCTCATCAACGCGATCGAGGCGCTTACGATTGGCAAGCGCTTCGGACTCGACCCGAAGCTGATGGCCGAGGCGCTGATTCCGATGTGCGCCGGCCGCAATCACCCGATTGAAAAGAAAATCCTGCCGCACATCCTCACGCGCAAATACGGCACCGGCATGGCGCTCGGCTTCATCGCGAAAGACGTCCGGATCGCGGAGCGAACGGCGCGCTCCATGCAGGCATTCGCGCCGCTGGCGCAAAAGGTTTCGGAGTTATGGTCGGCCGCTGCGGAGACGCTCGGCCCCGACGTCGACCACACGCAGATCGTGCGCTACTGGGAAGAGGCGACGGGCGTGAAACTCTAGGCCTCAGGCGGCCGCCGGCTCTTTCCGCAGTCCGGGCATCTCGAAGCCGAGTTTCTCGAGATCCTGTATGACTTTCGCGGCCTGGTCTTTCGGAAGGGCCACAAGCGGCGGCCGCACGATTACCCAATCCGGATCCTTCGAGTAGTGCGCTACGACCGCCTTCAGCGCCGGAATCATGACGTATTGTCCTGTGGCCTTGCGTATCGCATTCAGCGCTTCTTGTTGCGCCGGCGCATCGGCCTTGCGCCACTCGCGATACAGTTTGTCGATAGGCCCGGGATTCACATTGGCCGTAGCTGATATGCAGCCGGCGCCGCCTTCACGCATATTTTCAAGCAGGAACGATTCGCTGCCGACGAAGACATCGAAGCCCGACTTCGAGAATGCATCGAGAAACTTCTTGGTGTTGCTCCAATCCCCCGAGCTGTCTTTCATTCCGGCGATCGCAGTCGGATAGGCTTTCAACAGGCGTTCGACGAGCTTCGGAGTGATGCCGACAACTGCGATGGGCGGGATGTGATAGAGATAAATACGCAGCCGCGAATCGCCGACGCGCTCGATGACTTCCGCAAAACTGCGGAACAGGCCGTCTTCGCTCACGTCCTTGTAATAGAACGGGGGCAGCATCAGTACACCCGCGCATCCACCTTTGACGGCATGCTCGGTGAGTCGCACCGTGTCCGTCAGCGCGCAGCACCCGGTGCCCGGCATCATGCGGCTTGCTTCGACGTCGGCCGCAAGCAGCGCGTCGAGCAGCGCGATGCGCTCGTTCACCGAAAGCGAGTTCGCTTCGCTGTTCGTGCCGAATACGGCGAGGCCGCAATTCTGCGACAGGAGCCATTTGCACTGCTCGATGAAGCGCTGCGGATCCGGGCTGAGATCGGCGTTGAATGGTGTGACGACGGGCGAAAGTACGCCCTTGATGCGTGGCGATTGGCTCATGTGGGTCTCCTCGTGGCGCCGCGGAGCGATTGGATGGGATGCGTTTTGAGAATAGCACAGGGCGTGCTGACAAGCACAGAACGCATCCCTTACAATCCGCCGCAAATATCGAGAAATGAACCGCGGCTGGGCTGCGCATACTATCGGCTGGAGCAGTCAAAGGAGGCGTCGCTCGCGCGGCTGAAGCTTTCGCGCTGTGCAGGGCCGTTGCCGGACGCCGTTCAAAACGTCACGAGCTACGACGCTGCCGCCTTTGCGCTGGGCCCTCACATCGCGACAGCGAAGGCACTCGCGAATTATTTCGCCACCCCGGATGCCAGAAAGATATTTGCCGAAACCGGAATCGACTGAACAACAATTGAACGCCATCACGGAGAGCCAGGAATGAGCAGAGTCGGAACGTTACTGTTTTGCATCGTCGCGAGTACCGCAGCAACTGCGGGCGAGATATCGGTATTGAGCGGCGGCGCCATAGAGCCCGGACTGCACAGCGCTGCAGCGGCATTCGAAAAGCAGACCGGCCATCACGTGAAGATCACGTTCAACACCACGCCCCAGATCGTGAAACGTATCGTCGGCGGCGACAAGTTCGACGTCGTGATCGCACCGCCACAGACCCTGGACGGATTTTCCAAAGAAAGCAAACTGGAAGGAGACCGCATGAATGTCGGACGCGTGGGTCTGGGTGTCGCGGTACGTCCAGGTGCGGCTACACCCGACATCTCGAGTGCGGATGGTCTGAAGCGCTCGATCGTAGAAGCCGATTCGATCGTGTTCAACCGCGCGTCGACCGGCATCTACTTCGAAAACCTGCTGAAGAAATGGGGCATATACGATCAGGTGGAATCCAAGATCACGCGCTACGCGGACGGTGCGTCAGTCATGGAGCGCGCGCTGAAAGGCAAAGGCAAGGAGATCGCGTTTGGTGCGATCACGGAAATCCTGCTCTACAAGGACAAGGGATTACGGTTCGTCGGGCCGCTGCCGGCGGAGGTTCAGAATTACACGACCTATGTGGCGTCGCCAATGACTGGCGTTTCGAATGCCGAGCTCGCGGGCACATTCGTGCAGTATCTCGGTAGCCCGGCGGGCAAAAAGCTTTTTGTTGCGGCGGGCATAGAATAGAGATGCCGGAACGTTGAAGTCGTCTCGATCGAAATGGCTTCGGGTCGACGGGAATGTAACCGGCTCATAGTGTGGTGTTCCACTGAGGTGATGAATAACGTCATTCTGGCGTACGAGGCTGTGTGTAAGCTCGTTATGGCAAACGTCAAAACGATCCGAGTTGCGTCGAAGCAACACCCGTAGTCTATAAAAACGATGGAGGAATGATGTCATTCAGCAATGCACACTGGATACGAGCCGCGTGCGCGCTCGTCGCTGCGTCGGTTGCACCGGCAATCGCTCAGGATTATCCAACCAAACCGCTGCGCTTCATCGCGCCGAATCTGCCGGGCGGGCCGACCGACATTCTGGCGCGCCTGATTGGACAGAAGCTGACCGAGAGCATGGGGCAACCTGTGATCGTCGAGAACCGGGCTGGCGCGGGCGGCAATATCGGCACCGAAATCGCCGCGAAAGCGCCGCCGGACGGCTATACCCTGGTGACTGGAAACAACGCCACGTTCGGTGCGAACGTCAGCCTCTACAAGCGGCTCGGATTCGATCCGATAAAAGATTTCACGCCGGTTATTTTCGTTGCGACACAACCCAACATCCTCGTCGTGCACCCTTCGCTGCCTGCGCGCAACGTGAAGGAGCTGATTGCGCTCGCGAGGGCGCGCCCGGGCCAGCTCAACTATTCCGGATCCGGCGTCGGAGCGGCGGCGCATCTTGCTGCGGAGCTGTTCAAAAGCATGACCGCAACCGACATCGTCCACATTTCGTACAAGAGCGCCGCCCCGGCGCTGACCGATCTCATGGCGGGCCACACGCAGCTCATGTTTGCGTCTGCGCTGTCTGTCATGTCGCTCGTGAAAGCAAACCGGGTGCGGGCGCTTGCGGTGACGACGCCGAAACGCAGCCGGCTTCTGCCGGAATTGCCGACTGTGGCGGAAGCGGGCGTCCCGGGATTCGAAGCGACTACATGGCATGGGGTGCTCGTTACGGCAGGAACGCCAACGCCGATAGTCGAGCGTCTGAACGTCGAGATCAACAAGATGCTGCAGACAGCCGACGTTCGCGACAAGCTCACGGCACTCGGCGCTGAAATCGTCGGCGGCTCACCGAACGATTTCGCGGATCACATCCGGCGCGAGATCCCGCGATGGGCCAAGGTGGTGAAGTCGATCAACGTGCAGCTGGACTAAGGGAGTCCGTTCCGGACTCTCTTCGGGGGGACGTAGACGAACAGGGAGAACCCAAGGTTCCCCCCTCCGGGGGACGCAGTAAACGAACAGGGAGAACCCAAGGGTTCCCCCGTTACCCCCTTCCTTCGGGCGGGTGGAGCGATCTCTAGCGCTTTCCGTTGAACTCCAGGATATCGAACCGCGGCCCGCGATCGACCACGTAAATCACGCCGCGGTCATCGACGTCGACGTCGTTCGTCTGCGGTCCGGCCATGCCGCGTGCAGGCTCGGGAATGAACCAGCCGACTTCCTGCGGCGCGCTGGGATCGGCGATGTCGACGATCCGCAAGCCGCCTGCAAACCACGTGCAGTAGACCAGCGTATCGTCCTTCATCCGTTCCCAGAACTGATGCGCGCCGAAGCGCCCGGGCGCGGCACGGCTCCACGGTGAATCGGCCTCGCTGACCTGGAATATGGAAAGCGGCTTGATGCTGGCAAAGTCGGTCACGTCGAAAATCCACAGGCAGCCGTGAGGCCGACCCCGCCGGCGCGCCATCTCCTGCGTGCCGTGGGCATGGTCTTCTTCGTCTATCGCGACCGCGATTCGCCGCCCGCCGATGCGCACGGGCATTTCCCTGAACGTATGGGTGGGCTCGGGGAACGGCGGGTGATAGTTGTATTCGCCGACCGTACGCGGCTTGCGTATGTCGGACACGTCGATCACACGCACGCCGGCCATCCAGCAGCCGGCCCACAGATGATCGCCCGAGCGCAATGCGTGATGCAGACGGTTGCGGCGTCCAGGCCAGGTCGGCTCCTCACCGCCGGCAGTGTGCTGGCCGGGCATCCACCAGCGCGAGACTTCTTCCGGCCGCGACGGATTGCGAATGTCATAAATAACCAGCATGGCGCCGAGATACCCAGGCATCTCTGTCGAGATATAGGCATAGTTCTCGTCCATGTCATAGCGATGGACACCTTTGCCGCCGGTCTTCTGAAACGCGATCAGCTTCGGCTTGCTCCTGTCCGAGACATCATAAATCTTGAAACCGCCCTGTTCGTACGGGTGGCGCTCGGCTGCTTCGACTGCAGGCAGATCCGCCTCACTTATGCTGAGTTTCTGCGCGAGCTCCCTCGGCGTGGGTTCGCGGCCGAGGACCTGTCTCAGGTCGGTGCGAGCTGAAGGCAGCTGCTCGGCCTTGCGGCCGTGCCCGCTCGCATTCTGCTCGTTGTTGACGATCATGATGTTGCCGACGACGCGCGCCTTGTGGCTGTGCGAGCTGTCGTCGTCGAGCCTGATTTGCGACACGATCCGGGGCTTACGCGGGTCCGCGATGTCGAGGATGGTCGTGCCGAGACGCTCCTTGTTCTGCAAGTGCCCGATGTAGGCGTACTGACCCTGCACGTAGACCTGACCTGCACCCGTAAGCTCCATCTGCGCGAGACGTTTGACGTTGTGCGCGAGCTGAATGGGTTGTTGTGGGATATCCACGGTTCTCCTCCAGTTTTATGAACGGCTTTACGCCTGACCGGCGACGGCTGACGCCTTATGGTCTTTCGAACTCGAGAATGTCGAATCCCTGATAGCGATCGACAATGTATACGAGCCCGCGCTCGTCCACGTCGACGTCGTTCGTCTGCGGTGCGGCTTTCCCGGCTGCCGGTTCGGGAATGAACCAGCCGACTTCCTGCGGCGCAGTCGGATCGGCCACGTCGACGATGCGCAGCCCGCCCGCGAACCACGCGCAGTACACCAGCGTGTCGCCGCCTTTCATGTGTTCCTGGAACTGGTGCGCGCCGAAACGTCCGGGTGTCGCGCGGCTCCACGGCGAATCGAGCTCGCTGACTTCGAAAATCGCCAGAGGCTGAATGTTTGCAGGGTCGGTGATGTCGAACGTCCACAGCGAGCCGTGAGGCCGTCCACGTCGGCGCGCCATCTCTTCGGCCGTGTGCGCGTGATCCTCTTCGTCAATCGCGATGGCGATCTGCCGTCCGCCAAAGCTTTTCGTCAATCCCATGAAGGTGTGCGAAGGCTCGGGAAACGGCGGGTGATAGTTGTAGGCACCGATCGTCTTCGGCTTGCGTATGTCCGACACGTCGACGATGCGCACACCGCCGTGCCAGCAACCCGCATACAAACGATCCCCGACGCGCACGGTGTGATGCAGGCGATGCTGCCGGCCCGGCCACGTTTTTTTCTCGCCGCCCGCGGTGTGCTGACCCGGGATCCACCACTTCGACACTTCTTCGGGACGCGCCGGATTGCGAATATCGTAGATAACGAGGATGTTGCCGACATAGCCTTCGGCTTCCGTCGAGATGTACGCGTAATTGGCGTCCATGTCGAAACGGTGCACGCCGATGCCGTACGTTTTCTGAAACGCGACGAGCTTCGGCTTCGTGCGATCCGAAACGTCGTAGATCTTGAATCCGCCGTTGCGGTATGGATTCCTCTCCTGCGCTTCGACAGCGGGGATATCGGACTCCTGCACGCCGAGTTTGGCCGCAAGCTCCGCATGCGTCGGGTCGCGCCCGAGTGCGCTTCTCAGGTCGGTGCGCAGCTTCGGTAACTCATCGGCTTTGCGGCCGATGCCCGTCATGTTGCGCTCGCTGTTGACGATCATGATGTCGCCGATCACCCGCGCCTTGTGGCTGTGCGAGTCGGGATCGTCGAGCTGAATCTGCGATACGATCTTCGGACTCCTGGGATCCGAAATGTCGAGGATGCTCGTGCCGAGCTGCTGTTTGTTCGGGATATGCCCGACGTAGGCGTACTTGCCGTCGACGTACACCTGACCTGCGCCGGGCAGTTCGAGGCGCGCGAGGCGCTTGACGTTGTGAGAGAGCTTCGGATTTTTTTCAGATTGGTCCATGGTGATGGCTTTCAGATCTTGCGGGCCGCCATATTGGCACGGGAATTTAGGCATAGCAATTACTCGGTTTCTCATCGCCCAAGGAATCACGTTCTGGACTTGCATGCGTTTTGCTAGCAGCCGGGTCATTGAAGGCGCGAGGCGGCCGTGGCAACATGCGTCCGCGTTTCCGCAGGGAATGCTTGCACCAACCGCGACCTTCGCATTCTGGCCTGCACGAAATCAGTGCTTCACTCAAAAGGAACGTCATGCGTCTGTATGCGGTTGTGCTCGTCCTCGCTGTTGTCGTCTTTGATGCCGCTGCTCAGGACTATCCCGTAAAACTCGTGAGGATCGTGGCGCCGATGGGGCCCGGCGGTTCGACCGATGTACTGACACGCATCGTCGCGCAGAAAGTGGGCGAGCGGTGGGCCCAGCCCGTGATCGTCGACAATCGCGTCGGCGCTAGCGGTAACATCGGCGCGGAGTTTGTATCCAAAGCGGCTCCCGACGGCTACACGCTGCTCATGGGCGGCGCGCCTCACGCGATCAACATGAGTCTCTTCCGCAACAACCGCTATGACCTTGCGAAGGATCTGGTGGCGATCGTGCCTGTGGCGACGTTCCCGCTCCTGATCGCCGTTCATCCCTCGCTGCCGGTGAAGTCGGTGAAGGACCTGATTGCGCTCGCCAGAAGCCGCCCCGGCCAGCTCAATTTCGGATCGGCCGGCAACGGCTCGCCTAATCATCTTTCGATGGAACTGTTCAAGAGCATGGCAAACATCGACATGACGCATATCCCGTATAAGGGCGGGTCGGGGCAGGTGGTGAGCGATCTCGTCGCAGGCCACGTGCAGCTCGCGTCCATGGGCTTTCCGCCTTCGATGCCTTTCGTGAAGGCGGGAAAGCTGCGCGTCATTGCCGTGACCAGTGCGGAACGCTCGCCCATGCTGCCCGACACCGCGACGGTCAGCGAATCGGGACTGCCCGGGTTCGAGGTGTCTTCGTGGTTTGGGTTGTTCGGTCCTGCTGCGCTGCCGAAGGAGCTCGTGGCAAAGGTGAACGCAGACGTCGGAAGTGCGTTGAATGCTGCGGATACTAAAGAGCGCCTGGCGGCGCTCGGTGCGGAACGGTTGGTCAAGTCGCCGGAGGAGTTTGGCCGCTTCGTGCGCGAAGACATCGCGAAGTGGGCCAAGGTCGTCAAGGCATCGGGTGCGACGATCGATTGAACGGGCTCTACACGAAAGCGGCACCGGTTCTGTTTTTCGTTCAGATGGCAGCACGACATCGGCGCGAGTCAACCGTCGCCGCCGCGATCTATTTTCCAGGGAGAGATCATTGAGCTCGAGTTTATTGCCCGGCCACGGCCGATACGACTATTCGCCAATCACGCAGCGCAGGGATTACGATTGGCCGGGACGCAAGCGCCTCGCATTCTGCCTGACGACCAATCTTGCCGTGCACGCGTATGGCAAGGGGCGCGGGCACGACAATGCCAAGCACAACGAGCCGCAGACGAACCGCAACTACTCCTGGCGAGACTACGGCAATCGCATCGGCGTGTGGCGGCTTTTCGATCTCGCTGACGAGCTCGCCATTCCGCTGGTGCACAACACGAACAGTCTCCTGTATGAAGAAGCTTCTCAGATATTCGAGCGCATCCGCAGCCGCGGCGACGAGATCATCGCGCACGGACGCACCAACTCCGAGAACCTGAACGATTTTCGCTGGGAGGCCGATGAGGCGCGTCTGATCCGTGAGGTGACCGAGACGTTTACGCGCCATGAGGGCAAACCGCCGAAAGGGTGGCTCAGTGGCGGATCGTACGAGCACAGCTGGACGCCCGACCTGCTCAAGGAAGCGGGATACCGGTATTTCTCGGACTGGCCCTGCGACGATCAGCCGCTGTGGATGCGTACACGTTCCGGGCCGATATTGAACGTGCCCTATCCGGTGGAGCTCAACGACTCACCGCAGCTCATTCACCGCCAGCACACGGGGCGCGAATTCTGCGACATGATCGTCGATCAGTTCGAAGAAATGATCGAGCAAAGCGCGAAGCATCCACTCGTCTTCAACGTGTCGATCCATCCTCACTTGTTCGGCTATCCATTCCGGCTGCGGCCGCTGCGGAAAGCGCTGCAGCACTGTTTCGCGAACAAGTTCATCGATCGCCTGTGGAAATGCAGACCCGGCGACATCGCGGATTATTGCGCTACGCTCGAGCCGGGGGTCATTCCCGGAAGCTGACGCAGTGCGTGAGTCGTTGCTGAACATTAACGTCACGTGCCCCCCGGCGCGCGATTTTCTAGAGGATTTGATTTTGGCGATATTTCGTAGATGCGGCTTTGTTATCCTGCTCCTGATGCCTGCCATCGCGGGCTGGGCGCAGGACTATCCGGTAAAACCCATCCGCATGGTTGCGCCGTTTGCACCGGGCGGCGCTACGGACATACTCGCTCGCGTCGTAGGGCAGAAGATGACCGAGCGCTTCGGTCAGACGATCATCATCGACAATCGCGTCGGCGCAGGCGGCAACATCGGCGCGGAGATCGTGGCGAGGTCAGCGCCGGACGGCTATACGCTGCTGATGGGCGGCGTGCCGCACGCGATCAGCATGAGCCTTTATCGCAAGCTCAGTTACGACCTTACGAAAGATCTTGCGCCCATCGCCATGATCGCCACGTTCCCGAGCGCTATCGTGCTGCATCCATCGCTGCCGGCGAAATCGGTCAAAGACCTCATAGCGCTTGCGAAAGCGCAACCGGGCCAGCTCAATTTCGGATCCGCCGGCAATGGCTCTCCGAATCATCTTGCGCTCGAGCTTTTCAACACGATGGCGCAGGTGAAGATGACTCACGTGCCGTACAAGGGAACCGGCCAGATGGTGATCGATCTCGTTGCGGGCCAGTTGCAACTCGCATCGATGGGCTTCCCGACGGCGCTTCAGAATGTGAAAGCAGGCAAGCTCCGGGTGATCGCCGTAACAAGTGCTGCGCGGTCGCCGCTGCTGCCCGATGTTCCGACCGTCGCGGAAACGGGTTTGCCGGGTTTCGATGTGACCTCGTGGTACGGAATATTCGGGCCGCCCGCTGTGCCTCACGACATCATCACGCGGCTGAATAGCGATCTCTCGACGATGGTGACCGCGCCGGATGTCAAGGAGCGTCTCGCCCAGCTCGGCGCAGAGCCCGCGAATCTCACACCGGATGCGTTCGGCCGCTACGTGCGCGTGGAGGTCGCGCGCTGGGCTAAGGTCGTGAAAGAGTCCGGAGCCAGGCTCGATTGAGATCGGCCTCCTGCGTCAGACTTTGACGCCCAAGCCCATAAAGCAGACGAAGATACCAAACAGGATCGACAGGACGGTAAAGAGAAGGCGTCTGTTCTGCGCGCGCGCGAGCGTCGCGATCTCGATCTGGTCCGGGTGAACCGGGTCATACAGCAGCTGCACAGTGTCGCCGGGTTGCACGTTGTGATGCTCATCCGAATGGGCGATGACTTCCCGCCCGTCCGCCGTCGTGAAGCGCACGACCGGGTGCATCCGGCCTTTCTTGTTCACAGATTCGTAGGCGACTTTAACCACGACGGCTGACGTCTCCCGTGCAGTATCGAGGAAGCGGCCCATGTGGCGGTAACCGTACACGCCGGACGCGATAAAACACAAGCCCACGGCAGCGGTGATGAGGTTCCCAGGCTCCAGATGCAGGCGCATCAGCTGCGCGGCCCCGGCACGCGGGTCCAAGACGGCGGAATCAATGTTGCCTCGAGAGGCTTTAGAGTTTGCTCGGGTCGCATGGCGGCGTTCACTTCCAACAGGATCGTGAAAAGGAATATAAAAGGAAGATGCGCGAAGTGCTTGGGCTTAGTCGTACCGGCGCGCGCCTTGGCTAACTGGAGACCGCGCTTCGTGCCCGCACGCAGCTGTTCGGATTAAGTGAGAATGGGGCGGCAACGAAAGGCGTAGCTTAACCTGACGTACGCTCAAGCGGCGTCCTTACGCGCCGTCACAGATTAATTTTGCAGTCGGCGTTGCTCTCGCAGCGTCGCGCGACGCATGCGGCTTTGAGCGCTTCGGCTACGATGCGCCGAGAGATCTGGCAATTGCCTCACGCATGCTGTTCTCGACATCCTTCACGCCGAGCCGTGCACCCGGCTCAGGGAGGTGTAGGAACCGCTATGCGGGTCTTTCTCAACCAGCCTGCGGCCGCGCGCTCGAAGGTTTCGCTGTCGGCCATCATGAAGTCATTGACCTGAGATTCCCACGCATATCGCTCGACGGTAACCTGGCCTGGGACGATGCGTAGCACGTTGAATGAATTCAATTCGCCGCGCCCTCGGGTCGACGTTGCAGTGCCGGCTTGCACGACGAGAGCGGAGAATCCTTCGATCTTGTAACGTGCGGTGGTGTCTCCAGCGTGGCTCATGTGCACGTGCCCGGCCAGCAGGATGTCGGCCCCACAGCGGGAGAACATCTGCATGGCGAGGGGTGCGCGCCCGACGATGTGGTCGTTATCCCAGTTCGGCGGCAGATCGAACGGGTGATGAGTAACGACGATCTTTGTCACCGTTTCCGGCAGACTGCAGAGTTTCGCGCGTACGTGCTCGACCTGCTCTTCGTTGATCCGTCCGCTTTTGAACGTGAGGGAGCGTGCCGTGTTGATTCCCACGACCGCAATCTCCGCATCGATGTAAGCGGGTGCCAGATCGGTCGAGATGTAGCGGAGGTAGTTATCGAGCGGAGCAATAAAACGTTTGATTACGTTGTAGAGCGGAACGTCGTGGTTGCCCGGCACGACGATCTGCGGTCCCGGCAACGTCTTGAGGAACGTGCGTGCCTCGATGAACTCCTCAGCGCGTGCGCGCTGGGTCAGGTCACCGGAAACGACGACGACATTCGGCTCGAGCCGCCACACACAGCGCCGCAGCGGTTCGATCAGTGCGCGATCCACCCGTCCAAAGTGCAGATCTGAAAGATGGACAAGAGTCCGCACGCGCTCCCTCAGCTCAACGATTTCGCCCGGAGCGGAACGGGAACGATCACGGACAAATCGCGAGGCCGGATGCGGTAGTTCAGTGGTTTGTCCATGACTGTCACTTCGCCGTCTGTCGCGACATGCACGTGCTTTCGGCGCGTGTTGATTTCCGCCGTATCCGCAGTCAGCGCCTCGAAATCGCGTGCCTGATGCAGCCGGCCGAACAGCGCGCGCAGCGCAAGGCCCACCAGCGCCAGCCGGCCGCGCCGTTGGGTCACGTAGATACTCAGCACTCCGGCATCGAGGCGCGCGCGCTTCCCGACGTTGAAGCCTTCCATCACATACTCGTTGTTGCCGATGAAGACGAGCGGCGCGCGGTAACGTCGAGCCTCGTTCCGCAGGCGAAGCAGGACATCGAGTAACGGGCTGCGGCGCATGACGTTCAGCGTCGCCCAGAACAGGGCCGACCATTTGCTGCGGCCGAGCCGGCGCTGCTGGGTCTTGCGTTCGAGCACGATGTGAGGATACAGACCCAGGCTTGAATTGTTGACGAAAATTCGGCCGTTCACTTCACCCACGTCGACGTTCACGCGACGGCCCGAGACGATCGTGCGGACGGCGTCGCGGACATCGAGCGGAATATTCAGATCCTTGGCAAAGTGATTGAGTGTACCGAGGGGCAGAATTCCGAGCGCGATACCGGTGCCGGCTACGACCGAGGCAACGGCGTTGACCGTCCCGTCTCCACCGCCTGCAACGATGATCGGATGCTTTTCCTTGCCCAGGCGCTGGGCGAGCTCGACCAGTTCCTTCCCGGTGCGCGCGGGCATGATGCGCGCCTCGGCGCCGGCTTCGCGGAACAGCTGCTCCAGTTGTTCGATTTGCTCTTTGGGGTGCCCGGTGCCTGCGGCGGCATTGATCAGGACCGGAATAGCGTCGCTCATTCGGTCAGCCAGTGGTCGACTGCGCACGCTGCTGCAGCGTGCGCACGCCGATCAGGCAGAGGGTGAGCCAGGCAAGACTCCACGCGGCGCCGCCCAGCACGTCACTCAGGTAGTGCACACCTAGATACATTCGCGAAAACCCCACAATGAGCACCATCAAGAACCATAGCGCGAGGTTCGCGTTGCGTACGCGCGAGCTGTGCGCCCGGGACAGCAGGTAT
The DNA here is from genome assembly GCA_028291945.1 of Betaproteobacteria bacterium. Taxonomy (GTDB): domain Bacteria; phylum Pseudomonadota; class Gammaproteobacteria; order Burkholderiales; family SG8-41; genus JAQGMV01. Next base: position 18,220 of record JAQGNH010000078.1, read on the forward strand.
GCACTGAGCGTGCCGTAGAACAGCATTGCGCCCGCCGTGTGTCCGCTCGGAAAGCTGAACGTGGTCAAGGTGAGCAGCGGATCGTCGAACGAGGGCCGCGCTCGCTCGAACAGACGCTTGATCAGTCCATTGAGGAGGAGACCGCCCGGCGCCGCCGCAGCGAGTCCGACGATCCAGGCCCACTCGCGTTGGCGGGCGAGCACGATCGCGACGATGAGGCTGTAAGCGTCAATGGCGACCGGGTCGTGGGCATGCGTAACGAAAAGCATGACCTGAGTGAGTGTCGGCGTACCATACGCGTGGAGCCAGGACGCGACGCGGGCGTCTAGGTCTACTAGCGGCCCTGCGTGAACTACGTTGTAAGCGACGAGCGCGAACAGGCAGACCGCTGCGACGAACACAGCCCAGGCCGATCGTTTCTGATACCACATGGTCGTGAGAAAGCGACTAGAAGCAGTGCGTACCTTACGGTATAAAGCGCGTGTCAGGGAAAAGACGTCCGAAAATCGGGCCGCCCAGACACATGCCAATAAAATAGGGGGCTCTCAAAATGTATGCAAGGCTCGTACTTTCAATACTGATCCTTTCGGTACTTGGATTGAGTTCCGGATGTGCGGTGAATCGCGCAACCGCTACGATTTCGCCGGACAGTGATATGAGCAAGGTTAAGACGTTCTATGTAGTCCAGCAGCCGAAGGACCAGCGCGGCATCGAAAAGCTCATCAGCGACAACCTTGCTGCACGCGGCTTCAGCGCCAGGTCCGGACCGGAAACTCCCACTGCTCCTCCGGCCATCGACGCCGTTGTTACCTACGTCGACAAGTGGATGTGGGACATCACCATGTACATGCTCGAGCTCACGGTCACCGTCAGGAATCCCACCAACAATTTTCCGATGGCCACGGCAAATTCCTATCACACGTCGCTCACCCGAAAGTCACCGTCGGAGATGGTGGACGAGGTATTGACGAACATCTTTAACGCTCCGGCTAAAAAGCAGGGGGAGTAACGATGAAACAGATGAAACGCTCGCAGGTCCCGCTTTACTCGCCACTGCTCCTTCTTTGCGCGTGCGCCGCGTTGCTTGGCGGTTGTGCGACCGGGGCGAGCCACGAGGCTATGGTTCCGCCCACCGTTACGGCTGTGAACAAGCATCCGCAATCGGTCAGCGTCGAGGTCAGCGGAGGCCAGGAAACCGACGCGATGGGAAAATCCCAGGTCGCCAGCGAATCATTCGCGCAGGCGCTCGAACAGGCCATCACGCAGTCGCAAACCTTCGCGCGGGTCGCGAAGGGCGCAGGCCAGGATTACAAGCTTTCGGTAGTCATCGCCGGTATCGATCAGCCGAGTTTCGGCTTTTCGTTCACGGTCAAGATGGAGGCGGGATGGACACTCAGGCGTGCGGATACCGGTGCGACGGTCTGGCAGGAATCGATTCGGTCCGAGTATACCGCCGGAGCGGGTGATGCTTTCGCCGGCGTAGTGCGCCTCAGGATGGCCACAGAGGGCGCGGCCCGAAACAATATTTCCCAGGGCCTGAGCAAGATCTCCCAGCTTAAGCTGTAGCTCGAAACCGCGCATCTCCTTTTCTTCGCCGCCGCGGCAGTGGGTGCGCTGCCGCGGCGGCGTTTGTCTGTTGCCCGATTGGTCTAACTTTTTGGTCTGCTCTGCGTTACGCTAGCGCTCTCCAGGGCGGCTCTCGCGAGCCGTCAGAATTCCAAAGGAACGATGCATGCACTATGCCAAGACGTTTTGCCCTATGGTGCTGGCGCTTGCGCTCACGCCCGCGCTGGCGCTTGCCGCCTATCCCGATCGTCCCATACGGCTCATCATTTCTTCCACAGCGGGCGGTTCTCCTGACGTCGTATCGCGCACACTCTGCGCCGAGCTCACCAAACAGATGGGGCAGCAGATCATCATCGACAATCGCCCAGGCGGGGCGCAGACGATCGGCACCGAGCTTATCGTTCATGCGCAGCCGGATGGCTATACGATAGGCTACGCGAACGTAGTGACGCTCGCGATCAACAAAGCGCTATTGCCCAAGCAGCCCTACGACC
>JAQGNH010000112.1 GCA_028291945.1 Betaproteobacteria bacterium
ATCGCTGTGGCAATGGAATCCGCGACCGGGCCCGAGTTACCCATGCACGTCATGCAGCCGTAACCCGTGATGCTGAACCCGAGTGCGTCTAGGGGCTCGAGCAGGTTATTGCGCTCGAGGTAGTCGGCCACGACGCGAGAGCCCGGGGACAGCGACGTTTTGACCCATGGCGGCGGTTTGAGTCCGCGCTTTACCGCGTTGCGCGCGAGCAGTCCCGCGCCGATCATTACCGCTGGGTTGGACGTGTTGGTGCAGCTGGTAATCGCCGCGATGATCACATCGCCGTTTCGGATCGTCTTGGCGCCGGTGGGCGCAGTGGAGGGGTAAGCGCTTCGGAATGCATCAGGCGCCTCAGCGAGCGACAGGCGCTCGTGAGGCCGGCGTGGTCCAGCGATCGAGGGCTCCACGTCCGCGAGATCGATGTCGATCAGGCGGCTGTATTCCGGCAGCGGGGTCGATGCGTCGCGCCACAGGCCCTGCACCTTTACGTAAGCTTCGATCAGCGCGATGTGCTGTTCGTCCCGGCCTGTGAGTCTAAGATAGCGCAGTGTTTCCGGGTCGACCGGGAAAAAACCCATGGTCGCGCCATACTCCGGCGTCATGTTGGAGATCGTGGCACGGTCGGGAAGCGACAGCGCATCAACGCCCGGTCCCACGTACTCCACGAAGGTGCCGATGAGTTTGTGCCGGCGCATCGTCTGCGTAATGGTCAAAACGATGTCGGTCGACGTGACCCCGGCCCGTGGTTTCCCGGTGAGCTTGCAGCCGACCACATCAGGAATGAGCATCGACACCGGCTCGCCAAGTGCTGCAGTACCGCCTTCCAGACCGCCCACGCCCCAGCCCACGATGCCGAGGCCGTTGATCATCGGTGTGTGACTGTCCATGCCGAGCACCGAATCAGGGTAGGCAAGGGTGCGACCTGCCGCGTCGCGCGTCCATACCACTCGCGCAAGGTATTCGAGGTTGATCTGATGACAGATGCCGGTGCCGGGCGGGATCAGGCGCAGGTTATCGAATGCTTTCGATCCCCAGCGGAGAAATGCGTATCGCTCGCCGTTACGGTCGAATTCGAGCTGCATGTTGCGCTGAACGGCGTCGGGCGTGCCGGTGTGATCCGCCATGACCGAATGGTCGATGACGAAATCGCAGGGCACCTCGGGATTGATTCGCCGCGGGTCGCTGCCGAGGCGGACCATAGCGTCGCGCATGGCAGCCATATCCCCCAATAGTGGAATGCCTGACGAGTCCACCATGAGAACACGCGCAGGCTTGAAGCCGATTTCGCGATCGGAGCTGCGCGTCTCGAGCCACTGTGCAACCGCCAAGACGTCATCCGCCGTGGCGCTACCTTCCGTAAGCTGTCGCAGAAGGTTCTCCAGCACGACCTTCAATGTGTAGGGCAGCCGCGCGACACGTCTCATGCCGAGGGATTCTGCTGCATTGAGGCTGTAGTAGTCGTACACATCAGGACCGACTGCGAGCTGGCGAAGGGTCTGCGAGCTATCGAACGTCATGGCATCTCAAATGATGAATGATGAATGATGAATGATGAATGATGAATGATGAATAACACCGTCGGCGTGACACTAACTAATGGGTTGATCTTCATTCCGCATTCATCATTCGACGCTAGTCGGCGCGCGCGCCCGACGCCTTCACCGCCTTGCCCCATTTGTCGATCTCGGCGGTGATATAGCGCGCAGTCTCCTGCGGCGTATTGCCGACCGGATCGGCGCCGTCACGCGCAAGCCGCTCTACAACATCGGGTTGCTTCAACGCTTTTGCTGCTTCGGCGTGGAGCTTGGTCACGATCTCTTCCGGCGTACCCGCCGGCGCGAGAAGGAAATAGGATACGACGCACTCGTAGCCGGGTAGGGTTTCAGCGATGGCGGGAACGTTCGGCAGGACGGGCGAGCGTTTGACGCTGCTCACGCCGAGTGCATGCAGCCTGCCGGACCGGATATGGGGCAGGGAGGTGATGAGCGTCGCCGCCATCAGCTGTGTGTTACCGGCGATGACGTCGATCAGCGCCGGCGCCGAGCCCTTGTAGGGCACGTGCGTCATCTTGATACCGGCCATCGAATTGAAAATCTCGTTGGCGAGGTGTCCTCCACTGCCGCTCCCGGCGGAGCCAAAGAGGAGCTGGCCCGGGCGCGCTTTGGCGAGCGCAATGAGCTCTTTTGGTGTCTTCGCAGGCAGCGTCGGGTGTACGTTGAAGAGTTGCGGCTGCACTGCAACCTGGGTGATCGGTGCAAAGCTCTTCACGGTGTCAAAAGGCAGCTTCGGATACAGCGACGGATTGATGACGTGGCTGTGGTACGCCATGAGCAGCGTGTAGCCGTCAGGGGCAGCTTTGGCCACGACTTCAGTTCCGACTACACCGCCCGAGCCGGAGCGATTTTCCACGACGAATTGCTGGCCGAGACTTGCGGAGAGCTTCTGAGCGACCAGGCGCCCCAACGTGTCGACACTGCCGCCGGGTGCGCTCGGAACGATGACGCGCACGGACTTGGTGGGATAGCTTTGCGCAAGGACAGAGCTTTCTGCGCTGAGCAGCGCCGCCGCGCAGAGCGGCAGGACAATAATTCTGGATAGATGCAGTTGCATTGTTTTGCTTCTCCTCGAATTGCTCGAGCGGTGCTGTAGAGTCGCCCGCCCTGTATGTCAGAAAGACGTGGGCCACGTCGAGAGCAGGTGTTTGCCCACACCTCGCGTGTGGCGCAGCTGGTGCACCTCGAGCATGCGTATCAGATAGTCCCGCGTCTGCTCCGGTCTTATCACGTCCTGCACGCCATAAATCGATGCGATGTCATAGACCGCGTTGTCCTTCTCCATCAACGCTTTCTTCTGTTCGAATCCTGGGTCGCCCGGCTTGAGGCCGCTCACGACCGTGACCGCATAATTCGGATCCATGAAGCTGACTTCGGCCGTCGGCCATGCCAGGAACTCGTCTGAATTGCGGCCGCCACCCATGTTGATGTACGCCTGTCCATACGTTTTCCTGACGAGCACCGTCAGCTTGGGGACGCTCACGAGCGCGAGCGCATTCATGAAGTTCATGATCTTTCCCGGCGCGCGCTTGCGTTCCGCTTCGACACCGATCGCGAAACCCGGCGTATCGACGAACATGAGTATGGGAATGTTGTACGAATCGCACAACACCAGAAAGCTCAAGATTTTGTCGCACGCATCGGCGTCGAGCGCCCCGCCCTTGAAAAGAGGATTGTTTGCGACAACACCCACCGTTTTGCCGTTCAGCCGTGCGAGCGCGGTGACCGCCGCTTTTCCGAAGCGCGCCTTCAGCTCGAAATAGCTCGCGTCATCCACGATGCACGGGAGCACCTTGCGCATGTCGTAAACCTGCGTGCGCGATTCGGGAATGATCCGGAGAATATCGCCGGCGTTTTTACCCGATCCTGGCGGCACGGCGCGTACCGGCGGTGCTTCAGTGTTGTTGCTCGGCAGATAGGACAGAAAAAGCTTGATCGCATCGAGTGCTTCCTCGTCCGTGTCGACGACCTGATCGGCGAAACCGGTCACCTCGGCGTGCACGCGCCAGCCGCCGAGCTCTTCGGCATCGACCGTATCGTTCATCGCCAGCGAAGCAAGGAGAGAGCTCGACACGGCGACGATCGCGCCTTTGCGCATCACGTTGAAGTCCGCCAGCACGCAGTACCATGTCGAGGAGCCATAGCACAGTCCGAGCGCTGCGGAGACCCATGGGCTTTCGCGTGCACGCAGGTACTGCTGGGGATCCTGCGCGAGCAGGCTGCCCATGCCGCCTGCGCCCATGTTGTCGGGTAAGCGCGCGCCGGACGATTCACCGAGGAACACGAGCGGCATGCCGCGCGATACGGCTGTGCGCTTCATGTGACCGATCTTCTTCATGTTGATGGCGCTCGAAGAAGCGCCCATGACGGTGAAGTCGTTCGAGATGACGGCGGCGGGTCGTCCCGCTATGTTACCGAACCCGGCGATCTTGCCGTCCGCGGGCGAGCGCTCGCGGTCCTGCGGATAAGCCGATGTCGCAAGCAATCCTGATTCGATGAAGCTGCCGTCGTCCAACAGGTATTCGATGCGCTCGCGCGCAT
>JAQGNH010000117.1 GCA_028291945.1 Betaproteobacteria bacterium
CTTACGCCCAAACCGACGCGATCTATCCCACGCGGCCGCTGCGCCTGATTGTTCCTTTTGCACCCGGCGGCACCACCGACACGGTTGCGCGGTTAGTTGCTCGCGAGACTACGAAATCGTTGGGCCAGTCTATCGTTGTGGAGAATCGCCCGGGCGCGGGCGGTCTCATCGGAGCGGAAACCGTGCTGAAGTTGCCGGCCGATGGCTACACGCTCGCCTTCGCCACAATCAGCACGCTTGCCGTCTTGCCGCTCGCGCAGACGAAGCCGAGCTACGATCCGCTGAAAGACTTCGCTCTGGTGACGCAGATCGCAACGCTGCCTTACGTCATTGCCGCGCATCCATCGCTGCCGGCGCATTCCGTGCCGCAGCTCGTGAAGCTCGCGCGGGCGAAACCCGCATCGATCAGCTTTGGGTCACCGGGGTATGGGACCGGAGCGCACCTCACCGCGGAATACCTGAGCAGCGTAACGGGCATGAAGCTCGTGCACGTCCCCTACAAAGGTGATGCGCCGGGCACCATCGATCTCATCGCGGGACAGATCGCGACCGCTGTGTTCCCGCCAATCTCACTGCTGCCCCATGTGAAGTCAGGTCGGCTGCGCGCGCTCGCGGTGACTTCATCCGAGCGTTCCACTGCATTGCCGGATACGCCGACGGTCGCGGAATCAGGCTATCCGGGATTCGAAGCGAGCTCATGGAATGGCATAGCCGTGCGGGCCGGCACGCCTGACGCCATCGTCCGGCGACTGCACAAGGACATCGCAGCTGTCCTCGCAGAAAGCCAGCAGGTGCGCGGCAACATCGAATCGAGCGGCAGCAAAGTCGTGGGGAACACGCCGGAAGAATTCGCAGCTTACGTTCGAGGCGAGATCGCCAAATGGCGGAGCGTCATCGCGAAAGCCGCAATCAAAATCGACTGATTGCGTGCTCGGCGCGTCGTAAGCGTTTCAACTTGACGCACATCGTCAGTGTAACCATCTTGGTTCCACTTTGGTTGGAGCTTACTGCTGCTAATTACTTGTACGCGCAGGTCACTCGTTCCACTATCAACTCGCTGGTGCAATAGCAATAGCCACCCGAGTGTCCCCAATTTCCAGTTCCGTCGATGCGAGTGCGTCTACGAGTTCGTCACTCGTAATCTCTTTTGCCAGTGTTTGCTCGGCGAGCCACGCTTTGTACCGGCGCAGGACTTCGTCCGCGGTGTCGGACTTGGAAAATGACACGACAATCCGGTCAGAATAGGCCAGTCGAGCACTTTTCCGCAGGTCCTGAATCTCCCGATTCAGATCTCTCGCATAGCCCTCCAATACAAGGTCGGCATCAATCGACAAATCGAGACACACCACGATCTTTTCATGCACCGCCACACCACTGTCCGCGTCCTTCGCTACGAACGTCGAATCGAACTCACCGCGAAGCAAGACACTGTCTCCTACGCGCAGTAACCCGTCGACCGTAAGCTCGTAATCTCCAGCTTTGATACGTCCTAGCACTTCCTTGAACTTTGAGGTGAGTCGTTTCCCTGCCTTGCGGGCGTCGACCCGCACATCCTTCTGCACAAGGTGCTCGGCGTTCTCCAGCACCTTTACTTCCTTCACGTTAAGTTCGTCTTTCAAGACCTGCAGATTGTTTTCAATAGTCTTTGCAGGCAAGCCAGCTATGGCCACGGAGCGCAGCGGGTGGCGATGTTTTACACCGCGACGCTCCCGAATTCCACGAGCCAACCAAACCACCGTCCTGACTGCTCGCATCTCGTTGGCAACTTCAGGAAAATGCCATTCGCTTGTCGCAAGCGGCCAATCCTGCAGATGAACAGAATCGCCCCTGCCCAACACCTCCCACGCCGACTCAGCGAAAAACGGCATGAAAGGCGCGATCATTTGCGTAGCGCTGCAGAGACTGGCGTAAAGAACTTCATATGCGGTGTTCTTGTCAGGATCTGTCCCCTCGCGCCACAGGCGTGGCTTGGTCAAACGTATATACCAAGTGCTGAGTAAGACAATGTACTCCTCTATCGCAGAATACACGCCGGCAAAGTCGTACTTTTCCATGCGCTCCTCAATGTGCGATCGAAGCGCTTCCGTTTCATGCAGCAGGTACTGGTCCAGCCGCGATAGTTCGCGCAAGCGCCCGGATGGAGCGAAAGAATCGATTCGGGCATAGCTGGTGAAATAATGGAGCGTGTTCCAGAGCGGTATGCAGAAGCGTCGAACTGCATCTCTGACGGACTCTGACGCAAATCGAATGTCCTCACCCTTAGCGACAGAAGAAGATAACAAAGCGATGCGCAGCCCATCAGACCCATGTTGTTCCACGAGCTCTGTAGGATCTGGGTAGTTCTGAAGGCGCTTTGACATCTTGCGGCCATCGTGTCCCAGAATAACGCCGTGACATACAACATTACGAAACGGCGGCTTGTCGAAAAGAGCGACCGAGAGGACTACCAGCGTGTAGAACCAACCGCGCGTCTGGGCTTTATATTCGACAATGAAGTCGCCCGGAAACGATTGTTCGAACTCATCCTTCGCTTCGAAAGGATAATGAACCTGCGCATAAGGCATGGAGCCGGACTCAAACCAACAATCGAGCACATCGGGAACGCGTTGCATCTGCCCGCCACAAGCACTACACGGGTAGGAGACTTCGTCAATTTCCGGTAGGTGCAGTGAAAGTATTTCTTTCCCGTACTTTTGACGAAGCTCTTCCAGACTTCCAAGCACATCAGTATTCTGGCAGTCTGCGCACCGCCATACCGGAATGGGTGCGCCCCAAAAACGACTGCGCGATACGGCCCAATCCCGTGCACTTTCCAGCCACTTTCCAAAGCGACCGTGCTTGATATGATCAGGAATCCAATTTATCTGTTCATTTGCGGCTAGAAGCCGGTCCGTAAGACCCGAGGCACGCACGAACCAATTGCCGACGGCTCTATAAATCAGCGGATTGTCACAACGCCAGCAATGTGGGTAGTTATGTTCGTAGGGGGCTTTGTGCAACACGAGCCCGCGATCGCTGAGATCGCGAATGATGTGGTGATTCGCCTCAAAAATATCCTGTCGAGCATACGGACCAACGGAGTCGTCGTATCGCCCGTCATCTTGGACAGGACTGGGACCTGAGATTCCGTGAGCGGCGCATAACGCGTTATCGTCTTCGCCATAGGCCGGCGCCAGATGCACCATGCCGGTTCCTTCCGCGGTAGATACAAATTCTCCCGCGAGCACACGAAATGCATTAGCCGCGCCAGCACTGAAGTCAAATATCGGTAGATACTTCGTACCGACCAGAGCTGCACCGAGCGCACGCTCTTTCTCCGTGTAGCCACTCAAATCTCGCTCATATCGGCTTAGCGCGTCACTGGCAAGCCACAACGATTCTCCGTTGCCCTCCATCCTCGAGTACTCGACTTCCGGCGAAACTGCCAGCGCAACATTAGCTGGCAACGTCCATGGCGTTGTCGTCCACGCCAAGAACGACTCTTGGGGTCTGTCTGCCAAACGGAAACGTACAGTCACAGCGACATCTCGGCGCACCCGGAACGAGTCGTCCAAACGAGCTTCGAAGTTCGACAGAGGCGTTTGACATCGCACGCAATACGCGACGACCTTACTTCCTTCATAAATCAACCCGAGCTCGTGCAGGCGCTTAAAACATGCAATCACAGATTCCATGTAATCGAGATCCATGGTTCTGTATGCATACTCGAAGTCAACCCAGCGACCGAGTCGCTTTATGATGTTCTCCCACTCGCTTGTATAACGCGTGACCAGGCTTCGACATGCCGCATTGAACTTATCGACGCCGTACTGAAGAATCTCCGACTTGCCACGAAAGCCCAGAAGCTTTTCGACCTCGTATTCCACCGGAAGACCATGACAATCCCAGCCCCATCGTCTGGGCACATGGAATCCTTTCATCGTGAAATAGCGGGGAACTACATCTTTGATGTAAGACGTAAGGATGTGTCCGTAATGGGGCAGACCGGTCGCGAAAGGAGGTCCATCGTAGAACACGTAGGTCTGCGCACCGCGCCGCCGCTCGACTGACGCTCCGAATATTCTTTCGGACTCCCACCTCTCGAGAACTGTCCTTTCGAGTGCAGGAAAGCTGACGGTGACGGGGATTTCCTTGAACATCTTGGATTTCAAATAGGGTCAGGTCTGACCTGACCCTAATTACCCACGACGATCCCCGCCCCCTTGATGACTTTTCGCCAGCGCTCCGTCTCCGTGCGAATCATCTCGCCGAGCGCCTCCGGGGTGCTGCTGGCCGCCTCGATTCCCTGAGACAGCATGCGTTGTGCGAACTCAGGCTGAGCGAGTATCTTGCTGAGGTCGGAGTTGACTCGCACAATAATTTGGCGCGGCGTGCGCGCCGGTGCGAGTAAGCCGAACCATGTCGTGTTGTTGAAGCCCGGAAGTGTTTCGGCGATCGGCGGCATGTCGGGTGCTGCGCGTGTCCGCGAGGGATGCCCTACCGCGAGCGCCCGCAGCCGCCCGCTTTTAACGTGCGGTAGGGCCTGTGGGATGGCAGTGAGCATGTACTGAAGTTGCCCGCTGATGAGATCGATCATCGCGGGGCCACCGCCCTTATACGGCACATGCACAGTGCGAATGCCGGCGAGAAGGTCCATCAGCTCGGCGCCTATGTGGTTCGGCGTGCCGGTACCTGACGAGCCATAGTTGAGCTTGCCGGGCTGCTTCTTTGCGTACTCGATAAATTCCTTCACGCTGCTTACCGGAATCGACGTAGGCACAACCAGCAAGTACGGTTGGTAGACTGCCAACCCAATCGGCGCCAGGTCTTTCTGTGGGTCGTAGCTAAGCTTTGTTCCGAGCGCCGGCGCGATCGACAAGCCTGTGGATGTCCCGAGCAGAAGAGTGTAGCCATCAGGTGCCGCAGTCGCAGCCATACCGTGTCCGATGAGACTGCCTGCGCCGCCACGATTGTCGATCACAAGTTGCTGTCCCCATAGCTCGGACAGGCGCTGCCCGATCTCGCGCGCGGTGTAGTCAGTGGCGCCGCCCGGCGGATACGGCACTATGAAGCGGACCGGCCTGGCCGGATAGTGCTGGGCCAGTACTGAAGCGGGGGGCGTCCAGGCGAATACAGCGACGCTTAACATGATGGCGTAGAGATAACCGGAACTTCGCATCGAATTCCTCCCGATAAATAGGGTCAGGTCGGACCTGACCCCAATTCTCTAGCAGCCCGCCTTCACGCCATCCACCGCGATGACGCCTTCGCGGATCAAGCGGTCCAGTTCTCCGCCCAAACCGATTTCCGCAAGCACGCTGGCGGCATCCGATCCGGGTTTGGCCGCTGCGCGGCCGATCGTCATCGGCGTACGCGACAACTTCACACCAGGTGCTGTAGTAGTGAGGGGGCCGAAGCCCTCGTGATCGCGGGTGATGGCGAGGCCACGCGCCTGCGTGAGTGGATCAGTCATCAGCTCGACTAAGCTTGGCACGACGCGATGTGCGCCGATGCCTGCCTTATTGAGCACGTCCACCCACGTCGCGACGCTGCGGCTACGCATGCGCTCTTCGAGTGCACGCTCGAGCGCCGCATCACTGCGGCCAGCGAGGTCAGCGAGCCCGGCGCAGCGCGCAAGCTCTTCATCTCGTGCCGCGAGAAAGAGCCAGCCGTCATTCGCTTGATATAGGCGGTTCAGCGGCCCACTGCCTGTTGCCTCCTGGCCATGCGGTTCGGTCCACTCCTTGCCTTTGTAATCCTGCAGCAGCGCCGATTGCAGCATCGTTGCGGTGTAAGCGAGCGCGCTGTCCACGAACTGTCCTTCGCCGGTACGGCGCCGATGCAGCAGCGCGAGCGCAACGCCATAGCACGCCATCAGGCCGGTGCCATAGTCGTTCGCGGCGAAAGGCGCCGTGGCAGGCTTGGCTGAGCCGTAGCGCACCTGCATGCCCGACACGGCCTGGCCGATCTGCTCGTGGCCGGGACGACTCGCGTAGGGACCGATGTGGCCGAAGGTGTTCATGGAGCCGTAGACAATGTCCGGCCGGCGCGCACGCACGCGTTGGTAGTCGATGCCGAGTTTCTCGGCAACGCCGCTGCGGAAATTTTGTAGGACCACGTCGGCCTGATCGACTAGCTTCCAGAAGATCTCGAGTCCTTCTTTTTTCTTCAGGTCGATGAGGACACTGCGCTTGGCGCGGTTGATGTCATTGTGACGCAGCACGGTTTTCGTGTGCGGGCTGTCGATCTTGATGACATCGGCGCCGAACTCGGCGAGGGTGCGGCCGCAGGTGGGGCCGGCGAGGATGATGCAGAGGTCGACTACTTTTACGCCTTGAAGCGCAGAGCGAAGGACGTCTGCCCTCTCCCCAACCCTCCCCCGCTGCGCATGGGAGGGAGATTCAAATGATGCCAGCTCTTGCAGGATTTCCGCCCGGTGGACATCAGTCTTCGCGCGCGGCGTGCGCACTGAGCCCGGTGTAAGCGAGAGGCGCGCGTTGATGCCGGGGCCGCGGAAGCGGCCGAGCTCGGGATCATCGTAATCGGCGATGATTTTCGATTCGAGCGCCTGCGGATGTTTCAGCCACTCAGCGCTGGTATGGCAAATCACGCCTTCGGAGCCGATCTCCGCGATGATGTCTTCCCACTCTTTCGCTGTGCGAGTGCGCATCACATCGTCGAACTTCTGCGCGAGCTCTTTTGGCGGCAGCTTGGCGTCGCGCCACTTGTCCATGCCGATCGACTTGATGAACGCTTCGAACTTCTTGTTGTTCGCTACGTACATGAGCCAATGCCCGTCCTTGCACGGTAATTGCCGGCTCCAGTTGAATTCGGGTTCGGCTTCCGGTTTGCCATTGACCAATAGGCCGCGCGCGCCGACGACTGTGAAGGTCGCATCGAAGAGCGGAATCTCCACGCGCTGGCCGAGGCCGGAACGCTCGCGCGCATTCAGCGCCATCGCGACGGTGACTGCGCACAGGAACGCTGCGTAGGCTGAGCCGTAGGGAATGACGGTATAGACTGGCCGGCCTTCGGTCGCATGACTCGCGCGATAGGCGCCGGTCGCCGCGCCGATCACGCCTTCCCATGCTTTGACCTGCGCGCGCGGATCGTCGGAACCGAAGCCCGGCAGCGAGCAGTAGACGAGACGCGAATTTGCCGCGGTCATGGACGCGGCGCCGACACCGAGACGGTCCATCACGCCGGGACGGAAGTTCTCGATAGCCACGTCGGCACTCGCGATGAGCTGCCGCGCCGTCTCGCGATCTTCGTCTTTTTTTAGATCGAGCGTGATGCTGCGCTTGTTGCGATTCCAGGTCGCATTGGCCGGCGTATTCCAGCGCGGGCCGCCGGGTGGATCGACGCGTATCACATCGGCACCGTGGTCGCCCAACAGCATGGCCACCATGGGGCCTGCGATGTACTGGCCGAAATCGATGACGCGGATGCCTTCGAGAGCGCCTGGCATGTTCCGTCCTCCTTGTGACCGAACCTATCGCAAAGCGCCTCGACGGACAACTGCAGGAACGGC
>JAQGNH010000307.1 GCA_028291945.1 Betaproteobacteria bacterium
CGCAGGGGAGCCGGCCTTTCGAAGGGCGGCCGATGCCGCGCTGAGCGGCGCAAAGCCGCGGAGTCAGAACGGCTTCAAGGTGGAATTGGCCCGGCGCTGCCTCGTTCACGCGCTGAAGCAGGCGACCGGGACCGCGTAAGTCGATACTCAGGAGACACGTCATGCCAGCAATAGCAGGCGGCCCGATGTCCGTCATCGGCAAAGCACAGCCGCGCGTCGACGGCCCGCTGAAGGTGAGCGGCAAGGCCCTGTACGCGTCGGACCATAACTTCCCCGGCATGGTGTACGCGGTGCCGGTCTGCAGCACGATCGCCAGCGGAGAAATTCAGCGCATCAACACCAGCGCCGCGGAGAAGATGCCGGGGGTTCGCGCAATCTTCCACCGCGAGAATATCGGCAGGCTTTCCCGCGCGGCGGTCAACCACGAATTCGGCGCGAACATGGTGCGCCTCGACGAGACGCGCGCGCCGCTCGAAGAAGACGTCGTCCGCTATTACGGGCAGTACGTGGCGCTGGCCGTCGCCGATACGTTCCCGCAGGCGATGGCGGCCGCGGAGGCGGTGAAGGTCACGTACCGCGAGCACAAGCCGTACGTGGACGAGCGCCTGGCGCCGGAGATCAACCACAAGGTCGAAAGCGAGCGCGGCGACCCGGTGACGGCATTCTCCGAGGCCGAGATCCAGGTGGATCAGACCTATGGCCTGCCGCCCGAGACGCACAATCCCATCGAGCTGCATGCGTCCCTCGCCCTGCGGGAGGGATCGACGTTCACCTTGTACGAGACCTCTCAAGGGGTGGTCAACCACCGCAACGTGCTCGCGCAGATGCTGGGCGTGCCGAAGGAGAACGTCCGGGTCATTACGAAATTCATGGGCTCGGGCTTCGGGGGCAAGCTCTGGCCCTGGACCCAGTCGGCGCTCGCGGCGGCAGCCGCCCGACAACTCGACAAGCCAGTGAAGCTGGTCGTCAGCCGACGCATGATGTTCCAGAACGTGGGACACCGGCCGCGCGTTCAGCAGCGCATCAGGTTGAGCGCGACGCGTGACGGCAAGCTGACGTCGCTACGGCAGGACTACGTGAATCACACGTCGATCCTCGACGACTACCACGAGAACTGCGCCGAAGCCACGCCGTTCATGTACAGCGTCCCCAATCTGCGAGTCACTTCCGCGCTGGCGCGGCGCAACGTGGGCGCACCGTGCCCCATGCGCGGGCCAGGTGCAGTTCCAGGACTGTGGGCCACGGAGTCCGCGATGGACGAATTGGCGTTGAAGCTCGGCATGGACCCGGTGCAGCTGCGGCTCGTGAACGAGCCGGAGATCGACGAAGGATTGCAGATTCCGTTTTCTTCGCGCCACCTCAAGGAATGCCTCTCTACGGGAGCGGAGAAGTTCGGATGGTCGAAACGCGATCCACGAGTGGGCGCTATGAAACGCGATGGGTTGACGCTCGGTTGGGGCATGGCGGCGTGCACCTGGATAGCGGACCGCTTCCCGTGCACCGCGAATGTCGAGCTCCGCGACGATGGAACCGCTCGCGTGTCTTGCGCGACGCAGGACATCGGCACAGGCACCTACACCATCCTGGCGCAGATTGCCGCCGAAAAGCTCGGATTGCCCATCGATAAGGTCGAGGTCGTGCTCGGCGACAGTCAGCTGCCTGCGGGCCCGCTTTCCGGCGGATCGATGGCGACCGCTTCCGTGGTGCCCGCGGTACTGGAGGCGGCGGGAAAAGGAATCGATTCCCTGCTCGCCACGGCCGTGAGTGCGCCTGGATCGAAGTTCGCGGGACGGAAGGCCGCGGATCTCGAATACACCAACGGGCGCGTACACGCCAGGGGCGAACCCGCAACCGGTGGCATTCCGTATCAGGACTTTCTGCGGATGGGAAATCAGCAGGCGGTGTCGGGTCGCGGCAGCTCCGAGGGAACGTTCGGGCTCGCCACGAAGCCGCAGTTCTCGAGCCATTCGTTCGGCGCACACTTCGTGGAGGTCACGTGGCAACCGGAGATCGCGCGGCTGCGCGTGAGCCGAGTGGTCTCGGTGATCGATGCCGGCCGCATCCTCAACCCGCTCGCCGGGCGCAACCAGATCGAAGGCGCGGTCGTGATGGGCATCGGCATGAGCCTGTTCGAGGAGACTTCGTACGATCCGCGTAATGGCGCACCGATCAATTCGAATCTCGCCGATTACATCGTCGCGGCCAACGCCGACGTGCCTGCGCTGGAGGTCCATTTTATCGAGTACCCCGACACCAAGCTGAATGAGCTCGGCGCACGCGGTATCGGTGAGATCGGACTGGCGGGAATGTCGGCAGCCATCGCGAATGCCGTCTACCATGCGACCGGCGTACGGGTGCGCGAGCTGCCGATCAAGATCGAGAATCTGCTGCCTTGAATTCGCTTCTCCGCTGCTGCGCGATTTCGTCACCACGCTTGTTCGCGGCGGCTTAGAAGCACAGGCGGGGGAACCGCTATGGTCTGGTCCCAGGTCTACGACCCGTTTCACAACATGGCGCTGTCGGCGCTGGTGGCGGCGATTCCGTTGGTGGTGCTTCTGGGGGCGCTCGCGTTCTTCCGGATCAAGGCGCACTGGGCCGCGGTCCTTGGCTTGATCAGCGCCCTTATCGTAACGATCTTCGCTTACGGCATGCCGGCGCACATGGCCGGGCTCGCAGTGCTGAACGGTGCGCTGTACGGGCTGCTGCCCATCGGCTGGATCATCCTCAACATCATTTTCCTTTACCGCCTCACCGCGGAAAGCGGTGCGTTCAAAGTGCTGCAGGACTCGATCGCGCGCATCAGCGAGGACCGCCGGCTGCAATTGCTGCTGATCGCATTCAGCTTCGGCGCGTTCTTCGAAGGCGCCGCAGGTTTCGGAACGCCCGTCGCGGTGACCGGCGCGATTCTCATCGGGCTCGGCTTTTCGCCGCTCGCTGCATCAGGGCTCGCGCTCATCGCCAACACGGCGCCTGTCGCATTCGGCGCGCTGGGTGCTCCGATCATCGCACTTGCCGCAGTCACCGGGCTCGACCTGTTGCAGCTCTCATCGATGGTGGGACGGCAGGTTCCATTTTTTTCGATCCTCGTGCCGTTCTGGCTGATCTGGGCGTTCGCCGGATGGCGCGGCATGCTCGAGATCTGGCCTGCTATTGTCGTGGCCGGTGTGAGCTTCGCAATCCCGCAATTTCTCGTGTCGAACTACCACGGACCGTGGCTCGTGGACGTCGTGGGCGCGATGATCTCGATGGCGTGCCTCACGCTGTTCCTGCGCGTGTGGCGTCCTGCGACAATCTGGACATCGACCGCGCTCAAAGGTCGCGGCGCGCCGGAACCGGTTCCACCGGCCGCCGGGGCGTCCGCACGTGAAATCGCGGCGAACCCCGTGGCGGATCCACAGCACGACCGCAAGGCGGTAATCGTTGCGTGGATACCCTGGCTGATCCTGACCGTGTTCGTGTTCCTCTGGGGTGTGCCCGAGCTCAGGCAAATGCTCGACAGCGTCTCGGTTTTCCGCTTTCCGATCGAAGGCTTGAACAACATGATCGAAAGAATGCCCCCCGTCGTTGCGAAGCCGCAAAAGGAAGCGGCCGTATACGTGCTCAACTGGCTGTCGGCCACCGGCAGCGGCATTCTGCTCGCGGCCATCATCGCCGGCTTTTTCATGAAGTACTCGCCGGTCGGACTCGCGCGGGTTTACTGGAAAACGATCGTGCGCGTGCGCTATTCTCTGCTCACGATCTCCGCGATGCTCGCGCTCGGGTTCCTCACCCGTTACTCCGGCACCGACGCAACGATGGGGCTAGCGTTCGCGACCGCGGGC
This sequence comes from Betaproteobacteria bacterium, assembly GCA_028291945.1. Taxonomy (GTDB): domain Bacteria; phylum Pseudomonadota; class Gammaproteobacteria; order Burkholderiales; family SG8-41; genus JAQGMV01. The sequence continues at coordinate 3,822 of JAQGNH010000307.1, forward strand.
GTGCTCTATCCGTTCTTTGGCACCTTGCTCGGCTGGCTGGGTGTCGCCGTAACCGGATCGGACACCGCGTCGAACGTGCTGTTCGGAGGACTGCAGAAGATCACCGCCGAGCAGCTCGGTCTGAACCCGGTGCTGATGGCGGCGGCGAATAGCTCCGGCGGCGTCATGGGCAAGATGATCGATGCGCAAAGCATCGTCGTCGCGTCAACTGCCACGCAGTGGTTCGGACATGAAGGCGAAATCCTCCGCTATGTATTCTTCCACAGCCTCGTGCTCGCGACACTCGTGGGATTGCTCGTCACGGCGCAGGCGTACTTGTATCCGTTCACGCTGCTGGTCGTCGGACATTAGTGCAAGATTGCTGAGCAAGTCTAATGCGCCCGCGGTCCATCGCATACGAGAGCACGCTGAACATCAATCCCGCCGTGGCAAGCGCCGCGCCAATCAATGGAATGCTGCCGTAGGCCAAGCCGTCGGTCAACGCGATGCCGCCGACGAATGCGCCCGAAGCGTTGCCGAGGTTGAACGCACCCTGGTTAAGGGTAGAGGCCAGGTTGGGCGCATCCGAGGCCTCGCTCATCACCCGCATCTGTAAGGGCGACACCAGCGCGAACGTCAGGCTGCCCCACACAAAAAGCGTGGGTAGCGCGAGCCACAGCACGCGGTCCATAACGGCGAAGCCCGCAAGCACGCCGATCAGCAGGATGAAGATGGCGATCACCGAGGGCATCAGTCGCCAGTCGCCGAGCCGTCCCCCGACAAGATTCCCTAGCGTAAGTCCGGCGCCGAAGATCACCAGCGCCCAGGTCACCTGGTGCGGCGACTCGCGCGTGACCGTCTCGAGAATCGGAGCGATATAGGTGAACACGCTGAAGAGGCTCGCCGAAGCAAACACGCTGATGAGCATCGCCAGCAGCACCTGCGCCCGGCCCAGGCTACGCGCCTCTTGCATCAGGCTCGCGCCGGCCGAGAGAAGTCGGCGCGGCAGCCACGCATAAAGGGCGATGGCCGCGGCAACGCCGATGCCGACGACTGCCCAGAACGTGGCGCGCCAGCCGAGTGCCTGGCCGAGTGCGGTGCCGAAGGGCACGCCGAGCACGTTGGCGAGCGTGAGACCGGTGAACATGAGCGCGATTGCCTGCGCCCTCTTCTCTGCAGGCACGACCTGCGCCGCGACCACTGACCCCAGTCCGAAAAATGCGCCGTGGCAAAACGCGGTCGCAATGCGCGCGACCATGAGCAGGCCGTAGGTTGGGGCGACGGCGCAAAACAGATTGCCGAGAATGAAGATTCCGATCAGGAGCAGCAACGCCCTGCGCCGATCGAGCCGCGCAGTCGCAACCGCGAGGATCGGCGCGCCAAAGGTCACGCCGAGCGCGTAGCCCGACACCAGCAGGCCGGCCTTCGGAATCGATACGGCAAGATCGCGGGCGACGTCCGGCAAAAGACCCATGATCACGAACTCGGTCGTACCGATCCCGAACGAGGCCATGGCGAGCGCCAGCAGCGGCAGGCGGCTGGACGCCATCATGCGCATACCATCCTTGGCGCTTTGTGGGTTCATCTGGACGGCGTGGTCATTCATCTCGCGTCTCGAGTGGCGGTGCGAACAAATAACGAATAATCCCGCCGCAGCGTTTCGGAACCGTTACGTGGCATTCCGTGCGAGCTACCGATGCAACCGGATCGGTGATCAGGATCGGCTTTGCGCCGAGCCTACGTCAATCGCCGAGTGACACCTTCTCTACTGCAGAGAATTTCAGGAGTCTTCAGCGCTCTCCAAGGACTCGGCGCAGCTTCGCCGGTACGATTCCATCATCACGTCGGCATCAGCAACGAAGATTGCTCTTCATGAAGCTGAGTCCGCGTTGCTGCCATGGAGATACACGATGAAACCGTATCGCTCAATTCTCGATGAGGCTTTTCACTACGTTCCTTCCGTAGCCACGTCAGTCGCAGATACGTGGCGCCGCTTTGGCTGGCGTCCGGGAACACGCAAAGCTGGCGAAAGACGCGGACAGCAGGTCGGTCCCGATCTGGTCCGACGATACGACACGCGCGCGTTCTGCAGGTTGCCCGACGCAGAGCAGCGCCGCGCTCTGTTGGATTACCTTGCGACTCTCAAATAAGCCTCTCGTCATGCCGGACTCGATCCGGCATCCAGTGTCTTTGAACGCCGCTCGATTCTGGATCACCTCGCGCTGTGCGCGGTCCAGAATGACGGTACGGGCGACGAGACGCTGCGCAGCCGATTGCGCATAGTGATCGGGGCCATCACCTAATTTCAGGAGTCATCAGGCCCACCCCAAGGACTCTCCCGCGCATCCCGCATACCATTTCATCAACGTGAACATGGTGAGTGAGGTGGCAAATGCGCACGCGTTCTCCCGAATTTCTGCTGGCACGTCAGCCGATAATGGATCGGCAGCGTCCGGTGGTCGCATACGAGCTGCTGTACCGCTCAGGTGACCGGAACGCAGCCTTCTTCATAGATGATGCGCTTGCGACTACGAGCGTCGTGCACGCCGCGTTCCGTCGGATCGGCATCAGCGCTGCGATTGGTGGAGCGCGAGCACTCATCAACGTCAATGCTGAGTTCCTGCTAAGTCGCAGAGTCGAAGAGCTGCCGCAAAACCAGGTGATGCTCGAAATCCTCGAAACCGTCGAGATCGACGAGCAGATCGTCAAGCGTTGCCGTGCGCTCAAGGAAAAAGGCTACCAGCTCGCGCTCGATGACGTCTGCCACTACAGCGAGACGTTCGAACCGCTGCTCGAATTTGTCGACGTCGTCAAAATCGATGTCCAGCAGCTTGATGCGGCATCGCTGGCGATCCTCGTACAGAAACTGAGGGCGTGGCCCGCTCGGCTACTGGCAGAGAAGGTCGAGACGATCGGCCGGGTTCAGCAGTGTCTGGAGTTGGGGATCGACTGGTTTCAGGGCTTCTTTTACGGCCAACCTGTGATGCTGGCTGCATAGCGACACGAACGCCGACGCCGGAACAGGGTCGGGCACGATGTCAGCGGGAGCTGAACCCGATAGCGTCCGTGTCGGCGGCAACTTTGCCGTCCTCGCCGCGCACATCGTCGAGTACCCGCGAAGGTTGAGCGATCCGCGTTCATGAAGGTAAGAAGGATTCAATGGGCCGCGATCGTCGTGATCGCATTGCTGGCCATCGCAGCCATCTGGTTTTTTTATTTCAGGCAGCCATCCCGAAAACCGCCCGCTCCGCCGCCGGCCACGCCCGTGTCCGCGGTCGCGGTCAGGCTCGCCGACGTACCCGTGTATATCGATTCGCTTGGCAC
>JAQGNH010000207.1 GCA_028291945.1 Betaproteobacteria bacterium
ACCGTCACCGAGCTGTCGCGGGTTTCGCCCTCCGCACGCACCAGGAGCTCGCTCCCTCGAGACAGGAGCAGCAGCCCACGTTCCGCACCGGCGTGTTCGATCGCCGTGCGCAACACGGTCTCGACGAGCTTTTCGAGCACGATCTCGCCCGAGACGGCTTGCGAGACCTTCAACACGGTCGCGAGCTCCAGCCGCTCGACCGGCTCGCCGATGGTGGCGCACGAGTAGGGAGCCGGTTCTTCCTCCCTCAGTCGCGGGTACCGTTCGTCCAGCTGCCGCACCTTGCCATCGGCGCCCCATCGCGCGTAGCAGTGTCGGGCACGCCGCAGGTAAAGATGTGCGATGTCGTCGAAGCCGCGCGCTGCGTAGAATCGCGCGGCCGACTCGTACGCCAGCCCTTCGTTCTGGACGAAGCCGTGTTCATGTGCCGACCGGATCGCCTGCTCGTACAGCTGCTCGGCATCGACGATGCGGCCGTCGATGCGTGCGATCTCCGCACCGACCAGCGCCGCACGACTCTCGAAATTCTCCGGACAATGTGCCGCCCAGATTTGGAGCTGTTCGTGATGGACAGCCAACGCGGTCCGATGCTGCGGCTGCTCTTCGGAGCGGATGGAATCGCAGAATCCGGCCCGGGCGAGCCCGCCATAGAATTCATACTCCGCCGTCTCGAAAAAGGATGGCGAGGTCCAGAGCAGCGGTTGAGCCTTCAACGCTGCATCGACGGCCGAGCGATAGTCCCCGGCAAGCACGCGCGCCTGCAGCTTCCGAATCCAGTACCAGCACTCAGGCAAAGCGAGATTTCGGCTACTTGCAAGATGATCTTCGAAGCGGCGTTCATCGAACTGCTGCTCGCAGTCGAACGATCCGAATGTGGGTGTCAGGCCACGAAGCGTCCGGATCAGCTGGAGCTGTGCGGTGATGATCTCGATGACGAGGCCAAACCGCGCCTTCTGCGCGAACTCGAGGCCCCGTTCGGCCTCACGCTGCGCGCCTGCCAACGCATCGCCTGCTGCGAGAAGGTTCGTGTTCAGATTGTTGCAGCTGTACGCGGCAAACGTGAGGTCGCCGGCCTTGTTCGCGATATCGAACGCGCGGCGCACCAGATCACGGCCGGTGCGAACGTGCCTCGTCCATGGCATGACGAAATTGCCGAACGCCATGTAAGTTCGAGCCTGGTAGCGCTGCAGTCCGCGCTTTTCGGTGAGCTCATGCCCGAGCCGGCCGAACTGGAACCCACCCGCGTAATTGTCGAAGTGCGGTCCGGCGATCATGCCGAGGAACACATACGCGAAACACGATGCGTCGCTGTTGCCGTGCTCGAGACTGAGATTGACCATCCGGCAGATCACCAGCGAAAGCAGATTGCGGTCGGTAAACAGGGCCGGTGGAATGACGTCGTTCAGGACATCGAGCGTTGCCAGCATGGCTGGGTCGCTCATCAACGGCAGGTCGATCAGGTCCTCGACGCTGCGTGCGCCGAGACGAGACCCGATGCGCTGGTATTCGCCCAATGCCTGTTCGGGCGCCGGATGCGGGGGCCATTCGACTCCCAGATGCGCCAGATATTCGAGGCACACTTCGACGGCCCGCTCGCTTTGATCGAGCGTCGTGTAGACATTCACGCGAAGGCTCGCCACGCGAGCGCGTTCGACTGTGTCTGCCGCGCGTGCCGAAAGCAGCTTCAATCGCTGCTCGGACACCGCAAGCGCGCCGGTTAGGAACTCGCATTCCGCGCGGTGCAGCTCCAGTTCGAAGGACATCGCGTGCCGGCGGTCCCAGGAGTCTGCAGGCTGCAGCGCTGCACCCGCCATCAGATACTTCAGCGCCGAGGCGTAGGCTGCAGACGCCTTGGCGCGCTTGCCGGCCAGCAGATTGAGCTCGGCCACCTGCTCGCGCTCGTCTCGCGAGGTGATCAACGCCGCGCTGCGGTTGAACTGATTGACGATGTCGAAGATCGCCTCCTCCCGCTGCTCGGCAGGGATGTGGGCCGCGAGCCGTCTCCCGATTCGAAGGTGCGCCTCGTCGCGCCGCGCCTCCGGGATCAACGAGTAGGCGGCTTCCTGAACGCGATCGTGGACGAACTGGTAGGAGCCATCCAGGTGCTCGACCAGCTCCAGACGAACGGCCTCCCAGAGATCCGCACCGACGTCCTCGGCTGATTTCTCGAGGATCAGGGACAGCGTCCAGACCGGGGCGATGTTCCCGAGGCACGCGAGCTGCTGCAACGCCATCTGCGTGTCGAGCGGCAGGCGGTTCAACCTGCCCACCATCAGATCGACGACGTTGTCCCGGTACCGCTTCGCATGGATGCGATCGAGGTCCCAGGACCATTGCGCGTGCTCATGATCGAACGCGAGCCATCCGTCTTCGGCCAGCGTGGATAGAAACTGGATCACGAAGAACGGATTGCCGGCCGTCTTCCCGTGCACCAGCTGAGCGAGCGGGGTGGCGCGCGCCAGGTCGCAGCGGAGCGCATCCGCAATGAGCTGCCGCACGTCTTCGCACGCGAGCGGCGCAAGCGCGATCTCGTGCACGCTCGCTCCCGCGTTCCGGATTGCTTCGAGCTTGCGCGCTAGCGGATGCGCCGCCATGACTTCGTTGTCCCGGTACGCGCCGATCAGCATCAGGTGCGGCACGCCGGGTGGAGTCAGCAGATCTTCGAGGAGATCGAGCGTCGCCGCGTCGAGCCATTGCAGGTCGTCGAGGAAGAGTGCCAATGGATGGTCCCGCTGGGCAAACACGCCGATGAACCGCCGGAACACCACCTGGAAACGGCCTCGCGCGTCCTGCGGAGAGAGCTCGGGAACCGGCGGCTGGTCTCCGATGATGAGCTTGAGGTCCGGGACCAGGTCGATCATGAGCGGCCCATTCGGGCCCAGCGCCTCCGCCAGAGCGTCGCGCCAGCCACGCAGCTCGGCGTCGCTCTTGCCGAGAAGATACCGAACGAGACTCTGAAACGCCTGCGCCAGCGTCGCATACGGGACGTCGCGCTTGTATTGATCGAACTTCCCCGACGCAAACAGTCCGCGCGGCGGCACGAGCACCTTGTGCAGCTCGTTGACCACCGATGATTTGCCGATGCCGGAGTACCCCGATACCAGCACCAGCTCCGGCTTTCCGCCCGTCACCATCCGCTCGAAGGCGGTAAGCAACGTCTCGACTTCGCGCGAGCGCCCGTAGAGCTTCTCGGGAATGAGGAGCCGGTCGGGCATGTCGTGTTCGCCGAGCGGGAAGTCGTCGATCCGGCGCTCCGCCTCCCAGGCGGCGAGGCAGCGCCGCAGGTCGTGCCCGACTCCGCCCGCGGTCTGGTAGCGATCCTCGGGTGTCTTGGCGAGCAGTCTCATGATGATGGCGGAAACTGGGGCCGGGACATTGTCGAGCCGCTCGCTCGGGGGCACCGGCTTTCTGGCTATATGGCAGTGCACCCACTCCATGGGATCGGTCGCGGTGAACGGCAGAGAGCCCGTGAGCATCTGGTAGAGCGTGACACCGAGCGCGTAGAGGTCGCTGCGGGAGTCGATCGACCGGTTCATCCGTCCGGTCTGTTCCGGTGCCATGTAGGCGAGCGTCCCGGCGATGGACTCGGGTGGCCGTGGTTGCGGGCGTTCCCGCGCCATGCGCGACGAAAGACCGAAGCCGGTGAAGCGAACTTCGCCGTTGTCGGAATTCACCAGGATGTTGGCGGGCTTGATGTCCTTATGCACCAGTCGCTGCTGGTGGACCCTGCCCAACGCGGACGCGATCGCGATGGCAATGCACAGGAAGCTTCCAACCTCCATCCGTCCGCCCAGCATCCCCTCGAGCGACCTGAAGCCAGCGTCGCTCACCGGCATTGCGCGTGCTGCTTCCTCCCGTTTCGCGCTGCCGACGATCGGGACATGGAATTGACTCAGCACGCTCTCATCGAGCTCAGGTTGCATGGCACACCCGAAGACCACGATTCGAGAAAACGATAGGCCAATGCCGCACACCTGGCAATGGCGACTTTCTACTAGTCGCTTTTGACCTGAGTTCGATTTAGCAGAAAGTCGTTATTGACAACTCATTCAACTCGCATTTACTGCGCCTCGCTGCCAGTGGAAGTTCTTCGTCTTCACGAAAAGGGCGAAGAGATCGGCGAGCAGTATGTTCAGTGCGCCGATCAGGTCCTTCTTCACGTCGGCACCCAGGTCGGACGGGGTGTTCAATTGTCCGCCACCACGAAGCTCCTACTCGAGCGCCTCGGGAGAGGTTTTCGTGCCCCCCACGACTTCGACGAGCGGAATGATATGCGGCGGATTGAACGGGTGTCCGACGA
>JAQGNH010000216.1 GCA_028291945.1 Betaproteobacteria bacterium
GCAAAGCTGCTCAATGCGGACGAGCGCGAGATCGCCTGGACTTCAGGCGCAACCGAATCGAACAACCTCGCGATCAAAGGCGCAGCCGCGGCGCAGAAAGCCCGCGGGCGCCACCTCGTCACCGTGCAGACCGAGCACAAGGCGGTGCTCGATACGATGAAAGAACTCGAGCGACAAGGCTACGACGTCACTTACCTTGCGCCTGGCCGCAGCGGCCTCGTAGATCCGGCAGCGTTTCGCGAGGCGTTGCGCCCCGACACCGTGCTTGCTTCGGTCATGCTGGTCAACAACGAGATCGGCGTCATCCAGGATATCGATGCGCTCGGTGCGATTTGCCGAGAGCGCGATGTGCTGCTGCACGTCGACGCAGCACAGGCGACCGGCAAGGTCGAGATCGACGTTCAGCGCATGCCCGTCGATTTCATGTCGCTGACTGCACATAAAACGTACGGACCGAAAGGCATCGGCGGACTCTACGTCAGACGCGAGCGGCGCGCGAAAATCGAAGCCCAGATGCACGGCGGCGGGCACGAACGCGGATTGCGTTCCGGTACGCTCGCGACTCACCAGATCGTCGGCATAGGCGAGTGCTTTCGCATAGCACGCGAGGAGATGGACGCCGAGGTGCCGCGCATGCGGGCACTGCGCGACCGTCTGTGGGCAGGTCTGCGCGATCTTCCCGAGTTGCGCCTCAATGGCGACATGCAGCGGCGCATCGGCAACAATCTCAATGTCAGCGTCGCACTGGAAAACTGCGATTCGCTGGTGACGTCCCTCACGGACATCGCCGTGTCGTCCACATCCGCGTGCTCCTCGGGCAGCGCCATGCCGTCACACGTGCTGCAGGCGCTCGGCGCAGAAGGCGCCAGCACGATCCGTATCACCGTCGGACGCTTCAACTCCGAAGAGGAAGTGGACTACGCCATCGCGCATCTGCGGCAGAAGATCGACGAGTGTCGGACCCAGCGCAGGCTTGCGTCGGCATGACCGACAAAGAACCCGAAACGCCGCGAAGCCCGCTTCGCGCGAGCGCGGAGGATCAGGGACATCACAACCAAGGCGGCGACACGCGCTCTTCGGGGCCCAAGCGCCGCATACTGGTGGTCGATGACAACCTGGATTCCGCGGAAAGCATGGCGATGCTGCTGCAGGCCATGGGGCACGAGGTTCACACCGCCCACGACGGTGCGGCCGCCCTCGAAAAAGCGGAGCTGCACAAGCCTGAAATCGTGCTGCTCGACATCGGCCTTCCGGGTATGAGCGGCTACACGGTGGGCGCCCGTATGCGCGAGGTTGCCGGGTTGCGCAAGGTGCGCCTGATCGCAATGACCGGATACGGTCACGAAAACGATCGCAAGCGCTCACGAGATGCCGGATTCGATCACCACCTCGTCAAGCCGGTCGACCTCGCCGCACTCACCGCGCTTCTGAGCTGACAATCTTCAGCCGTTCTCGGCACGACTCGTGCTGCTGACGGGAACACCCTTCAGGAGCAAAGCGTATGAAACGAGCGAACCACGGCACGAAGCTGCAGGGCACGCCCCAGGAGACCCCCGCAGAGCCCCCCGAAGCTAAAACGGGTAAGAACCCGAAAGACGCCCGCGAGAACGAGGGCAAGCTCACCGAAAATCAGCGCGACCTGGGAGTTCGCGAAGACCATAAGACCGAAGACATGGAAGAAGGCCATCGCGGTACCTTTCCGTGATTGCAGCGCTCTTCGTCGGTCTGCTCGGAACTCGCTCTTCGTAAGCGAACCCGAATACAGGAGAGAAGCTAGCGTGCGTCAAGTGATGCTCGAGAAGCGTCACTTGGCAACGCCCAGCTCGGTAAGTATCGCTTTGTATTCCGCGTATTCATGGTCCAGGCGCCTGCGAGTCGATTTCGCGTCGGCATAGCGTCGTTCCAGAAATTTTCCTGCAGGTCTTTCTTCCAGTCGTGTCTTGACCAGCGCGGCGAAGACCCGGTCCCAGTACGCGATCTGGTGCGCGCCATCGGGGGGCGCTCTCTCGCACATTGACACTCGGCAGGGCGCTGGCTACCCTCACCCGCTTGCTTTGGGGGAAGCGCCGTATGGGAATGACTGCAGTAGAAAAGACGCTCGCTCTGAAAAGCGGCTTGCAAAGCGTCAAGCCAGGCGACGTCGTTTATCCCGAGCCGGATTTCATCATGATCCACGACGGCGTCGTCATGGGTGCCAAGCGGGAGCTCGATGCGCTCGGCATCACTCAGCTCGCTGCGCCGGACAAAGTCATCATGGTGACCGACCACGACGTGATATACGGCAGTGCGCGTGCAGCCGAGCGCGGCGCGTTCAATCGCGACGCTGCGAAGCAGTGGGGCGTCAAGAATTTCTTCGACGTCGGACGCGGCGGTCATGGCCACGTGTTTCCGATGGAAAACGGTATGCTGCTGCCCGGCATGTTCTATTTCGACAACGATCGTCACAGCACGAACGCAGGCGCGATTGGCGCATTCGGTTTTCGGATGGGCACCGAAATCAGTCGCGTGCTCGCGACTGGAACGAACTGGGTGATGGTGCCGAAAACGGTGCGGATCAGGATCAAAGGCAACCTGAAAGCCGGCGTGCACGCCCGGGATGTGGGATTCCGCATCGCCACCCTGCTCGATCGAGGAGTGCTCGAAGCAGATCTCGATTACCGCGTGCTGGAGTACGCAGGCGATCTCAATCAGTTCGATCTCGCGGCCCGCACGGCACTATGCTCCAGTCCGACCGAAATGCGCGCCTACGGCGTGTTCCTCCCCCCGTCCCCAGCGATAGTCGCGGAAGCAAAGTCAAAATCGAAAGAAGCGTTCACGCCGATCTATCCCGATGCGGATGCACATTACGAAGCGAACCTCGAGCTCGACGTGAGCGACCTCGAGCCGCAGATCGCGCTGCCAGGCGGCGTGCAGCATGCCGTGGACCTGCGGGAAGTCGAAGGCAAGAAAATCGACCACGTCTTTCTGGGCTCCTGCGGCTCAAGCATGTACGAAGATCTTGTAGCTGCTGCCGCGATACTGAAAGGCCGCCGAGTCGCGTCCCACGTGCGCATGTTCATCGCCCCGGGCTCGGAACAATCGACACGGCGCATGGCGTCCGACGGAATGCTGCAGATTTTCATCGAAGCGGGTGCAGTCATGCTGCCGGCCGGCTGCGGCCCGTGCAACGATGCAGTCGTCGGCCCCGTGCACTCGGGTGAGATATCGATCTCGACGGCTGCGAACAACAACGCCGGACGCTTCGGCGCAAAAGACGCTCAACTTTATCTCGGAAGCCCGGCCACAGTCGCCGCCTCGGCGGTCGCCGGCAGCATCGCAGATCCGCGTGGCATGCTACTGCGGCCGCGCCCTCCCTGGCGCTTATCGAAACTCTGACATGGACACGAACTTCGAATGGCGGCTCGAAGGCCGCTGCTACAAGCTGGGACACGATGTCCCGCACGCGGGCGGTGTGGTCCCCAGCTCCATCATCGCCGGCCGCTACTTCGATCCGAAAGACATCATCCCTCATCTGTTCGAGGAATCGGACCCCGGATTCAGCGCGCGCTGCAAACCCGGCGATATCATCGTCAGCGGCCGCAACTTCGGAATGGGGCCCAAGATGAATGGCTATATCGCGATGCAGGCCCTGGGCCTCGGCCTCGTGTGCGAATCGATGCCGTTTCTTGCCTATCGCGCCGCTGTCGGATGCGGCCTGCGCGTGATGACCGATTGCGTAAACGTCACTGAACTGTGCGACACCGGTGACCAGCTCGAGGTCGACTTCCGCAACGGCTTCTTCGTGAACCACACACGCAAGATCCAGCGCGAGTATCCGCCGATAGCGGATAGTCTTCTGGAGCTCATCGCGCTCGGGGGCAACACCGGTTGGCTCAAGCAGTGGTGGCAAGCCCAGCAGGCTGCGTCCGACGCACAGTGAGGTCAGCGCTCAGCCGTCGACCGTACGTGGTCGACTGATAGCTCCGCCCGCTGCGAAGCAGTCGCTTTGTAGTACACGAGCGCGAGCACGAAGCCACCCAGGAATAGCGCGGTGACTCCGGGATTGAAATAGACGATCACGCCAAGGCTGAGGACGCTCAACGCGAGCGCAATCAGCGGCACCACCGGAAAAAGCGGTGTGCGAAATGGGCGCTCGAGATTCGGCTCGCTTCTGCGCAGCCGGAACAGCGCGAGCAAACTGCAGATATACATCGTGATCGCACCCAGCGCCGAGAGCGTGATGAGCTCGCTCGTAGCGCCCGACAGTAAAGCGATCGCACCCAGAATGCCGGTTGCAACGAGTGCGCGGTGAGGTGTGCGGCGCAGTGGGTGCACGGCCGCAAGGAACGGCGGCAGGTAGCCGGATCTCGCCAGCGCGTACATCTGTCGGGAGCAGGACAGGATGATGCCGTGAAACGACGCGAGCAGACCGAACAGGCCGACCGCGACGAGCATATGTATCCATCCGCTCTGTTTGCCGACGACCATTGCCATGGCTTCAGGCAGCGGAGAATCGATCGCGGTGAGCCGCGTCCAATCGCCGGCGCCTCCTGCGAATATCATCACACCGAAAGCAAGCACGACGAGCGTCAGGATGCCGGAAATATAGCCGCGCGGTATGGTGGTTTTCGGCTGCTTCACTTCCTCGGCAGCCATCGCCACGCCTTCGATCGCCAGAAAAAACCAGATCGCGAACGGAATCGCGGCGAGCACACCGGCAAAACCTGCCGGCATGGGATTGGCCATAAAATTCGCGAGTCTGAATCCCGGTGCGACGACAGCCATGAAAACGAGTAGCTCGGCAACGGCGAGCACGGTGACGAACAATTCGAAGCGCATGGCCTGCTTTACACCGAGGATGTTGAGCCAGACGAAGAGCGCATAGGCGATGATGCCGACTGCGGCTACCGGCACCGACTCGAACTGAAAATGGATATAGGCACCCAGGGCCGCGGCGATCGCGGGCGGCGCCAGCGCGAACTCGACCAGCGTCGCATACCCTGCGATCAATCCTCCCATCGGTCCGAACGCGCGCAATGCATACGCAAAGGGACCGCCCGCGTGCGGGATCGCTGCGGTGAGCTCCGTGAAACTGAAAATGAATGCAACGTAGAGAAGCGCAATCAGGAGCGTCGTGTAGAGAAAGCCCACCGTTCCAGCAGCGGCCCAACCGTAGCTCCAGCCGAAATACTCCCCGGAGATCACGAGCCCGACAGCAAGGCTCCAGAGGCCCAGCACACCGATTTCCGCCTTGAGGGCGGGTTGCGCCGGGCGCCGCTCAGCTTCCATGACTGTCGGACCGGTGCACGAAAGCCTGAGGCGTTATCGCGGCCGTTCGAGCGCCGAGCGCACGATCGAGGAGATGAGCTCGGGATACGTCACGCCTGCGAAACAGCGCTCCCGGCCGAACGTGTGGCGCGTGAGGTCAGGATTGGGATTAGCTTCGAGGAAAACAAGCTGGTTTTCGGGCGTGAGCCGGTAATCGATACGGGCGTAGTCGCGAAGCTTGAGCGCGCGAAAGATCTCTTTGCTCGCCTCGATGACGCATTGCGCTACGTCCTGCGGCAACCTCGCTTCACGATAGCGGATCCGCCATTTGGTCCGGTAGCGCGCGTCGGTCTTGACCCGAGAGGTCGCAAAACGCGGAGCGGTTGCACCTTGACGACCGACGACGAGCTCGAGCGCAGGCATCACCCGCGGCGAGTTGCCGAGGAGCGCGACGAACAGATCGCGTCCGCCTACGAACTGCTCGCACATGAGCGGCTCCTGCGTGCGCCTGCGTACGCTCTCCACGCGACGCATGAGCTCCCGCTCCGTATGCACGAGCGCGCCATTGGCGATTTCATCCGAGCCATCGCCGAACTGCGGCTTGACGATGAGCGGGAAGGACATGGAAGCAAGGTCCGGTCGTCGCCCATTCACGATCGTGTGAGGCGCCACCGCAAAGCCGAGATCGGAGACGACCTGCTTCGCAAGCGCCTTGTCCCGCGCAAGCTGCATGCCTTCCGGGCCCGCACCGGTATAGCGCAGCTTCATCATTTCCAGCATGCCCGCAATCGCGGAGTCGAGACGGCGGTCTCCAGCGACCCATTCCGTGAGATTGAAAACGAGACTCGGGTTCAGCCCTCGCAGCGCAGCGATGGTCGATGTGATTTCCGGGTCGAACGGCACGACGCAGACATTCTCGTGCTGCTGCTCGAGCGTCTGCAGCACATACCATTCCATCGTGCCGCGCTCGAGGACAAAGCGTCCTTGCGCGTCGGGCTCGCCGACCTCCTCGTCGACGAGTACGGCGACATCGCATGCGATTTCAGCGGTCGATGCGTCCGGCATGAGCGCAATTGTACCGCGATGTGTGCTTCTCATCACGCGGGCCTTCTCCCGAAGCACGGGAAGAGGGCCCGGTCTGTGCGTCACCTGAAATCAGCGACGCTGCGCGCGGAGCCCGTCAGCTCGAGTATGTGCATACCCGTATCGGCCCTGTCGACGACATAGATGTAACCTCGATCGTCGACCTCCGCGTTGTTCGACTGTATCGCCCGCTTGCAGCGCTCACCGGACGCATCCTTCACGCAGCGGGTATCCGTCTTTTCCGTGATCGCAGGAATGTAGTACGCAATTTCCTTCAGATGGTAAGGATCTCGAATGTCGAGCGCCCGCAATCCGGCGTTGAACCACGTGACGAAGACGATGCGCTTGTCGTATGCGGGATGCTGATACTCGTTGGAGGAATGAGATCCGAAGCGTCCGCCGCGCGAACAGAAATTGCCGGGGCTTTCGGGTAAGTTGAAGTTCGAGATGCCCATCGGCGTGGTCTCGTTGGTGATGTCGACGACGTAAACCTGCTGCCTCGACTCCTGGCACTCGTTCGAAGTCGATTCGTCCACCACGAGTAAGATGTCTCGCGCCTTCGGGCCTTTTGCGTACTTCGGAAGGTCCGGCGGTACCAATCCAAATATGGGCAGCGTCGTGTGAGCGCCCAGGTACTCCGGCAGTTGCACCTGCGAGATCACGGGAGAACGCAGATTGGCGGCGGTCGGCTCTTTTGGGCCGTTCACGAGCTTGTCGCGATCGACGATCTGAATCAGCCCGTTGCTCACGGTGCCGTAACCGAAGTAGATGCGGTTGCGTTTCGTACCCGTCGAGATCGCACCGTGAAGGGCGAACACGGGCGGCTTGCCGGTTGCGCCAGGCTCCTGGCCGGCGACGCCGAAATTCCGGATCAATACAGGCTTCGATGGATCGCTGAGGTCATAGACCTGCGTCATGCGGGTGGAGCTCCACCCCGGAACCCCTGAAACGAGGTAGGCGATACCGGTATCGCACTCCCACCAGTTCTTGTGCGTGCCCAGGAGCTTCTGTTCGACCACTGCCACGCGCGTTGGTTTTTCTGGCTGCGTCACGTCCCAGATTTCGTGGCCGACGTTGCCGAGGGAACGCAGCATATACACTTTGCTCCGGTCCGCCTTGGGCAGCTCGCTGCCATTGCAGACGCGCACCATCTGCGCACCGCCGGACTCCGGTCCGCCTTTTTCACCGGGTATGTGCGTGAGGTAACGCGGCTTCGCGGGATCTGTTACATCGACGATAGAGGTGCCGTTGTCCTCGTTGCGCGCATTCATCGGGTTCGCTCTGTTCCCGCCGTGGTGTCCGATATACGCGATGTAGCGGCTACCTTGATGATGTATGACCGGTGAATATGCGGAGCGCGCCTGCAGGTCGTTGTGCCCGACGAGTCGCATGTTGTTCGCTTCGGGGACATCGGCGCGATACTCCCCGGTGCGCCCTGTCGTTTCGCAACCTGTCACACTTACCGCGATCGCTAAAACAACAATGGGCGTTGCCGCACGACGTACAATATCCAAGACACGTAGACGCATACTTCCTCCCTGGTTAGAAATCCCCGCGACCCCGGCACGGGGGCCGCACTGTTCACATTCATTCCCCATCTACCGTCGCCCGAACTCGGGCGACTCGAACCCTTGGCTCTTTGTGAGAAGGGTAGGAATGAGGAAAGCGAATTCTTCTTAAGCGTTCTTCGCCGTAGCTTCCGAAATCGCCACCTGCACGCGCTCGGCGAGCATCGGCTGCTGTCGCAAGCGCACGCCCGTCAGCTGAAACACCGCATTGGAAATCGCGGGGGCGACGAGTGGCGTCGCCATCTGGCCGGCGCCGGTCGGATGGTTGGGCGTTTGTATGAGCTTGATCTGGAGCTCCGGCACGTCTTTCATACGGGGCACGTGGTAATCGTAAAAGTTCGACTGCTTCACTGTGCCGTCTTCGATAGTGATGCGTTCCGTGAGTGCGAGTCCAAGGCCGTACACGATCGAGCTTTCGGTCTGCGCGATAATGTTGTCTGGCTGCACCGCGACGCCGGCATCGATCGTGCACCAGAAACGATGCACCCTGATCGCGCCAGAGGAGCCATCCACGGAAACCTCCGCAACCCCCGCCACCTGCGTGCCGCTGTAATCGAGATACGCCACGCCCAGGCCGCGCCCTTTGCGCTTCTCGCCCCACCGCGCCATGCGCGCGACTTCCTGCACCACGAGACGCGCACGCGGCGCCTGTTTCAGATGACGCAGTCGGAGCTCGACGGGGTCGATCCTGAGCTTCGCAGCGATTTCGTCCATGAACACTTCATTGGCAAACGCGTTCTGGCCGACACCGATTGCGCGCAGCGGTGAAGTGCGCATGCCGGTGTCTTCCTGCACACCCTCGGCAAGCTGGTCAGCGATGTCGTACGTCGGGATCTCCGTGCCACGCATCGCGATATTGTCGCGGCCTTTCGATGTTGCATACCGAACGGGATCCATGAATGAAAGCACGCGGTCGCACACGACGCGGTGGTGCCACGCAATGATGTTGCCGGATCCATCGAGACCCGCACGAAGCTTGTTTACGTAGATCGGCCGGAAACGACCGTTATGCACATCGTCTTCGCGCGTCCACATCACTTTGACCGGGCGGCCTGCGACCTTCGACATCAGCGCCGAGTCCACGATGAACTCGACGTCCCGGTGCCCGCGCCGTCCGAAACCGCCGCCCATCAGCATGCCGTTGAACGTGACCTTGGCTTCAGAAATGCCGAGCGCATTGGCGACGGCCGCGACGGCGGTCGTCTGGCTTTGCGTGCCGCACCAGATTTCGACCGCATCGCCCGCCGGTGACACGTCGGCCACGGAGTTGAGAGGCTCCATCTGCGCGTGATACGCGTAATCGGCGCGATACTCACCTTCGAACACGCTTGCCGCGCGCGACATTGCTGCCTGCACATCGCCCTTGGTCTCCCACGCAATGCCTTTGCGGTTCGGGTCCCCGCTTGCAGCAGCAAACTTTTCGAATGCCTTATCGGTCGAGTGGCCCCAACCGGTCGCCTTGCGGCTCCACGTCACCTTGAGCGCATTTTTCGCCTTGAATGCCGTCCATGGTGAATCGGCCAGCACGCCGATGCCGTATTTCAGCGGCACGATAGCGATTACACCCTCGATCGCGCGAGCATTTGCATCGTCGATGCGCTCCGGTGCAGCGCCTTCCATCGGTTCGCGAAGTATTGCGCCGTAAATCATGCCAGGCACCTGCACGTCGATACTGTATTGCGCAGTGCCGTTCACTTTGCCTGGCACGTCGACACGCCCGACATCGGTGCCGACGAGGCGGAAGCGCGATTTATCGAGCGACTCCAGCGCCACCTCGGGCGCTTTCTCGGGAAGAGTTGCAAAGGCCGTTACCTCACCGTAGGTCAGCTTGCGCCCCGATTTCGCATGCAGGATGAGCCCCGGCTCGGTCATGATTTCCGCCAGCGGCACGGTCCAGTGTCGGGCCGCATTGTCCATAAGGACGTAGCGCACCTGTGAGCCGAACTGGCGCATCAACGTGAAATAACCGGTGACGGTGGCGCTTCCGGCCGTGTACATCGAATTGCCGAACCGCGGATTGCCGTAAACCTTGTCGTTCGGCGGCGCAGGGATCAGCCTGACGCGCTTCCAGTCTGCATCCATCGCGTCGGCAAGGATCAGCGGTATCGATGTGAGAGAGCCTTGTCCCATCTCGGTCGCAGGCGACATGATGTAGACGGTGCCGTCGCTCGAGAGCGTCACCCACGCGTTCATCGCGATCTGCCTGTCCGCCGCTGCGTGTGCGGCACCGTCGGACGCGATGAGATCGGCCAAACCTGTTGCAATCCCGAACGTGAGGCCGCCGGCGCCGAGCATGAAACGACGGCGGCTCGTCGACAGCTTTTCTTCCATGCCTATCCTGGTTGCGGCCACGGCTTAAGCCTCCTTCGAGGCCCGCTCTATCGCACGAACGATCCTCACGTAGGTACCGCAGCGGCAGATGTTCGGGCTCATGAAATCGACGATCTGTTCGCGGCTTGGGCGGGGTGTTTCCTTGAGCAGGCCTGCTGCGCGCATGATCTGGCC
>JAQGNH010000244.1 GCA_028291945.1 Betaproteobacteria bacterium
AAGAAGTACGGCGGCGGCTTTCGTCCCGGCTTTGCAGGTGAGCCGATCGAATGCATGAACAACAATGCCTGGCAACACGCTCGGGCTCGGGCAGCGGAGCGCTACCGGCAGAAGTTCGGCCGGCCAGCACCCTGGGGCTTCGAGCACGTGCGGGTGCACGATCTGAAGCATACGTTTGGCCGCAGGCTACGCGCGGCGGGCGTGGGCGAAGAGACCCGCAAGGTCCTCCTCGGGCACACGAACGGCGATATCACGACGCATTACAGCGCCGTTGAGTTAGCCGAGTTGATCAACGCGGTTAACAAAATCGACCGGAGCCTGGCAACACCGGCGATCACGTTACTGCGGGCCGCTGCATAGGCTCTGCTCGACTAAAAGTCTTGCAAGGTCTTGCAGCAAAAATTAAAGCCGCTGAAAAGCGGCTCTAAGTATTTGATTTATGGCGCGCCCGGCAGGATTCGAACCCACGACCCCCTGGTTCGTAGCCAGGTACTCTATCCAACTGAGCTACGGGCGCATTGAGCGGTTGATTATATCAAATAACTCGAGACTTACGACTTGGCGTGAACTCGTTAGCCCGTTCGTCAGTTTTTCGCCTTGCGTTCCGATGATCGCACGAGCAGGACGGGCACTTCGGCACCGTGCAAAACGGCCTCCGCATCGCTGCCAAGCACCGCGTGCCGAATTCCACCGTGCGCATGAGTCCCCATTACAATCAATTCTGCACGCCACTTTCTCGCTTCGGCGACGATCAGGTCCGCGACGCGGCCGGTGAAATTTTCGTGCAGCACCACTTCCGCGTTGACGCCTGCGGCGACAGCGACTTTGCGCGCCTGCTCGAGGATTTCTTTGCCCCCCTCAGCGAAATCTTCTACCAAAGGTGCGGCGGCAATGCCTGTCTCTGGGTTTAGAGCGAGTGCCGAGTCATCGACGATATGCACGAGCCTCAACTGACCGCCAAGCGCCTTGGACAACTTGATCGCCTCCTGCAGCCCCCGCGTCGAGATTTCGCTACCATCGACCGGCACCAGAATACGCTCGTACATGGCCGTTACCTTTGTTACAGACCTGGCGTGAGTTTACCCCGGATCCTTTTTTTCAACGAATCGCGAGCACGACGGGCAGGTTATTGCGTCTCTTCAAAGATGGGAGATTTGAACTTTGATGGATTCGGCGCAAAGGGTAATCTACGGGTGAGCACATTTTGTCAGCTCAAAACAATATGAAAAATGTTGCCCTAACGCGACTGTTGTTCGCGTTTGCCTTTCTTTCGTGGATCGCCGTTTCGGTGGGCGCGCAACAGCCGCGGCGCTCGGAACCCGTCTCAGAGAAGCTCACGATAGCGGGTTCATCTCTTCTCGTTCCGCTTATGACGGACATTGCGACACGCTTTGAAGCCTTGCATCCCGGGAGCAAGATCGAAATTAGGGCTCGCGGAGTCGAAAAAGGGTTAGTTGAAGTGCGTTCCGGAACAGCGAACGCGGTCATGGTACCGCGAAATCTACGTGCTGTTGAGCGCGACCTTTTTTCCTTTCCTATCGCTCGTGACGGCGTAGCCGTTGTGGTGCACCGGGACAATCCTGTCAAGGACATCGATTCACGTCAATTTAGCGAGATCCTTACTGGCAAATTAACGAATTGGAAGGTGCTGGGAGGACGGGACGCGCCCGTGCACCTGGCATGGCGCACCGGTCAAGGTTCGACCGAGTTTATCCTCGAATACCTTCGACTTAGACGTGAGCAGATCGTCGGATATACAACGATCGAAACGAATGACGAGGCGATCCGGTTCACCGCATCCGATCTGAACGGAGTAGCTCTGGCATCGGTCGGGCAGGCCGAACGCATGGCTAGAACGAATGTCCCGATCAAGCTGCTCTCGTTCAACGGTTTCCCAGCGGCAAGCCGCACGATACAGAATCATACGTACGCGCTATCACGGCCACTCATGTTGATCACGAGTCGAGTTCCAGATGCGCTGCAAAAGCAATTCATCGATTATGCAGGGTCCACGAGTGTGATTGACCTGCAGCTGAAGTACGGTTTTGTTCCCTACCAGGAATAAACCGCGAAACGGATGGTGACGCCTAAAAGGAGCCGCGCCGCTTCGCGGCTAGCATCCCCCTGATGTTGTAGATGAGAATCAGGGCTGTGTGCATGCGTGACGGGCGGGACTCTAAGACCTGCAAGGCCTAGTGATGACAGCTGCCGCCCGTGCCTACACGCCGAGCGTTCAACTGCTAGCCAGACCAAGAGGATCAGAAGCTAGAGCGGAGAGTAAGCGCCGCAAGCGCTAATGCGCTGCCGCGTCAGTGCTCCGCAATAGCGCCGCTTGCTCGAATGCAAATCCGGACCGCATGTGCACCTGATAGTGCGAGTGCCTAAAGCCTGAGTGTTCAGCATTTTTCATGCAAGCATCCAACTCTGCAAATGCTCTGCCAGAACTCGCTGTCACCTGTGCCACACCGTCGAAGCGATACCAGCGCCACTCCTGGCGCAATCCTTGGAAAAATCGCCACGTGGTTATTGCCGGACCTGGCGCCGAACAAGTAATACGCTGATTTTTCGTTTGGGCGTGCATCATCTCCACTCCAGTTCCTTATGCGATGATCCCTATTCTCCGCAACGAGGGCACTGTCTGCGCCATCACCTGACGCAGCGATATTGAGTCATATGCACATTTTCGATGTGCATCGTTGGTTGCACGCACGGGATAACAAGCCCGCAACGCATTAACGTCAGCACAGCTACAAACTCGTCTCCTCGCAGGTGCTTCCAGCTTGCGCCAATCCCACCGCTGATCCGTCGTCTGCATGAATTGCCACCGCTGCATCGCTGAGCACCTGGCAGGTGTCGAGTGGCCAAAGGCAATGCGAGTGCATAGGCCATGCCACCAACCGTGAGCCAGTTCACATTCGATGCTTCAGTGTGACAAAAGTCATGCCTCGTCCATAGTTCGCGTCGCTATCGTTTGCAAACAAAAAGACTCGCGCGCGAAAGGCGTGCGACCACAGGTGACAAACGATAGCCAGCGTTAAAACAGGGAGGTCATATGGATCTGAACGCGCAAATGTTGGATGAAACGAATTCGCTGGCACCAGCGGATGAAACAAACGGTCAGCCGGAAATCAGAACTGAAATTGCTGCGAAACAGAATCCAACTATTTATAGCAGCGACGAGCCTGATTTCATCGCAGGCGCTTTGGGCATCGCAGCAGTGCTCTTCCCGGCGAGCCCGCCATCAGCCGTAAATGCAAGGTTCGTGAGGGGATTGCATTTCCACGACGACACCAAAAAGCCTCGCGGACTCGCCGGGGCGGCAGGTTTGTTTGAGTCGTTTTGGGACGAACCAGATAGCCATGCTGTATCCGCCATTGATCCGTTTAGTAGAAACTGGAGCTGACCTTACACGCCCCACATGCGTCACGAGGCGCTCGGCAAAAAGCAACCCACACTCGTGTTCAGGCGCAACCGCAGCTTGCGCTGGGTGTGGGAGCTTCTTCCTCACGATAGACATGTTCTGAATAGGTCAGAACTCGACTTCTGCTCCAAGCAGGAGTGCATGCTCGACGCCATTGGGAAGGGCCAGACGCTGGACCAAAGTCCGTCGTGATCTAAGATCCGCAGTGCAGGCGCCCGACACACGAGCATCATGGATCAAATACCGCCGGCCCCCGAGGTTCGTTCGAGAGTGACTAAGCTGGCCGCTTGGCGAGTGTGACCAGTCTTCCTTTTTGTACGCAACACCCTCCTCCGGACGCTTCTAAACAGCATCGCGAAGGGCGCCCCGCAACCAGTGTCCGAAGGCACTAGTGGACTGTAACGCTTCTTTCGGAAGTAACAGCGCCCCGCAGGGAAACACTACCAGTTCGACTGTTACGGTCCACTAGTCCCTCGTGCGGTCACTGGCCCCTGAATAACGTATCGCGCAGTTCGCGCTTGTCGTTTCTCGGCGATTCCTTGCATGGGGGCGGAATGGTCCTAAAAACTGCGCGTTGCTGCTTGGCATTGATTTCAATAGGGTTGCCGTGTTTGTTTCCGAATACGGCATCGGCGCAGTCGCTTGCGCTCGTGTACGAACTTAATCTTAGCAATCAGGCGCGGACTAGTCCATCCGTGACGAGCGATCCTTACAGCTTAGGACAGACGCTAGCCCCCCCACGTTGTCGCATCGGAATCGCGGATCATCTATTGTCGGGCATTCGTTGGAACCGCACGTATGCCAGCGCGGAATACTCGCGGCGACAAGCGCTCGATGTGGCCGCAAACGACCAATCGCTCGCGATGGACCGCATGCCGGCTAACAACTTCAATCTTGAGCCGCGGTCGTTCTTATCGTCGAGTGATGTAACCCTCTGGCTCGGCCCGAGATATCGCCTTCGCTCCTCCCCTGATACCTCCGAATCCCAGCGGTTTATGGACACTCGCTACGAGACGTGGGCGCAGAGCAATGCATCGAATTCCGTCGGTCTGGAACTTCTATTTCCGTTTCACTGATATTTAGGCCCGTAGCCAGCTCTGATAGCGAAACGTTCGCCAACACGTCCTTGTCGTTCATCGCAGTGCCCGTTATTCAGTAGTTCTTCTGTCATTGCAATGTTCTAAAGCTCAGTCGCACTCGTAGCATGCGGGTCAAAGACCAAAGACTGTCGAGTGCCATGCGAGCCTGGGCTCAGCAGCACTTCAGGAGTTGAACATCAGTTTTTTTTACCGCAAATGATTGGGGGGGAAATCTGCCGCCAACGGCCGTGTCATGCCGTGTTTGGCGTCACAGGTCGACCGACCCTGCTCGTGACAACACCCGGGCTAGATGAGCGCGCG
The DNA here is from genome assembly GCA_028291945.1 of Betaproteobacteria bacterium. Classification (GTDB taxonomy): domain Bacteria; phylum Pseudomonadota; class Gammaproteobacteria; order Burkholderiales; family SG8-41; genus JAQGMV01. The sequence continues at coordinate 4,822 of JAQGNH010000244.1, forward strand.
GCTGTGGCTCTCTAACTTGGGATATCCCGTAACAACGAACAAGCTGTATACCGGCATGGGGTTGCCGCTGCTCGTCTTAGGCCCCCGGTTTGAAGGACAAACCTGCGGCAAAAATCAGCCCACGTTTGGGCGGCTTGGCCACTATTTCTGGCGGAGAGAGAGGGATTCGAACCCTCGATAGGAGTTTTGCCCCTATACGCCCTTAGCAGGGGCGCGCCTTCGACCACTCGGCCATCTCTCCTTTATTCCTGTCTGGCTCACGCGTGCATTCGCAACTCAGCGGCAGCTGCTCTCATTGCGTTTTTGAAAGCAGCGCCCGCATGCCGGCCCATTAGCAGCGGGATGTATTCGAACAAGAGCATACCACATGGTAAACGCCCCACCCGAAGCGCTAGACCGCCTGCTCGAGGTTAAAGACTTTGTGCAGAACACGTACCGCGAGTTCGGTGTACTTTTCGTCGATTACGACTGAAACCTTGATCTCGGAAGTAGAGATCATCTGGATATTGATACCCTCTTCAGCAAGCGCGCGAAAGGCAGTACTCGCAATACCGGCGTGGGAACGCATGCCCACACCGACGATCGAAACCTTTGCGATCTTGTCGCCACTTACGATTTCACGGGCCTTGATGTGGGCGCGGACGGGTGCGAGCACGTCAAGCGCCTTCTGGTAGTCGGTGCGATGGACCGTGAACGAAAAGTCTGTCATGCCATCGTGTCCTACGTTCTGTACGATCATATCGACGTCGATGTTGGCGTCTCCGATCGGACCGAGAATCTGATATGCGATTCCGGGGCGATCGGGCACCCCCAGTATCGTAATCTTCGCTTCGTCCCGATTCGATGCGATGCCTGAGATGATCGCTTGTTCCATATTCTCATCTTCCTCGAAAGTGATCAGCGTGCCTTCGCCTTCCTCTTCGAAGCTTGAAAGCACGCGCAGGCGGACGCGATATTTTCCAGCGAACTCGACCGAACGAATCTGCAGCACCTTGGATCCGAGACTGGCAAGCTCGAGCATTTCCTCGAATGTGATGGTCCTGAGCCGCCGTGCGTCCGGCACGATCCTCGGATCTGCCGTGTAAACGCCGTCAACGTCAGTGTAAATCTGACACTCGTCGGCTTTGAGTGCGGCAGCAATCGCGACGCCCGTAGTATCGGAGCCGCCGCGTCCCAACGTTGTGATGTTCCCGGCCTCATCCACACCCTGGAATCCTGCGACCACGACTACTTGGCCCTGATCGAGCGCCCCGCGTATTTTTTGCTCGTCGATGGAGAGTATGCGCGCCTTGGTATAGGCGCTGTCGGTCAGAATTTTGACCTGCGCGCCGGTATAGCTGCGCGCCTCCACGCCGACATCCTTAAGCGCCATTGAAAGCAAGGCGATAGTGACCTGCTCACCGGTCGAGAGCACCACGTCGAGCTCGCGGGGGTCAGGCGTGGGCTGTATATCTTTAGCGAGCGCAATCAGCCGATTCGTCTCACCTGCCATAGCTGAAACAACAACCACAAGCTGGTGCCCCCGAGCCTTCCAATGCGCCACTCTTCGGGCGACGCTCTTAATGCGTTCGGCGCTGCCTACCGAAGTACCGCCGTATTTCTGGACGATCAGAGACATGGTTCGAGAACGAAACAGGGGGTGGGCGCGAAAAGGGCGAGATTTTAATGGATTTTGAGGCCAAAAACGAGCCGCCGGTAGGGTCGGCTCGAAAATTGCCATCGAACTTCAAACGATATGCCAAGCGCATTTCGAGGTTCACGCCTTGCTGAGCAAGTGACGGGAATCCGTGAACCTATCGGCAGGGACCATGTCAATGGGGTAATGTAACGCGCAGGCCAAGCGAGAGGTGCAATGAAACCATTTGAACGCATCAGCAATCCCCGAGAGATCCGTCGCAAACTGCGCATGAACCAGCAGGAATTCTGGTCACGCATTGGTGTTACACAGAGCGGAGGTTCGCGATACGAAAGCGGGCGCACGATGCCTAAGCCGGTGCGCGAGCTCTTGCGGCTCGTGCATATAGAAGGTATCGCATTGGACAGAGCGCGCGGCGAAGACTTCGAAGTCGTGTCATACCTTAAGAAGGCGAATCCGAAGCTCTATAACAATCTTCGCAAAGCGGCGACAGGCAGAACGGCCACGACCGGACGCGTCACCAAGAAGAAGTAGGTCTCGCATGCGCACTGCAGCTGAGGGCGCCCGCTCTTGCTATAATCGGGCGTATTCCTCTCCGCCCGCCCATGCGCATCACCCGAAGGCTCGAGTTTGACTCGGGCCATCGCATTCCGAATCACGCCGGTCAGTGTCGCTATCTCCACGGCCACCGCTACGCGCTCGAGGTGACGCTCTCGGGTGATTTGATCTCGTCATCGGCCGATTCGCGGCACGGTATGGTGATGGACTTTTCGGAATTGAAGGCACTGGCTTGGCGTGAGGTGGTGGCCAAATGGGATCACGCTTTTCTTGCCTGGCGCGAAGATCACATCGTGCTGAATTTCCTCGCGACTATACCAGAGCACCGCACCGTGATCCTCGCTCTGCCCCCGACCGCCGAGCACCTGGCGCAAACTGCGTTCCATGTGCTCGAGATCGCCTACGGAGACCGATTCGGGACTGACTTAAAACTGGAACGCGTGCGGCTTTACGAGACGCCTAACTGCTGGGCCGATGCATTGCGGACTTGAGCGGTGTGCCTGGTGCTCATAAGCAGTCGCTGCTTCGTTGGATCGCACAAGCCCGAGATAGACAGATTAGCCGACTATGTTCAAAATGCGTGCCTCTCGGGAGGCGTGGCAGAGTGGTTGAATGCACTGGTCTTGAAAACCAGCAGAGCCGCAAGGTTCTCGTGGGTTCGAATCCTACCGCCTCCGCCAGTTGACCCGAGGATTTTCCGCGTAGTGTGGCGACCTTCCTCCTGTCATCCCTGCCGGTTACCGAACCCGCGCCAGCGAAGCATTTCCGCTTGCTGCCAAGTCTTCAGCTTGCCGTGGCCCACGCTCGGCCATCAACGCGGACTCCACGCTCGTGTACGCACTGCCTACGTCGGAGAGAAGCTCTCGGACCATACCGACTGAGCCTCGCCGCGCCGACGCTTCGAGTTGTTTGCATCGATCCGACAGCTCCGAAGCACCGACGTTCGCGCTGCTCGACTTGAGGGTGTGCGCTGCTTTGGCCACTTCGAACATGTCGTCGGCATGGAGTGCCTGCTTCATCTTCTCTATAAGCTTCGGCGTATCATCCAGATAAGCGTCGATGATCCTGGTGAGAAGGTCCGGGTTGTCACTCGTTTCGAGCGCGCGCAGCCCATCTACTGCTGTTCTGTCCAGGATCGAAACTACTTTTCGCACGGCCGCCGCCTCGGCGCGTTCCCCCCTCTTCGCCGCTGTCGTGTCTTCCGCGCTCTCTGCAGGTAGCCAGCGATCGAGCGTCTCTCGCATCTGCAAGCGACTATACGGCTTGCTCAAGTGATCATCCATTCCTGCGTTCAAGCATTCCTCGCGGTCTTGCTGCATGGCGTTGGCGGTCAATGCGACGATTGGGATGCGCTTCAAATTGCCCTGCTTCTCCATTTCGCGGATTTTTCGTGTAGCTTCGAAGCCGTCCATCTCCGGCATGTGACAATCCATTAATACGAGATCGAATGCGGATTTCGAGAAAGCCTCGACCGCTTCCGAGCCATTCTTCGCCACATGCACCTGGTACCCTTCGATCTGCAGAATGCCCAGCGCGACTTCTTGATTTACCGGATTGTCTTCCGCCAGGAGCAATCGTCTCCGGTTCTGCCGGCGCACAGGCGTAGGCTGTGCCTCGGCTACCGGTACATTGGCATTTGCCTCTTCGCTGCGCGACATCACGCTGACCAGGCAGTCATACAGCGCAGATTGACGCACTGGCTTCGATAAACACATGCGGACGCCGGCATGTCGCACTTCGCGTATATCGCCTTGGCGCCCCACTGGCATCAACATAACCGTACGAGCGTCCGCTAGGGCCGGCGACGCCTTAATGGCCTTTGCCAGCTTAAGGGCACCAGATGCCTCCAAGGCTGTATCGATGATCACGACATCGTAAGGTGCTCCGCGCGCTGCCGCTTGAGTAAGCATATCCAGCGCCTGGTCCGGAGTCTCCACAGTCCGATTGCTCATGCCCCAGTTCGTCATTTGGACGTGCAGGATATTTCGTGTCGTGGCATTTGGAGCAACTACGAGCGCGCGTATGCCTTCAAGCTTGTTATACGAAATAGCTTCCGCCTGGTCGGCATCATGTTTGTCGAATCGCACTGCGAACCAGAACGTCGAGCCCACGCCCGGAACAGATTCGACGTGCATGGTTCCGCCCATCATTTCGACGAGTTGCTTGCTAATTGGTAGACCCAGGCCGGTGCCACCGTGGCTTCGCGTGGTCGACCCGTCTGCCTGCGTGAAGTTTTCGAAGATACGCCCTTGCGCCTCCTTGCTAATCCCCGGCCCAGTGTCAGTGACCTCAAAACGGAGGGCGACACTATCCGGTGTGTCCTCCAAACAGGACGCGGATACCGTCACCTCACCACGGTCAGTAAATTTGATCGCGTTCCCAACCAAGTTCGTGAGCACCTGGCCGAGACGGAGCGGGTCGCCCTTCACGCGCGGAACGAGATTAACAGGTAATGCACAGACGAGTTCCAGGCCCTTGCTCTGCGCCCGCTCGGCAAGAAGTTCAACCGTATCTTCGACCGTTTGACGCAAATCGAAATCGATGTGCTCCAGATTTAACTTGCCGGCCTCAATCTTCGAAAAATCCAGAATATCGTTGATGATCCCCAGCAACGATTTCCCTGATCGCTGCACCGTTTCGGCAAATCTTCGTTGCGCGCCCGTTAGGCCGGTTTCGAGCAACAGTTCCGTCATCCCGAGCACACCGTTCATTGGTGTTCGAATTTCGTGACTCATCTTGGCAAGGAAGGTGCTCTTCGCTTGATTCGCTGCTTCAGCCGCTTCGCGTGCAGCGTACAACTCTTCTTCAGCCCGCTTGCGCTGTGTCACGTCATGCGCAACACAGATCTTTCCAACAACACGGCTGTTCTCGTCATGCAGAGGCGCAGCTGCCACTTCGATGTCAAGCTCGCGACCTGATTTTGTGACCGCTTTTGTTTCGTATGAAAACGTTTCTCCGGATTTCAATCGCCCTAACCGACGTTGCATCTCCTCAACAGAGGTGCGATCGAGGGTCAACCTATGTCCAATTGCCTCGTCAGCACTGTAGCCAAAAAGGAGCGTAGCTCCGGCATTCCAGGTGGTGATGCGACCGTCCAAGTCTCGTGTCCAAATCGCTTCGCTCGATTGCTTCACAATCGCGGCCAACCGTCTGTTGTTCGCTTCGCTTTCTCCCAAGGAGGCAATCAGACTCTCTATGTTGTTCGCCATATTGTTGAAGGCCTCCGCTGCCGAGCGCACTTCGGGCGCGCCCGTAGCTTCGACCCGCACGGCATGGTCACCTTGGCTGAACCGGTTCGCACTTATCGCGAGCATCCGCAGCGTCCCAAGATTGCCGCGGAATATGAGCCAGATAATTTGCAGCATGAGCAACAACGTGGCCAGAACGATCTGCAACTGGTGCACGAACTGAGACCATAGACGATTGCTAGCGGGGATCGAGTTCATCACTCCGCGGAGTGTCCCGTAACTCGCCCCGCCCGTAGTAACGTCCAGCGTGGCTTCTACGCGATCAATAGGTACAACCGTAGTGAACCAGCCCGGTGCCTCTTTCTTGTCCGGTGCATCCTTTCCCGTCAGTTTTCGACCGTTCTTGTCGGTCCACGTAAGCTCAAGGATCTCCAGTTTCTTTGCCTGAGCATTAAGTAGTTGACCTATTGCGGCATAATCCCCAAGCACTGCTTGATCTGCAACAAGTGGGGCGAGGAAATGCAGCGTTTCTTTGACCTCACGCTCATGGCGCGCAGAGTGCTCGGCCGCACCCTCGACCGCTAATAAATAGTTCTGAATGATCCCGCCAACAAGGATGGCGAAGCCGACCGCGGCCATCAGCCGCGGAATGAGCCCCCACCTTGACCAGACGTTCAGAAAACGCAGCGCTTGCATCGAACTCGCTCCCTTCGGCGTTTTTATTTTCAATTCTTTACCTTGACTGCAGTGTTTTTGTAGAAGGCGCGATAGTTGTCGTAATCGCGATTATCAGCTGCGATAAATCCCAGTTTGTCTTTGATCTTTAGCAACTCCGCACCGGCCTCTAGCACCTTGCGGCCCTCGGGATCATTTATCATATTGACGAAAGCCTCACGCACCGTCGCGACCTTTTCTTTCGGTACCCTGGTGCTGACCATGACGCACAGATCGTTGTAGACCTCGGAATTCCACAGCAGACGATACTCAAAGCCCTCGCGGCGGGCGTATCTTTGGATGATCTGGTCGTTTACCGTAGCGGCGGCAACTGTACCAATTTTGAGCTGAGCTAAGCTCGCTTCTTGATTGCTCGTGAACACTTGCTTGACATCGACTTTGGCTTTTATCAATGCATCCATGGGCAGGAAGTAAGCTGCGAACGCATCGGGACTTGGGAACGCAACTTCTTTGCCGTTAAGTTCCTGCAGGCTCCTGATCGGTGAATCTTGAGGCACAACAATTTGACCTTGTATGCCGCGCCCCGCGGGGCGGGCGATCACTCGAAAACCAAGGCGATCCCTTTCTGGCGTAAAAAAATGGTTTGTGTAAAGGAAATCGTACGCGCCCTGTTCTGCAAGCGCGTTCCCTTCTTTCGTGGTTTTAGCGAGCTTCAGTTCAAGCGGCACACCGCTTTTGCGGCTGACATAGATAAGAATCGGATTCCAGTACTGCGCGGTAAGCGCCACAGAACGCTGATTCAACACATTGAAAGCAAATGGTTGATCGCCTGCTTGAGCCGTGGAAAGCAACTGGAATACTGCTGGGACCAGCAACCAGTAGCGAGCCACTGTTCTCCAACACATTGATAACCCCGGGATCACGCGGCTAGGTCGGATCTGCTGCGGCTGGGCATTGACGCACGCGCGCGTTGCTCAGCCACAACCGGATTAGCCAGCGAACCAATGCCCTCTATCCTGATTTCGACGGTGTCGCCAGGCTTGATCGGCGCCGCATTGAGGGTCGTTCCGCAGGCAATAACGTCGCCTGGGTAAAGCGTCACTGTTCTCGCGATTTCCGCAACGATTTGCCACGGGTTAAACACGTAGTCCGTTACAGGAAAATCCTGCTGCAATTCGCCATTTACATAGGCACGCATGCTCAACGTCATGGGGTCGATCTCAGTCTCAATGACCGGTCCGAATACGCCAAAGGTGTCGAATCCTTTGCCTCTGTCATACTGCGGAAATGTCGGATCGCGCTTTACGATGTCTTGCGACGTAACATCATTGATAACCGTGTAGCCAAAGATGTGTTCGCGCGCTTCATCGGCCGTTATGCGCTTGCAGGTGCGTCCGATTACGATTCCGAGTTCGCCTTCCAGCACGACCCGCTCTGTATCGCTGACCGGATAAACGATCGCCTCCCCGTGAGTAATAAACGAGGAAGGTGGCTTGAGAAACCACAGCACCTCCTTGGGGGTGTCGCGTTTCAAAGTTGCGATCTGTATTCTCGAGTTATTCCACAGCGCAACCATCTTGGTTGGTACACATGGTGGCAGTATCCTGATACTGCCGAGCGCTAACGTTTGCTTGGTGGGCACAGGTTTGGCGAACATGTCTCCTTCGTAAACACGTATGGAGGCCGTGTCGTGAAGAACCCCGAAACCCACTTTTCCCTTGTGTTCAAACCGCATGAACTTCATGTCTTCCCCTTACAGGATCACTTTAACGAATAACATCGCGCCGCTTATTACGAGCAGTGCGCCTACCACTTTCAGCATTGCTTCGGTCGTAATATCGAGATGGACTTGGTTGCCGACGTAAAGTCCGATTCCCATGGGGATCAGGCTTAGCGCGTAGGCCAGCTGAAACTTCGTCTCGAGGAGCAGGCCGGCAACTAGAAAGAGTCCGAGGCGAAATCCACCGTCTATTACGAACAGCCACGAGAAAGTGGCGCGCACAGCGCTCTTATCTTTCAGCCGATGAGTTAGGTAGATGATATAGGGCGGCCCGCTGGTGCCAAACAACGCGCCGGCGCCACCACCGATAAGGCCGGTCGGCAACGCCCACGCGCGGGATATTTGGCCTTCAGAGGACACACCGAAGATGTTCCGAAAACCGAAGAACATCGTGAACGCACCAAGCGTTAAGAGTACCGGGGCTGCGGGTAGTTTCAACAATGCGAAAGCACCCAGACAGGCCCCGATGAGCCCAAATGGCAGCAGCATTTTAATTTCCGCCCAATCGGCCTTCTTTGTGTTTGTACCGCCGAGAATGAACGATGCCGTGAAGTCTAATGCTAACACCAGCGGCACCGCGAACTGCAAAGGGTGCGACAATGCGAGCAGCGGCACCGCGATCAATCCTGAACCGAACCCCGTTATGCCGCGCACGAAGTACGCGCTCAGAACGATGAATAGAACCAGTATCGTATCTGCCATTACATGCTCGCGATTTAGCCGAAGAACAGCGAACCCGATACTCTCGCATTTGTTTAATTGCGTCCGTGTCCGATTTCGCAAGGAAATCAAGAAAGCCGCCTAATGTCCGCGTAAAGCAGCCTACACTTCTGCATCGCCGTTCCTGTAGGGACAAAGCGGGCTTCAGCCGACTGTGAGCGACGAAAAGGTCGCGCTACATCGGATCACTTCGACAAATCCGGAGCTGCAGGGGGACACCACGAATGGACATCATCATCGTCGATGACGAGCCGGTCAGCGTAACGATGCTCAAGCGGCTGGTGGAAAAGCTGCCGGATTGCAACGGACGAGGCTTTACGCAATCTTCAGCGGCGCTCGCATGGTGTAAGCAGAATGATCCCGATCTTGTAATCGTCGACTACATGATGCCGGAGTTGAACGGTATTGAATTTGCGCGGAGCCTGCGCGCGCTGGAAGGCAGGGACAGCACGCCATTATTGATGGTAACCGCAAGCGCCGATCGCGAAGTTCGCAACAGCGCCCTTCAAAATGGCATCAATGATTTCCTGAACAAGCCCTTCGATTTCGTGGAGCTGCAGGCACGCGCGAGTAACATGCTTGCGCTGCGTTCAAGTCAGAAAAAACTTGCCAATCGCGCTTTGTTGCTTGCCGAAGAAGTGCTGGAGGCAACGAAAGAAATTCGCGCACGGGAGATCGAGACGCTGACATGTCTCGGCCGTGCATCGGAACAACGTGATCCTGAAACGCATGAGCACATCATGCGCATGTCGAACTATTCCAGATTGATCGCGCAGCGCCTTGGTTTTACCGAGCATGAATGCGATTTGATGTTGCTCGCCGCGCCCATGCACGACATTGGTAAAGTAGGGACGCCTGACGGTATTTTGTTGAAGCCCGGCCGGCTCACACCCGATGAGTGGAAGATCATGAAACGCCACACCATCATCGGTCACGACATTCTGGCAAGCAGTTCCTCACCCATTCTCAAAGCCGCCGCACAAATAGCATTGGCTCATCACGAGAAGTTTGACGGCTCTGGATATCCCCGGGGTCTCTCCGGCACAGACATACCCATTTACGGCCGTATCGTTGCAGTCGCCGACGTGTTCGACGCTCTTACAAGCGAAAGGCCGTATAAGCCAGCGTGGGACCTCGATCGCGCCGCGGAATACATCCGTGGCGGAATAGGTGGGCACTTCGACCCCACTTGCGTCGAAGCATTCTTTGACGAGTGGGATGCAGTGCTGAAAATCAGAGCGCACTACCAAGAAGCTATAGAGTCACCGGTAGGCTAGCGTTCGCCGTCCGTCGTAGGACCGACGCATCGGATCCAAAATATTGCCTGCAACCTGCAGGCTCGCGGCAAACGCCGCCCGGTTTGGGAAACGATTGCGCGGCGCGTGCAGAATTGCCACCTCCGATCCTCATTTTAGAACTAAGGACGGCGCAGCAGGCGCCACGATACACCAGCGGCTAGTCGCTATGCATTGTCAGCCGCTTCTGGATTCCACTGACCTTTACGCATACGCACGATCGTTACGCTCGAAAAGACTCCGGCTTGGGTAAAGGGATCGCCATCGGAAAATTTTTTCGCCTCTGCACGTTTGTCGACGTTCACGACGAACAGACTGCCAATAGCCTCTGTACCGTCATCGTTTTGCGTCGCACCTGCAAGGATGAGTATGCGTTTTTGACTTTGCAGATATTCGCGGTGTGGTTTTAAGAACTGCTCACGCACGCTCGCCGTATTCGGTTTGTCTGTACAAGTTATGGCCCAGAGCATAAGTGCTGATCCTTTAATGAGCTAAATCGGCAGAAGTGTCCCCACGTCGGACGCCGGCCTTCGCAATCGCAATGCATGAACTTAGAAACGCAGATTGCGCTGCGGCTATCATCCGCTGCTGAAGTTTAGCCGATTAAAACAGTCAGACAGTAATCCGCACGATTTCGACGAACGGATTGAGGCGTTTGATGGGCATTCACGACCAATGGCTCACTTTTGCCGCGAGAGCGAATTAACAGCACACAACTGCTGACCGGAATGTCAAGCTCTTACTACGTGCCCGTGCGGGGGTTATGCCGTTGAGCTAGGCGCTTTTCGATTAGTGATCTAATATCATTCTCCGTAATGCCTAACGCGGCAAGCGGTTTCGCCGCACGCGAAACAAGTCGCGCTAACTGCTGCTCGGACTTGACAACGCGGGGATCACTACTTCCATCAAGACAGTTTTGTGCACGACAAGCCCGGTACTCGCGGCTCAAAGCTTCCAGCCAGTCTGGAGCGCCGGGTAAGCTCAGCAGCGTCACGCTTACCGGCTGCCATGCACACATGACGGTGAAAGACCCAAAGCGCAGCCGCTTACCATCGCACGAAATTTTAACGGGCTCACCCTCTGGAGGCGCAAGCGCCATGGCGACGATGGCATTCGAACGCACGTAGGCCACTCCAGGCCATGTGCCGTTTGCGTGGGCCACGATAACTCGATTTGCTGCTTTGATGCTGAAGAACCGACCGTCAAAACTGATAACCGCTTTTTGCGAGGGCCAGACTTCTGCACGGATAAACCGCCGGAGTCCGTTTACCAGCTCACGCCGATCGACCGCAAGACCATACGCCATCGTGCTTGCCTGCTACCCTTTCAACACAAAACCTCACACCCGAACCGACGTGGTTTCGGAACTGAAGACCACTGACCCGGAACCGATCGTGCGGGAGATCGGAAGCAACAGATATACAAGACGGGAGTGGAGCAACAGACACCCTGACTTTAAGTGACGAGGGTATGGGGGCGAAGGCAGCATTTCCTTAACATTGCGGACGCTGAAACAGGGATATGATCGAGGTCACCATGCAACACAGGATATGCGAATATCTAAAGCTGCTGCGCTGCCTGATGGCTTTGGGGGTCGCCGCATGCGCGCATGTGCCCGGCGAGACACTTACTTCCGGCGGTCTGCAGCGCGACATTAAAGCTCGCGTGCTATCGCTCGCTGACGCCGCTAAGCCCGAATGCAAACGCAACAGCATTGTCGACACCGAGGTTCTGGAGCTCTTTCCGGGCGGCAAGGTATCGGTGGAGCGCTGGAGCGTCGATCGCTGCGGCCAACGCACGGCCTACCGGGTCCACCTACCGGCCGCTGGATCCACCTTTACGGTTAGCACTGAACGGTAAGGTCATTACGATTGATAATGCGTTGCTCGTCAGGGGCTTCGGAACTGCAGTTCATTATTTTTCTAGATGGGCGCATTGAAACTTTAAGGGCCTTTCGCTAGTCTTACGCCTGACGGGTATTCACACACCAGGAGGAGTTAGTCATGCAACCTGAACTGCACCCACGGACGGGGTATTCGCCGGCTGGCGAGCTCAGCCTGCCGCAACAGCGCGTGCTCCGCAACACTTATCTACTGCTCGCGCTCACCATGGTGCCGACGGTCATCGGCGCAATGATCGGTATGAGCACAGCTGGTCTGATCATGCAGCATCCGATCATGAGCACGCTTCTCGTGCTCGGCGCTGTAATCGGCCTGCAGTTTGCAATCGCCGCGAACCGCGACAGTGGGCTCGGCATTGCGCTGTTATTGATCATGACCTTCATTCTTGGGTGGTGGCTGGGTCCTTTGCTAACCATCGCCTTGGCGCTGCGTAATGGTCCGCAGCTGGTCGGCTTCGCGGCGGCAGGTACGGGTGTCATCTTTTTCGTGATGGCGGCGATCGCCACCACCACCAAGCGGGATTTCTCGTTCATGGGCAAGTTCTTGTTCGTGGGCATGATCGTGCTGCTGGTGGCGATGCTGGCGAACATGTTCCTGCAGATTCCGGCGCTTGCATTGACGATTTCGGCCCTCGTGATCGTCGTGTTTTCGCTGTTTCTGCTTCATGACGTGAGCCGCATTGTCAATGGTGGCGAAACCAACTACGTTATGGCCACTACCGGCGTCTACATGAGTTTGTTCAACATTTTTGCCAATCTGCTGCAGCTATTGATGGCCTTCTCAGGCGAGCGCGACTGACGAGGTTGCGCGAACAAAAAAGGCGCCGGAAGGCGCCTTTTTTTTGCCTTACATGATGCCAATCACGGGTCCCCGCGACCCTGCTCTTCCTGCCGCTGAAACAAAGCCAACGATTCCACATGAGCGGTATGGGGAAACATGTTGATGATACCCGCCGATTTAAGTGCATACCCCTTGTCGCGGACCAGAACGGCGCCGTCCCGAGCCAGCGTTGCCGGATTGCAGGACACGTATACGATGCGGGCCGGCGGCAGCTTCCCTAGTGCATTTACCAGTTCGAACGCCCCATCACGCGGCGGATCGATCAGCATTCCATCGAACGAACCGAGTGCCGCTAGCGTTTTGCTATCGATCTCAGACAGGTTCATGCTTTCAAAGCGGACCCTGTCCGCTAAATCGTTGCGCGTCGCGTTGGTACGCGCGCGAGCGACCAGTTGTCGGCTTCCCTCGAGTCCCAGCACCAGTGCCCCCGAGCGCGCTATGGGCAGCGAAAAGTTACCCAAGCCGCAGAACAGGTCTGCAACACGCTCCCCAGGTTGCGGTGCCAGTAGACGGAGCGCCCGGCGCACTAGCAACCGGTTAACGGCGTGATTGACCTGGGTGAAATCGGTCGGGTCGAAATAAATGCGCACATCGAATTCGGGCAGAAGGTAGTGCAAATCGACTGGCGTTTCTGGGTCCAGAGGACGCGCCGTGTCAGGTCCTGCCGGCTGTAGATACAAGTGAAGCCGAAATTGCTCAGCGAATGCTTTCAGAAGCGTTTTGTCTTCAGCAGACAGCGCGTCCAGGATGCGCAATACCAGAACGTCCGCCCCTTCCCCGACCGCCAGCTCGATTTGCGGCACGCGGTGGCGGATCGACAGTCGCCCGATTACTTCCCGCAACGGCAGCAACAGGGCCGATATTCGTCCGGGCACGACTTCGCAGCTCGTCATGTCGGCTACATAACTGCTGCGCTTCTCGTGGAAGCCGACCAGGACGCCGCCTTTCTTCGGAACGTGTCGCACGGTAAAACGTGCGCGGTGGCGATATTCCCAAGGGGCGCCATAGATCGGTGCCAGGATTACGTCCGGCTTCAGTTTGCCGATGTGCCATAAAGCGTCTTCGAGGGTGCGCTGCTTTGCTGCTACCTGCGTCGGCACATTCATGTGCTGCAACGCGCAGCCTCCACAGCGTCCGAAGTGGGCGCAGCGGGGTTCGAGTCGAGCGGGAGACGCCTTCAAGATCGCCTGGACATTTGCAAGCTCGAACGAGGGCTTCTTACGGTAGACCGACACGCTGACCTGCTCGCCCGGCAGTGCGCCCTCGACGAAGATTGCTTTACCCTCGCGGCGAGCGATGCCCCGGCCCTCCTGATCGAGTGACTCGATGTAGAGCGGCGCGCCCGCTAGATTCGCATCGGTGATGTGCATAGGTCCAAAACGTTTATTCTCGCCGAACTGCCAGCGCCTGACTCAAGTGGGCTGCCAGTGGGAAAGGAATTCCTGCCAATGGGGCTCGGTGTTGCGCGCTAGCGTCGCACGGACTATTTCGCACTGCGACTGGTACTGGTCCGGCGTAACGGCGCCACGCATAGCCTGAAAGCGCAGGAACACGAGATAGGTGTTGACGACGTCGGTTTCGCAGTAGTTCCGAATGTCCGCCAAACGTCCAGCCTGATACGCATCCCATACTTGCGAGCCATCCATTCCAAGCTTGCCTGGGAGCCCGAGCAGCTGAGCGATCTCGTCGAGCGGTGCTACAGCCCGCCCTTGATACAGCGCGAGGAGGTCCATCACGTCGCAGTGCCGCATATGATAGCGGCTGAGGTAGTTATTGAACCGAAACTCGCGGTCGTCATCCCCGGTGTCCCAGTAGCGGGGAGCACGCACGCCGTGTATCAGCCCACGATAATGCAGGACCGGAAGATCGAAGCCGGCGCCGTTCCACGAAACCAGCTGCGGCGTGTATTTCTCGATTCCGTCGAAGAAGCGCTGGATGATCTCACCTTCGGCTTCGTCATTGGCGCCAAGTGACCAGACTCTGAAGGTATCCGGGTCGCTAAGTGCACACGAAATCGCGACTACGCGTTGGAGATGGAGCGGCAGGAAGTCGTGGCCGGTGGCTTGCCGCCGCAGCTGAAATGCCATGTTCGCCACGGCGGCATCCGGCACATCGGTTCCGACACCATGCAGTTTGCGCAGGCCGCCGATATCCGGAACCGTTTCGATATCGAAGACGAGGACGGGCGTCAATTACTTGCGAACCCAGGCGCCGCCCGCGTTCTGGTAGTACCAGCCCGGTTGCGCTTTGTCGATCCAACGTTGAGCGAACGTCGCACGTATGTCGCTTTCCCACTCCGGGCGAGCGTTGGCGCGGGCGATCTCGCGGTAAAGCGCCGCACGATCCTGGCTTTCCGCCGCGATGAGCGCATTGACCTGCGCGCGCTGAGCAAGGGGCACCGCGTTCGCATCCCGAAGTGCGACGCCTCCATCCCGTGTCAGGCCCACCGCCCCGCTCGAGTAAAGCGGCAGCAGCTGTGCATGCCGGTCTTGCATGCTCTTCTGTATCGCCGCGACTGCCGGCGTATTGATCTCGAGATTGGCCTGAGCGGCCGCGAGCGCGGTGGCGCCTAGCAGAATCGTGAACACAGCAACGCGCAGCCAAGTCAGGTGCAGCATGAGATATCCTTATTGCTTCGCAGCCGGTTTTTCCGTCCGCGGTTTTTCGGCGTCGGGCTTCAGCTGCCAGACCTCGTCGATGATGCGGTCAGCGGCGCGTTCCGCCGCTGCCGCCGGAAAGTAGATATTGATCGTTACGCACCCGACAAGCGCGAAAGCTGCGGCTGCAGCCGCACTGATCCATGTGCTTCTCCGACGCATCGGTAAGGCTCCATATTTAACTACTTCACTATCGGCTTAACGTTTTCCTGCGTGATTCGTTTCAGTCGTTCGACGAGTTCGCGCCAACTGACGTAGCGATTGTAGCCGATGACTGAAATAGCCGGGATTCCGCCGCCTTTGACGATCACGTAGCCTTGTGGCGCACGCTCTACGCCGTCCATCTCACACACGGCGTTGTTGAGGTGACAACTCAAGCCGATCTTCTGGTAACCGAACTGATCGAAAAATCGCAAGAAGCTGCGCTGTATCGCAGCCGCTGCCCCTGCGCCTCCCAATGCAGAAATGTTCTGGACTGCCCTTTGGCTGATCCGTTTAGGATAATTTCCATCACTGCTCTCGAGGCGTGCATCGAAGCGGACGGGCTGCCAATCGACGAGCTCGAGCCCGCTCACGCGCGCATCCAGGCGACCCGTGATCGTGCCGAAGTCGAATGTTCGGGTGAGCAGTTCCAAGTCCAGTGCTTTCATGTCGATATCGGCGTGAAAACGCGGCGCTCGGCCGAAGGGTTCGATGAACTCTACTTTTGAAGCCCTCACCATGCCATCGAAGACGCCGACGACGAGCGTACCGTCCATCGCGAGAGTCTGTCGACGATAGCGCACTTCCGGAATGACGCCCGACAGCGAGCCGTGCATCTCCGGCATTCCCATCGCTCGCGTGAGCTGAACCATCGATATCGGCTCGAGCTCTCCGGTGAAACGCCAGCGCCAGCCGTCATCTGTCGTTCCAGCCGCGAAATCGCGCAGTTGCAGCGCCCCATCCAGTATCGGAACTCGGACGCTGGTCACTCCCACACCGTTACTGCGCAGTCGGAAAGGAATGCGTACCCCGCCAATCGGCACCTTCAGGAACTCAGCGCTTTTGAACACGAATTCGCCTGCGCTGGCTGCCTCACGCCGCCACGGAATGCGGCCGTTTGCTCCGTATAGCGCAAATCGGCGCTGCTGCTGGTCCTCCAGAGAGACATCGTGGAGCTCTAAATCAACGGAGGCGATCGAAGCGGCCGCAACGGTCAGCGCCACTGTCGCCTCGCCCTCCGTACGCAAGTCGGATAGCGACGTCTGCTGCAGCAACGGCTTGAGCACCTGTTCATAAAGTGCGGGCACGCGCAGCCGGCTTGAGCGGACTTGCAGCGTCTCGAGTTCGGCCTTCGAATGATTGAGCTGCGCGTTGAAGTCGATGGTTCCAATGCCCTGCAGCTCTAGCACGCCGTCACGAAAGCTGGTATTCGCTCCCGAGCTCGCGCCCTGCACTCTCAACCGCTGGCCGGTGGCTGCAAGAAAAAAAGGTTGCCAAAAAACCTCTCCGCGGCGCCATTCAGCGGAAAGGCTCCAGCGCCAGTCAGCTCCTTTCTGTGCCGCCTCCACGTTCAAAGTTCCACCAATTTTTTCGCCTGCGTGTAAGCCGCCGGTGTCGGCGAATGCAACGTCATCGATCTGTAGGTGCGCCGTTACTCCAGTGCCTTGCACATCGATCGTGCCGCTCGCGCGCCCAGCAGTGATCTTGGATTCGCTGGGCGGCAACCATGATGCGAGCCGCGTCAGGCGAGCCTGGTCTAACTTGACCTGAAGCGTTGTCTTGCCTCCCGCGATGCGGCCGGCGATCCGCCAGGTTTCGTCAGCGTCTGGCTTGAGCTCGACCGTGAAATCACCGCTTCCCGTCGTATAGGTAAAACTCACGGGAATCTGGCCATCGAGATGCAGCACGCCCTGCGAGCATGTGATGCGCTCGCCTGCGGCGATGAAGTCCGGGCACGTCAGCCGCACCTTGCGCCAATCGCGCCCTGCCATGCTGACACGATCGATGTCGAGAGTGAGCGCGCGAAAGCCGGTACCCGAGAATTTGAGGCTGACTGCACGCGCGGAAAGAGCCGGCGTTTCCAGGTCACCTATCGTGACTGAAAGCTCTCGTGCGTGCTCCAGGAAAGCGGCGGCACACGCTGCTGCCGCGACAGCTGAAAGTGCGGCTGCGGCAAAGGCGCAGCGCACCGCGGAATCAGACCGGAAATACGCCAGTCGAAAGATAGCGGTCGCCGCGGTCGCAGACGATGAACACGATCACCGCGTTCTCGGTGTGTTTCGAGACGTCCAGGGCAGACCACAGCGCCCCGCCGGACGAGATGCCGGCGAAAATGCCCTCTTCGCGCGCAAGCCGCCTCGTCATCTCTTCAGCATTGTATTGAGACACCTCAATCATGCGATCGATGCGGCTCCAATCGCAGATTCCCGGCACATAGGCTTGCGGCCATTTGCGGATGCCGGGTATCTGAGAGCCTTCGGCCGGCTCGCAGCCAATGATCTGAACGCCCGGATTGCGCTCTTTCAAATAGCGCGAAACGCCCATGATTGTTCCAGTCGTTCCCATGCTGCTGACGAAATGGGTCACCTTGCCGTCAGTATCTCGCCAGATTTCGGGCCCCGTCCCTTCATAGTGAGACAACGGATTGTCCGGATTCGCGAACTGATCGAGGATGACGCCCCGACCCTCGTCGCGCATTTTTTCAGCGATATCGCGTGCCATTTCCATACCGCCATCCTTGGGCGTCAAGACGAATTCAGCACCGAAGGCCGCCATGGTTTGTCGCCGCTCTATGGAGAGGTGCTCCGGCATCACCAGGATCATGCGGTAACCCATCATCGCCGCACACATGGCGAGCGCGATGCCGGTATTGCCGCTCGTGGGCTCGATCAGCGTATCTCCGGGTTTGATCTCTCCGCGTTCCTGCGCTCGTCGAATCATCGACAGCGCGGGGCGGTCTTTCACCGAACCCGCAGGATTGTTGCCTTCCAGTTTTGCCAATACGACATTAGTCGTCTTGCCGGGCAGTCGCTTCAACCGTACGAGCGGTGTATTTCCGACGAAATCCTCAAGCGTTTTCATTCTTGGCTCTCTGCAACAATCGTTCGCAATAGCGCTGTACGCCCTGCTCCACGGTAAGAAAGGCGTCCGAATAGCCGCAGCCGCGAAGCGCGGAAACATCGGCCTGCGTGTAGCTTTGATACCGGCCCTTCAATTCGTCGGGAAACGCGATGTAACGGATCAGAGACTGCCGAAGCATGTCCTCCAGCGCGAGCGGCCCTTCGCCCTTCGCGGTGCGGCACGCGTTGACCGTCGCAACCGCCACTTCGTTGAAGCTTTGTGCAGCGCCGGTGCCGACGTTGTAAACGCCGGAAATCTCGGGATGCTCCAGAAAAAACAAATTGACCTTGACCACGTCTTCGACCGAAATGAAGTCGCGGCGCTGCTCGCCATTGGCGTAGCCGCCACTACCTTCGAACAGTTTTACGCTGCCGGCGGCACAGTACTGGTTGAAAAAGTGGTAAGCCACGGATGACATGCGCCCCTTGTGCTGCTCGCGATCGCCGTAAACGTTGAAATAACGCAGCCCCACGACTTGGGCGGTTCGCTCCGCAGCGTGCTTGCGTACATACTGATCAAAGAGGAGCTTGGAGTAGCCATAGACGTTCAGCGGTGCTTCGGATTCGGGATTTTCACGGAAGCCGGTACGTGAACCGTAGACTGCAGCTGACGAAGCATAGATGCATGGCACTTGCTCTCCCACACAGAAATCGAGGAGCGTCTTGGAGTACTCGTAATTGTTCTCCATCATGAAGCGGCCGTCGCGCTCGGTCGTGTCGGAGCATGCGCCCTCGTGGAAAACCGCTTGCAGCGCTCCGTCGAGTCTGCCGTCTTCCACAAGCTTCAGGAAGGCGTCCTTATCAAGATAGTCCGCGATTTCGCAATCGACCAGATTCATGAACTTGTCTCCGTCAGTCAGATCATCGACGGCGATAATGTCAGTCACGCCGCGATTATTGAGTGCCCTGACAAGGTTTGCACCTACGAAGCCTGCCGCTCCGGTTACGACGAAGTACATGGTTGGTCGGGATAATGAGGACGGGTTGGTGACGAATGTAGGGCGTAGAGTTCGGTTTGCAAACTTATCGGGTTGAGCTTAATCGACGCTTGCCTCGAAGAGTTCTTCCGGGCGGACAACTGCTGTCCCGAATTTTCCCACGACAATGCCTGCAGCGCGGTTTGCGAGGCGTACCGCATCTTCGAGATCCGCGCCACGTGCCAGCATCACGCCCAACGTCGCAATTACGGTATCTCCCGCGCCGCTGACATCGTACACTTCGCGCGCCTGGGCAGCCACGTGAAGACGCCGTCCGGGACGATACAGCGTCATGCCTTCCTCACTGCGGGTAATCAGGAGCGCCCCTATTCGCAGTTCGCGCAAAAGCTGGTTCGCTTTGCGCGTGAGCTCGGCCTCGGTAGTCCAGCTGCCGGCTATTGCGCGGAACTCCGAACGGTTCGGCGTAATCAGGCTCGCACCGCGATAACGCGAGTAATCCTCGCCCTTCGGATCCACCAGAACCGGTTTGCCTGCGGCGCGCGCCATCCGGATCATCTCGATGATGTGCGCCAGCCCGCCCTTCCCATAATCGGACAGAATGACACTGTGGGTAGCAGCCAACAGACTCCGGAAATCCCGCAACTTCGACGCTAATGCCTCGTGGCTCGGCGGCGCTTCGAAATCTACCCGCAGTAACTGCTGTTGCCGGCCGATCACGCGCAGCTTGATCGTCGTGCGCAGCGCCGCGTCCGTTTGCAACTTTGCGGTTACACGATCGACCCGTAATAATTTTCTGAGACTCGTCCCGGCTTCGTCGCGGCCCACCACCGAAAGCAGACTGACGTCCGCTGCCAGCGCAGCGGCATTTCGCGCCACGTTCGCGGCGCCTCCTGGACGTTCTTCGATGCGATCGACCTTGACCACTGGGACCGGCGCCTCGGGGGAAATGCGAGCCACATCGCCGAACCAGTAGCGATCCAGCATTACATCACCCACGACAAGAACACGCGGCTTGGGCGCTCGAGGCCGATTCCATGCAAACCCCTCTGCATGATCGCTCTTGTTGCGCGCTACCACGTCTCGAGTAGAGGTTTTATCACTGCGGACCATTTTCATCGTGGCCGCATTGTACTTGCGATCTCGCCGTCGATCTGGCGGAGTGCGGCCAGCGGGTCGGGTGCTCTCGTGATGGGTCTGCCGATGACCAGGTAGCTTGCTCCAGCAGCTATCGCCGCCGCAGGGGTCATGACACGCTGCTGGTCATTAGTCGCAGCATTCGCCGGACGTATTCCAGGTGTTACAAGGCAAAAGCTGCTTCCGCACGACTCGCGCAAATGTGCGACTTCGAGTGCCGAACACACCACACCGTCGAGCGCACATTCCATCGTCAGGCGCGCGAGACTCGAGACAACCTCTTCGGGAGTGCCGCGAACAGCAATGTCCGAAAGATCTGCAGCACTCATGCTCGTGAGAACCGTCACCGCAATCAGCTTCGGTGAATGCGGACCGCCCGGCACGGCATCGCGCGCGGCTCGCAACATCGCTCTACCGCCTGAAGCGTGTACATTGAGCATCCACACGCCCAATCTGGCAGCCGCCCGGCACGCCGCAGCGACTGTATTGGGTATGTCGTGAAATTTAAGATCGAGAAAAACGCCGAAGCCGCGTCCGACAAGTTGCTCGACGAACGCTGGCCCCGCAGCTGTGAAAAGCTCCTGGCCGACCTTTAACCGGCATTGAGCGGGATCGAGCCGAGCTGCAAGATCCAGTGCGCTGTCCGCATCCGCGAAATCCAGCGCGACGATGATTTTGGGATCACCCCGCGAGCTCATGCCAGCCGGCTCCGCTTCGTGGCGAGTTCCGAGCCGATTACCGTCGCGTCTTCTATGGGTCGATGCGCGGGCATGTACGGATTGACGACGAGTCGCTTTCGCTTTGTCGCGTACCGGTTGACAGTCAGCGCGGCTTTCCGGCTCACGCCGGTACTGCCTTCTCTTCAGTGCGGCGCGGGGAGTACGTTTCCCAAGATGCGCACGCCGGGCAGTGCCAGTAATACTGGCGAGCTCGGAAACCGCAGTTGTCGCATTTGTACATCGCGAGATTCTGCGTATGTTGGCTCACGAGACCTTTGATCAATTCCAAGTCGCGCCGTCGCTCGATGGGCGCATCGAGCAATTGTGCTTCCAGCAGCTTGTCGAGCCCGAGCAGCGTCGGAGTTCGCCTCAACTCGTCGCGCACGAGCCGGTACGCCGGCTCCGCGCCGTGAAGCTCGAGCGTCGCCTGAAAGACGACGTTCAGCGCATCCAGAGACGGATATTTCTCAAGGTACCCGCGAAGCAGATTTACGCCTTCTTCACTGCGGCCAAGATCCTTGTAGCCCTCGTAAATCCGTCCCGCGACGAGCGACAGGTATGCCGGGTTCTGGCTTTCGATGCGCTTCCAGGCGTCGAGGGCGGCGTCTACATTTCGAAGCGCGAGCTCGATATCCCCCAGCAATACGTTGGCACGAACGCACATCCGGTGATGCGTGAGTGCGGATTCGAGATAGGGGCGTGCTCCCTGTGGACGGCTATGCATCATTTCGATACTTGCGAGCTCGCAGTCGAAATTGGCGATTTCCTTTTGATACGAGCGGCCGGTAACGGACTCCAACTTCTCTGCAGCGCCAATCGCTTTCTGCCAGTCCTTTTCCTGCTGATATATATCGAGGAGGAACTTGAGTGCTGCTTCCGCGTGGGGTGTTCGCTCGAGCTTCGTGAAAAGTTCTTCAGCGCGGTCCAGCAGCCCTGCTTTGAGGTAATCCTGAGCGAGCTCGAAAAGCGCCGCTCGGTTCTGATCTTCGCGCAGATCGTGTCTCTCGACGAGGTTCTGATGCATGCGGATTGCCCGCTCGATTTCCCCACGTCTGCGAAACAGGTTGCCGAGCGCGAAATGAAGCTCCACTGTCTGTGGATCCACCTTCACGACTTCGATGAAAGCTTCGATCGCCTTGTCCGGCTGCTCGTTGAGGAGAAAGTTGAGCCCTTTGAAATAGGACATCGGCAGTGCGCGCGACTCAGACATGAGTTGCTTGATGTCGATACGCGCGGCAAGCCAGCCCAGCGCGAAAAACAGCGGGAGCGCGAGCAGCCACCAGTATTCGATATCCATCGCTGTCGTGTCGGCGTCCGCTGACTCAGAGCGCCGCCGCGTCCGGTGGCGATGTGCGCCGCGCCCCGGGAGCATGTCCCTGGAGCTCGCGCTTCAAAAAGGTGATTTCACGGCGTTGACGAAGGATCTGGCCGAGCGCGCTTAGAAGGCCAAGCAGGGCGCCCAAACACAAAAACGCGAGCATCACGAAAATGAGCGGCGCGTGCCATTCATGACCGAGAAAGTACCGCACGGCCACGGCGTCCGTATTCTTCACTGCAAAGGTAAGCGCAAACGCAAACAGCGCGCCCTTCAGGATCCACAGCACGTAACGCATGGCCGGTGAGGATAACACGTCGCGAGGAGGTCACTGGAGCGAGCAGCCTATGCCGGCCGCAGCAGTCGAACGCAAGAAAAAGCGGCGCGATCTCCGACCTGCCGCTGCGACCTCAAAGCACCTCTACTCCTTTTTCAGGTCTACGCGTTCTCTCAATTCCTTACCGGCTTTGAAGTGCGGAACGTACTTGGCAGGTACCGAAACCCTTTCACCAGATTTCGGATTGCGTCCCGTACGCGGCGGCCGGTAGTTAAGTCCGAAGCTTCCGAAACCTCTGATCTCGATGCGTTGGCCGTCGGCGAGGCTCTTCGCCATCGCGTCCAGTATCATCTTGACCGCCAGTTCCGCGTCTTTTGCGACAAGCTGCGGGTAACGCGCCGCGAGCTTCGCGATCAGCTCCGACTTCGTCATGGTGCTCCCTTAGTTATTGTTGGGTATTGGCTACATCGAGCTTCGCCTTGAGCAACGCCCCCAGGTTGGTCGTGCCCGCGCTGCTCTTGTCCGTGGCGTGCTTCTGGATTGCCTCGGCCTCCTCCGCCATGTCTTTCGCCTTGATCGACAGATTGATCGTGCGGTTCTTGCGGTCGACATTGATGATCATAGCCGTCACCGAATCGCCTTCTTTGAGGCGCGTTCGGATATCCTCGACGCGATCGCGTGCGACTTCGGAGGCGCGCAAATAGCCTTCCATGTCGCCGTCGAGCTGAATCACTGCACCTTTCGCATCGATGGATTTTACGGTTCCGGTGACGATCGAGTTCTTCTCGTGAGACGCGACATAGCTGGAATAGGGATCGCCTTCGAGCTGTTTTACACCCAGCGAGATACGTTCGCGCTCCACATCGATGGAAAGGACCATGGCTTCGGTCTCTTCCGCCTTCTTGTAGTTGCGCACGGCTTCTTCGCCCGGCAGCGACCAGGACAAGTCGGAAAGATGCACGAGCCCGTCGATACCGCCCGGGAGTCCGATGAAAATACCGAAATCGGTGATCGACTTGATCTGCCCGCGGACCTTGTCGCCTTTCTTGTGGTTCATCGCGAACTCTTCCCACGGGTTGGGCATGCACTGCTTCATGCCGAGAGAGATACGACGGCGATCCTCGTCGATTTCGAGCACCATCACTTCGACTTCATCACCCAGCTGCACGACTTTGGACGGATGCACGTTCTTGTTCGTCCAGTCCATTTCGGAGACGTGCACAAGACCTTCGATGCCGGATTCGATTTCCACGAACGCACCGTAGTCGGTGAGATTGCTCACTTTGCCGAATAGACGCGTACCTGGCGGGTAACGGCGCGAGAGGCCGACCCACGGATCTTCGCCGAGCTGCTTCATACCGAGTGAAACGCGGTTCTTCTCCTGGTCGAACTTGAGCACCTTCGCTTGCACTTCATCGCCGACGTTCAGGATCTCGGACGGATGCTTCACGCGCCGCCATGCAAGATCCGTGATATGCAGCAGACCATCGATACCTCCGAGGTCCACGAACGCACCGTAATCGGTGATGTTCTTTACAATACCTTTGACGACTGCGCCTTCCTGCAGTGTCTCAAGCAGCTTCTGGCGCTCTTCGCCCTGATTGGCCTCCAGCACCGCACGTCGCGACACAACCACGTTATTGCGCTTGCGATCGAGCTTGATGACTTTGAAGTCCATCTGCTTGTTTTCGTAAGGCGTCGTGTCTTTGACAGGACGGATGTCCACGAGCGAACCCGGAAGGAACGCGCGGATGCCATTCACCATGACGGTGAGGCCGCCTTTCACTTTGCCGTTGATCGTGCCTTGCACGACCGTGCCTTTTTCGAGGGCCTCTTCAAGCTCGTGCCACGCCGCCAGCCGCTTCGCCTTATCGCGCGAAAGGCGTGTTTCGCCATAGCCGTCTTCGAGCGATTCAATCGCTACGCTGACGAAGTCACCGGGCTTGGCCTCGACTTCGCCGCGGTCGTTACGGAATTCTTCGGCGGCAATGTAGCTTTCGGACTTGAGCCCCGCGTTCACGACGACAAAGTTGTCATCGACGCGTACTACTTCGGCGGTAATGATCTCGCCGAGCCGCATTTCCTTTCGGGAAAGGCTTTCTTCGAAGAGCGCGGCAAAGCTTTCGTGGGCTACAGGTGCCGGGGTAGAAGTTTTCATCATTGAGAATTCAGGGAGTTGGATTGCCGTCCGTGAGGACGGGTCAGTTAAAAAAAGCCACGAGCCGGGGGACTCATGGCGCCTTGGATGCCCTCTTGTTGTAAGACTGCACCACTTTTGCCACCACCGCCTCTACGCTCATACCTGTCGTGTCAAGCTCGGTGGCATCCGCACACTTCTGCAGGGGCGCGTCGGTGCGCTGGCTGTCACGCGCATCACGATCGCAAATCTCCTCCAAAAGGGCGTCAATATTAGCACTGATTCCTTTTTCGATCAACTGTTTATATCGTCTTCGGGCACGCTCGGCCGGGTCTGCAGTCAGGAATATTTTGAGAGTCGCATCCGGAAAAACCACAGAACCCATGTCGCGGCCGTCCGCAACCAAACCCGGGGCTTGACGGAAGGCACGCTGGCGGCCCAGCAGCGCTTTGCGGACGCCGGGTAAGGCTGCCACCCGTGAAGCCGCATTGCTGACCCGCTCTTCACGTATGGTATTGGTCACGTCCCCCCCTTCGAGCAGGACCGCATCTGCGCTGAAGACAACCTTGAGGTCGCGCGCGATGTCCTCAACGGCTGAGGCATCCTCGAGATCGACACCGCGATTGAGTGCGGCCAGAGCCACGAGTCGGTACAGAGCCCCGCTGTCCAGAAAATGAAACCCAAGTGCATTCGCGACCTCACGTGCGACGGTCCCTTTGCCAGACGCCGACGGGCCGTCGATTGCGATAACCGGCGCAGCCATACTACGGTGCGCTACCTTTCGACGAAATCGACCCGAGCACGTTGAAGTACTCCGGAAACGTCTTGCGCACACACTCAGGTTCATTGATACGAAGGGGTACTCCGCCCAACGTAGCGAGTGCAAACGCCATCGCTATCCGGTGATCATCATACGTGTCGATCTCAGCGTGAGGCGTAAGTCGGTCGGGAGGCGTGATGCGCAGGTAATCAGGTCCTTCTTCGACCACGGCGCCCAGCTTGCGCAGTTCGTTGGCCATAGCCGCAAGTCGATCGGTCTCCTTGACCCGCCAACTCGCGATGTTGCGCAACGTGCTCGTGCCCTGGGCGAAAAGCGCCGCCACAGCGGCGGTCATGGCGGCATCGGGAATATGATTGAGGTCGGTATCGAGTGGGCGCAGTCTGCCGCGCTTGATCGCTTCTGCCCCAGCCGCCGCTTCGATCCAGTTGGCCCCCATCGTAATACGGCCGCCCATTTGCTCCAGAACCTCGGCAAAGCGGATGTCGCCTTGTATGCTGTCGCGGCCCACGCCTTCCACGCGCACGGGTCCTCCGCCTCTCAAGCCACTGATCACGCCCGCCGCGAGAAAATACGAAGCCGACGAGGCATCGCCTTCGACGAAGATTTCGCCCGGACTGCGATAACGTTGGCCCGCTCCCACCGCAAATGTGTGCAACTCGCGATGATCGACGGTAACCCCGAAGAGCCGCATCATATTCAGCGTCATTTCGACGTAAGGCTTGGAGATGAGCTCACCTTCGATCTCCACGGTACTCTCGCGACCCGTCAGTGGCAGCGCCATGAGGAGCCCTGTAACGAACTGACTCGAGACGTTTCCCCGGATCCTAACGCCGCGACCCGGATCGACACGGCCCGCATGAATTTGCAGCGGCGGGTAACCGGGCTCGCCCAGATAATCGATGCGCGCCCCGATGCTGCGCAACGCATCGACAAGATCGCCGATCGGCCGTTCATGCATCCGCGGCACGCCTGACAGGCGATACTCCCCCCCGAGCAGCGCAAGCACCGCGGTCAGCGGGCGAAAAGCGGTGCCTGCGTTACCCAGGAAGAGTTCCGATCGCGCGACGGGAAACTTGCCGGCGATTCCGCGTATGCGCACATTGTGTGCCCCGGCGGCCGCACATTCCACACCTAGACTACGCAGGGCGTCCAGCATGTAACGGGTGTCGTCGGAGCTGAGCACGTCCCGTACGGTAGTGTCTCCCTCCGCGAGCGCGGCAAGCAGCAGCGTACGGTTGGAGATGCTTTTTGATCCCGGTAGGTGCACTGACCCCGCAACGCGATCGATGGGTGCCAGTTCAAGGTATTTCACGCGATCCTCAAGCCTTCTTGAGAAGCCATCGACTCCGGGCGGTTCGGGCGCGTCGGAACATCTCGATTAGCGCTTCACCGTCTGCGCTTTCGATTGCACCGCGCGCGAGCTCAAGCTCGTCGGAATACGAATCAAGAAGCTCAAGGAGCGCCTCGCGATTGGCCATGCAGATATCGCGCCACATTTCCGGTGAGCTGCCTGCAATGCGAACCGTGTCCCGCAGCCCTCCCCCAGAATATCCGAGGAGCGTCTGCGCGTCTCGGCGCTTGGCAAGCATGCTGACCAAAGCAAAAGCGACGACATGAGGAAGGTGGCTCACCGCGGCAAACATCTCATCGTGCTGACGGGCATCGAGTCGTACGATGCGCGCTCCGCATGCCTCCCACGCCGCGCGCACCAATCGGACGGCTGATGCTTTCGTCTCGATCTGAGGAACCATAATCACATTGCGATCGCGGTAAAGCTCCGCAAATGCCGATGCGGCGCCGCTGTTCTCCGTCCCCGCAATCGGATGTGACGGAACGAAACGCTCAAAATGAGCGCCCAGAAACCGGCGTGCATGAGCAATGACATTCTGCTTCGTGCTCCCGCCATCGGTGACCACCGTCGCCTCACCGAGTTCGGCAGCGATCTCGGCCATGACTTCCGGCATTTGGCCCACAGGCGTGCCGATGAGCACGAGATCTGCATCGCGTACCGCGCTGGCAGCATCGCGGCTCGCTTCGTCGATCACTCCGAGCCGTCTCGCCGTATCCAGATTTTTCTTTGTTCGGCCAACCCCCACTACGCGGCGCACAACACGTGCTTTCTTGAGCGCCAGCGAAAAAGAGCCCCCGATCAAACCGACGCCGATAACGACGAGCTTGCCGATGCGGAGCTTGCTGCTTTTGCTTGCAGAGCTCACGCGATCGCCTGCTGCAGGCTCTCAAGGAAACGGGTGTTCTCCGATTCCAGTCCAATCGACACACGCAAGTGATAATGCATTCCATAACTGGCAATCGGCCGGACGATGACGCCGAATTTCAGAAGCCGCTGGAACACGTCGGCCGCATTGAGCACCCTGAAGCTGACGAAGTTGCCATACGATGGGATGTATTCGAGGCCCAGCGCCGCCAGGCCGGTCGTAACCTGCTTCATTCCAGCACGGTTCAGCTCGTAGCTCTTGCGCACGAAATCGGTATCTTTCAACGCAGCGGCCGCGGCCGCGAGAGCGACACTGTTCACATTGAATGGCGCCCTCACGCGATTCATGAGGTCGGCGCCTTCCCGACTCGCGAAAGCGTAACCCACCCGCAAACCGGCTAAACCATAGACTTTTGAAAAAGTCCGCGTGATGACGAGATTCGGATAGCGCTCGAGCCAGGCGAGACTGTCAAAAGCGACGTCCCTCGGGAGATACTCGTTATAGGCTTCGTCCAGCACAACCAAAACGCTCGGCGGCACTGACGCGAGGAATGATTCGAGCGCGCTCGCGTTCACCATGGTACCGGTCGGATTGTTAGGATTCGCAATGAAAACGAGACGCGTTTTTGCCGTTATGGCGCTTCGCATCGCATCAAGGTCATGGCCGTAATCGCGCGCCGGCACCTCGATACCCCGAGCCCCGATCGCCTGCACTGCGAGTGGATAGACCGCGAACGCATGCTGCGAATAAATGGCTTCGTCCCCCGGGGTGAGGAACGCGCGCGCTGCCAGGTCCAGCACATCGTTCGATCCATTTCCGAGTACGATGCTATCGCTTGCAACACCGTATCGTTCACGCAGCGCCTGCTTCAACTCGAAACCGTTACCGTCCGGGTAACGCGCGAGCTCACCGAGCACCGCTTCTACAGCACGCCGCGCGAGCGGGCTGATACCGAGTGGATTTTCATTCGACGCGAGCTTGACGATGCTCGACGCATCGAGTCCCATTTCGCGCGCCAGCTCCGAAATCGGTTTGCCTGGCTGATACGGCGCGATCGCGCGAATATAGGCGGGAGCAAGGTCAAAAATGCTCATGGTTCGTTGTGTCTATGTGATCTGTGGTTTCGAGTTTGAGAGGACTGCGTTTACGGCCCGAACTGATGAACCTCGATTTGACCAGCAGCGCGCGTTAACAGCCGAAATTTGCTAAGCCACTGCGGCGGGATACGAGCCGAGGTTCTTGAACAGCGTCGCTTTGCGCTCGAGCTCGGCTAAAGCCAGGCCGACGTTCGTGTCCTTGCGATGACCTTCTATATCGACGTAAAAGACATACTCCCATAGTCCTGTACGCGCAGGCCGGGATTCGAGCTTGGTCATGCTGACCCGATTCGCTTCCAAAGGCGTGAGCAGCTCGTACATCGCCCCTGGTACGTTGCGCGTGGAAAGGATAAGCGAAGTCTTGTCTCTACCCGAAAGCTCTGCATCGTGACAGCTCATGACGAGAAAGCGAGTCGTATTCTTCGGCTCGTCTTCGATGTTGCGCGCAAGCAGCTGCAGTCCATAAAGCTCGGACGCGGTCTTACTTGCTATTGCGGCAGCTCCGCGCTCGCGTGCGGCGAGTCGAGCCGCTTCGGCATTGCTGACGACGGGGACCTTCTCGGCGTGCGGCAGATGCCGAGCAAGCCACTGCTGGCATTGAGCGAGGCTTTGCGTGTGCGAGTACACTTTTTTGATACCGGAAAGTGCCCCTCTACTCATGAGGCATTGGCGTATTGCAAGCATGACCTCGCCGCATACGCGCGAAGGCGTCGAAAGCAGCAGGTCCAGCGTTCGTCCGACCGCACCTTCCGTCGAATTCTCGACAGGAACGACAGCGTAGCCGACAGCACCGGTTTCGACGCTTCGGAACACCTCATCTATGGACGCGCAGGACACCGTTGGAACCATGCCGCCGAAATGCTTGAGCGCCGCTTCCTGGCTGAACGTCCCTTCCGGGCCCAGGAACGCCACCGCCATCTGGTCTTCGAGGGACCGGCAGGCCGACATGATTTCGGTATAGATGCGCTGAAGCGCCTCGTCCGCCAGAGGGCCCGGATTGAGATCGGCGATGCGCCGCAATATCTGCGCTTCGCGCTCCGGGCGATAAACCGCTTTGCCTTCCTTGACCTGCCCGACCCGTTGCGCCAGGCGGGCACGCGCCGAGAGCAGCTTCACCAGCCTTTCGTCGAGCGCGTCGATTCTGCTGCGCAGATTTTTCAGCTTATCGTTCATTGAGAACCGGAGACCCGTCCAAAGCGCGGCCCACCACACTGCACCCGAGCGCGCCGCTGCTGCGCCGAATCGTACCGCAGGCGCGTCGTTTTATTCCTGAGGCAGGTAGCGCACGGACAGCACACCCTTGATGCCCGCGAGCTCCGCAAGCAATGTCTGGGGAACGGCGCTATCTGCGTCGACCAGGGTGTACGCCATATCGCCTCGGGACTTGTTCAACATGTTATGTATGTTGAGCCCCGCTCGCGCCATCGCCGTCGAGATCTGCCCCACCATGTTAGGTACGTTCGCGTTGGCAATGCCGACCCGAAACGGCGCTTCGCGGCCCATCACGACCTCAGGGAAATTCACGGCGTGGATGATGTTACCGTGCTCGAGGAAATCCCGCACCTGGTCGACCACCATGACGGCGCAATTGTCTTCAGCTTCGCGCGTCGACGCACCCAGGTGAGGCAGTGCCACGACGTGCGGCCGGCCTTGGAGACGCTGCGTCGGAAAATCGCACATGTAGTACCGCAGCCGCCTCTCGGCCAAGGCCTCCATGACGGCGACCTCATCCACCAGCCCGTCGCGGGCGAAGTTCAACAGGATGGCGCCGTGCTTGACCAGCTTCAGCCTTTCGGCATTGATCATGTGCCGAGTCAAGTCGACGAGCGGCGCGTGCAGCGTTACGTAGTCGCTGCCCTTCAGCACCTCCTCGACACTGTGAGCTTTGCGCACCTGTGAAGGAAGGCTCCAGGCGGCGTCCACGGTGATGTGCGGATCGAAACCCATCACGTTCATGCCGAGCTTGATGGCGGCATCGGCCACGAGACTACCGATTTTTCCAAGGCCGATGATACCGAGCGTATGTTTCGGCAGCTCCGTGCCCACAAAATGCTTCTTGCCGTCCTCTACGAGCTTGTGGAGTGTGGCATCGTCGCCTTTTAGAGTCGCGGCGAACGTCATTGCGGGAATGAGGTTGCGCGCGGCCATGAGCATCGCAGCGATGACGAGCTCTTTGACCGCGTTCGCGTTCGCGCCGGGCGCGTTGAAGACCGGTACGCCGCGCCTGCTCAAAGCGGTGACGGGTATGTTGTTCGTGCCGGCGCCCGCTCGGCCGACAGCTTTGACATTCCGCGCGATCTCCATCTGATGCATGTCCTGCGACCGGACCAGAATGGCATCAGGGTCAGGAACCTGCCCGCCGACCGTGTAGCTGCCCGACGCGAAGCGTTTGAGGCCGAGCGGGGAGATCGTATTGAGTGTCAGAATCCGGAACGGCTCAGCCATGCTGGCGTTCGAACTCGCGCATGAATTCGACCAGTGCCTGCACACCTTCCATCGGCATAGCGTTGTAGACCGACGCACGCATGCCGCCGACTGACCTGTGGCCTTTGAGCTGTGTGAGCCCGCGGCTTTCTGCGCCCTCGAGAAAGGCGCCGTCAAGCTTTTCGCTACGCAGCGTGAATGGAATATTCATGCGCGAACGATCTTCCTTGGCGACCGGCGAGTGATAAAACTCGGTCTGATCCAGGTACTCGTACAACAAATTCGCCTTTGCGATGTTGGTCTGCTCCATTTTAGCGACGCCGCCGAGTTTTTTTAGCCACTGAAACACCAGCCCGGCGACGTAAATGCCATACGTGGGAGGCGTGTTGTACATCGAGTCATTTTCCGCCTGCACTTTCAAATCGAATACCGAAGGCGTGGTCGCCGCGCTGTGACCGATCAGATCATCGCGCACGATCACAATCGTGAGACCTGCGGGGCCGATGTTCTTCTGCGCGCCTGCGTAAATCAACCCGTAGCGGCCCACGTCCAATGGCCGCGAGAGGATATGCGATGAGGCGTCGGTAACCAGAGGCACATTGCCGGTATCCGGTGTCCAGTGAAACTCCACGCCGCCAATCGTTTCATTGGAGGTGATGTGGACATAGGCAGCACCGGGATCGAGCTTCCACTGAGCCTGCTTCGGCACGTAGGTGAAGTTCTCGCTTTCCGAGCTCGCCGCCACATTCACCTTGCAGTATTTTTTCGCTTCCCCGATCGCCTTCTTCGACCATTGACCGGTGCTGATGTAGTCAGCGACAGATTTTCCGCGCAGCAAATTCAGGGGAACCATCGCGAACTGCGCGGCTGCGCCGCCCTGCAGAAACAGCACTTTGTAGTTCTTGGGAATCGCAAGGAGCTCGCGCAGATCGGCTTCGGCTTGCGCATGAATCGCGACGAATTCCTCACCGCGATGGCTCATTTCCATGACGGACATGCCGCTGCCATGCCAGCTGAGCATCTCCTGTGCTGCCTGCTGCAGGACGGGCTCGGGCAGGACGGCCGGCCCTGCGCTGAAGTTGAATACACGTGACATTACGATCTCACTGCGGTTCGTTGTCGTCGGCTGGAGCACCGTCGCCGTTGAGACCATTCCCTGTCTCACCGCCAGGGTCGTTTCCATTTGCAGTTCCGTTTGCGATTTCGCCATTTGCCACTTCCTCCGGCTCAACGATCTTCTCCAACCCAGCGAGCGCCTCGTTGTCGCCGAGGTTTATGAGCCGAACACCCTGCGTCGACCGGCCGAGCTCGCGGATTTCCGAAACGCGAGTGCGGATCAGAACGCCGCCTGTGGTGATGAGCATGATCTCATCGTCAGCGCTGACAAGCTGAGCCGCGACGAGTTTGCCGTTACGTTCACTGCACTGGATAGCGATCATGCCCTGCGTGCCGCGGCCGTGACGGGTGTAATCCTGGATCGCAGTGCGCTTCCCATAGCCATTTTGTGTTGCGGTTAATACCGAAAGCGTCTCATCGCTCGCTGTGATGAGTGAAATGACGTGCTGAGAATCTGCAAGGCGCATGCCCCTCACGCCGCCCGCTGCACGGCCCATGGGGCGCACTTCCGACTCGGCGAAGCGCACCGCTTTACCGCCATCGGAGAACAGCATGATGTCCTGATTGCCGTCTGTAAGCGCAACCCCGATGAGATAGTCCCCTTCATCGAGATTCACTGCGATGATTCCTTTCGACATCGGGCGCGAGAACGCTGAGAGCGCGGTTTTTTTGACGGTGCCGTCAGACGTTGCCATGAACACGAAATGCTCATCATCGAATTCCTTGACCGGCAACACGGCCGTGATTTTCTCGTGCTCCATCAGCGGAACGAGGTTCACGATCGGCTTGCCGCGAGACGCGCGGCTGCCCTGGGGCACCTCGTACACTTTCAGCCAATAAATGCGTCCCCGATTGGAGAAGCAGAGGATGTAGTCATGTGTGTTCGCGATGAAAAGCTTCTCGACGAAATCGTCTTCCTTAGTCGTCGTAGCCTGCCGTCCGCGCCCGCCGCGCTTCTGAGCGCGATAGTCCGCAACGGGCTGTGACTTCATGTAGCCGCCGTGCGAAATCGTGACCACCACATCCTCAGGCGTAATGAAGTCGACCGTTTCCAGATCCTGCGTCGTCGTCACGATCTCACTGCGCCGCTCGTCCCCGTACTGCTTTTTGATCTCATCGAGCTCATCGGAGATGATGCGAGTGACGCGTGCGGGATTCGAAAGAATGTCGAGTAGGTCCACGATTTTCTGCATGGTCTCCCGATATTCGGCGACGATCTTGTCCTGCTCCAGTGCCGTCAGGTTCTGCAGGCGCATTTCCAGGATGCGCTGCGCCTGTACGTCGGAGAGCTTGTAGCCCTGCGGATGCAGACCATATTCGGGGGATATGCCTTCCGGACGGGAGATCGGCCCGCCCCCTCGCGCCAGCATTTCTTCGACCATAGTCGAACGCCACACGCGCGCCATGAGCTGTACTTTTGCTTCGGCGGGACTCGCGGCCGCCTTGATGAGCGCAATGACTTCGTCCACGTTGGAAAGCGCAACTGCCAGGCCTTCGAGAATATGGCCGCGTTCACGTGCCTTCCGCAGCTCGTAAACGGTGCGGCGCGTAACGACTTCCCGCCGATGGCGCAGAAAGGCGTCGAGAAATTGCTTGAGATTCAGCAGCCGCGGCTGGCCATCCACGAGCGCGACCATATTCATGCCGAAGGTGTCCTGCAGCTGCGTTTCCTTCCACAGCCGATTCAGGATGATGTCGGGTACTTCGCCGCGCTTCAGCTCGATCACCGCGCGCATACCCCTTTTGTCGGATTCGTCCCGGATATCCGATATGCCCTCGATCTTCTTCTCGCGCACGAGCTCACCGATACGCATGAGCAGATTCGCCTTATTGACCTGATACGGGAGCTCATCGATCACGATCGACATGCGGCCGCCTTTGTCAGCCTCTTCGAAATGCGTGCGAGCGCGCATGACGATCCTGCCGCGACCGGTTCGATACCCCTCCCTGACGCCACTGACCCCATATATGACGCCGCGCGTTGGAAAGTCCGGGGCCGGCACGATCTCGATCAGCTCATCGATTGAAAGCTGCGGGTTTTTGAGGAGCGCCTGGCAGGCGTTGATTATTTCGGACAGGTTGTGCGGCGGGATATTGGTCGCCATGCCGACCGCGATGCCTGAAGAGCCGTTCACGAGCAGGTTCGGAAGCCGCGTCGGCAGCGTGACCGGTTCGCGCTCTTTGCCGTCGTAATTCGGCACGAAATCGACGGTCTCCATGTCGATGTCGGCCAGCATGTCCGAGGTGATCTTCTCGAGCCGGCATTCGGTATACCGATAGGCCGCGGCAGAGTCGCCGTCTATCGAACCGAAATTACCCTGCCCATCGATGAGCGTATAGCGCATCGAGAAATCCTGCGCCATGCGCACCAGCGCCTCATAGGTAGCAGCGTCCCCATGAGGATGGTATTTGCCGAGCACGTCACCGACGACACGAGCGCACTTTACATAAGGGCGGTTCCAGACGTTGTTTGCTTCATGCATTGCGAAGAGGATGCGCCGGTGCACCGGTTTTAATCCGTCCCGAACGTCAGGAAGCGCACGTCCGACGATGACGCTCATCGCGTAGTCGAGGTACGAGCGCCTCATCTCCTCCTCGAGGCTTACCGGCAGTGTTTCTTTTGCGACTTGATCCATTAGTTATACGTAAAAACCGTTTTTCAGGAAGCTAAAAAGTGTCAATTTTACCATGCGCAACGCTCGCGTCCCCAGCTTCACTAGTGGAGGAAAAAGGTAGGTGCAGGACGCGCTTAGCAACGATGGACGCGACCGTATCAAGTCGGCGCTTTGGCAGGCGCAAAAGTTGCTGAGGCCGTACGCCTGAAGCCGCGCGGGCACTATCGAGAGTCAGCGCCGCTCACACATGCGACACGGCTGGAGCAACGAAACAGGAGCACGCCTACGGGCTGCTCATCTCACGGTGGTCACGCGCGTGCTGGGCATGCCGCTCGCATGACAGAAGCAGGGTTCGGGAAGGCGAGGCGCAGCGCGCACGATGAAATCCAACTTCATGTAATGTTTCATTTTAGCAACAAGCGCCTATGCTTTTTTCTTCCAGACCATGTTATGATTTCGGCATGTTTGCTTTGACATTACCATTGTGATATTAACTGAACCCTGGGGAGATTCTTTTTTGGGTTCTGCATTAAGCGGCCTTACTTCATCGTAATCAGGAGGAACAAGAATATGAGTTCAGCATTTCGGATCACCCTTGCGACCGTGGCCACATGCGCGGCGCTCTTGCCCGCGACGGGGTTCGCGGCAACCGGAGAACGGTTGGATGGCTACCTGACTGACACGCAAGGCGGCGTCGTGCGTGCCATCGGTGCGGGTGTGTGCGTCCGAACCAGCCAGTGGACACCCGCTCTGGCAATCGCCGAGTGCGATCCGGATCTCATTCCGAAACCCGCGCCGAAGCCTGCTCCAGCTCCCGCAGCCAAACCCGCGCCGAAGCCTGAAGCAAAGCCGAAGCCTGAGGCGAAGCCGGAAATGCTGAATGTCGAGCGCAAGATCGAACTGCAAGGGATGCCGTTCGATAAGGCGGAAATGACTCCAGACAACGTGAAAGAGCTCGATGAGTTCATGACAGACCTGAAACCTGTCACTCTCGGTGCCCTTATCGTGACGGGTCATACCGACCGCATCGGCAGCCTGCGCTACAACCAGCGTCTCTCGGAGCGTCGCGCAGTGGTGGTCAAAGACTACATCGTCAGCAAGGGCGTCGATCCGAAGCTGATCTTCTGGGAAGGAAAAGGCCCCAAACAGCCCATACCAGTGACCAAGTTCTGCTCGAACAAGATGAAGCGTAAACAGCTCATCGAGTGTCTTGCACCGAACCGGCGCGTCACGGTGGAAGCTGTAGGTGTGATGCCCGCTCCGGCCAAGAAACCCGCTGCCAAGCCCGAGGCCAGCAAGCCGGAAGGCGAACCCGCACCCAAGCCAAAGCCCTAAGCGGCAGCGGCATCTTCGAAAAGCCCTGCTTCGGCAGGGCTTTTTTTATGGCATAAAGCGTTAATGAAATCTGCCGATACGATCATTGACGCGCGCTGGATCATTCCTGTCGAACCCGCTGGGGTCGTCCTCGACAGGCATTCCCTCGTTGTAACCGCAGGCGAGGTGATTGCGCTCGCACCCACGTCCCAAATCGCGTCCACGTACACGGCCAAACGCCATCTGACGCTACACGATCACGTGCTGATCCCCGGCCTTGTCAATCTTCACACGCATGCCGCGATGACTCTGCTTCGCGGCTTGGCGGATGACAAGACGTTGATGGACTGGCTGCGCAACTACATCTGGCCGGTCGAAAGCCGCATGGTGTCGCCCGCGTTTGTTCATGACGGCACTCTGCTCGCTTGCGCCGAGATGCTGCGCGGAGGCATCACGTGCTTTGCCGATATGTATTTCTTTCCAGAAGCCGCAGCAGACGCTGCCCTTCAAGCGGGAATGCGCGCCTCGATCGGCATCATCGTGATAGAAATGGCCTCACCCTACGCGAGCGATGCGGGCGACTACCTGACCAAGGGGCTGGCCATGCGTGATGCGCTCAGTGATGAACCGTTGGTATCGTTCTGCATGGCGCCGCATGCGCCATACACCGTTTCTGACTCTACGCTCGAACGCGTTGCAACCTACGCCGCCGAGCTCGACATTCCGATTCAGATTCATCTACACGAAACGAAAGAAGAAATTCAGGAAAGTGTCGCAACGCATCAGGTACGCCCAATCCAGCGTTTGCAGCGTGCGGGTCTGCTGGGCCCCACTTTGATCGCCGTGCACGCGGTGCACCTCGAACCGCATGAGATTGCGTCTCTCGCCCGGCACGGCTGCAGCGTGGCCCACTGTCCATCCTCGAACCTCAAGCTCGCGAGCGGCGTGGCGCCGGTGGCAGGCATGCTGGAGAAAGGCATCAACGTAGGCCTCGGTACGGACGGGGCTGCCAGCAACAACCGGCTTGACCTCCTGAACGAGATGCGCCATGCGGCGCTACTAGCCAAGGCCGCCAGCGGGGATCCGACTGCTCTCGGAGCACATGAAGCGCTGCACATGGCGACACTTGCAGGCGCAAAGGCTTTAGGGCTGGATGCACGCATCGGCTCACTCGTACCCGGCAAGCGCGCCGACATCGCGGCGATTGACCTGTCAGCGATCGAGCTCTCGCCCTGCTACGATCCAGCATCGCATGTCGTGTACGCCGCCGGCCGGGAACATGTCAGCCACGTCTGGGTTGATGGCGAGCTGCGCGTGGAAGATCGGCATCTGCAGGGCATCGACGAACGGGAGCTGCGCCTGAAAGCAGCTCACTGGAAAGACAAGATCGCATGATACGACTCGGAACCCAGTAAAATCCTGCATGCCTCGTTCGCGCTTTCAGTAGCATTGCCCGCGAATGTCACGTCAATCCCAGCTATGGTTCCCGATCCCGCGATGAACGTCGACCCGCTCGAGCTTGAGAAATTCAGCCAGCTGGCGCACCGCTGGTGGGATCGCGAAAGCGAGTTCAAACCCCTCCACGACATCAATCCACTGCGGCTTGACTACATAGACGGTATCGCTGCACTCAGCGGAAAGGCGGTACTGGACGTCGGTTGCGGCGGCGGCATACTGACTGAAGCGATGGCGGGTCGTGGCGCCGACGTAACGGGAATTGACCTGGCTGACAAGCCGCTCAAGGTTGCTCAGTTGCACCTGCTCGAGTCTGGCCTGAAGGTAGAGTACATTAAAGCGTCCGCAGAAGAGCTCGCGCGCACCCGGCCCCAGCGCTACGACGTCGTGACATGCATGGAGCTCCTGGAACACGTGCCGGATCCGGGTGCGACAGTACACGCCTGCAGCGAGCTGCTGAAACCCGATGGGTTCCTTTTCTGCGCGA
>JAQGNH010000253.1 GCA_028291945.1 Betaproteobacteria bacterium
TGGCCTCTCAGCCATACCTTCGCGGTACGTGCGATCTTCCTCGGTCGTGATGCGCGTCACCGCAATTTCTCTTACGGGCAAGTATGTTAGCGCGCGGCAAAAAACATACGAAGCCGCAAAGGGAGCACATTGGAAGCAAGCCGGCCCACCTGGAACGTGTGGTCGAAATGGGGTCTGATCCCGCGCCTGATGGCAGCGGTGGGATTCGCGATCCTGTTCGGCGGAATGATTCAGAACTACCTCCTCGCCGTCGAAGGCGCAACGGAGCACTCCGCCCGGCAGCAGCGTGAGGTCAAAGAAACACTCGAGTTTCTGGCGCCGCTCGTTGCCGATCAGGCGGTTCTCGGCGACTACGCGGCAATACATCAGCTGCTCAATAACCAGGTGCGAAAGCTCGACATCGCAGAGCTCACCTGGACGGACGAAAAGGGCCGCAAACTCATCGCTGCCGATCGTTCGGCGCCACGCCAGGCGCCTGCCTGGTTCGCGGCGCTGGTGCCCATTGAGCACGTCGATGCCAGCCTCAACGTCGATGCAGGCGGCGCACACTACGGCACGCTGCACGGCGAAATGACCCCGGTGCCAGCGATCAACGGACTGTGGGCGCAGTTCGTGCGCCAACTGCAGATCGTCGTCGCGATCCTGATCCTGATGCTGCAGATCATCTGGCTCATATTCCGCGGCAACCTCGGAACGCTGCGCATGCTCGCGGTTGGCGCAGACCGTTTCAGCCGCGGCGACCATAGCGTGCGGGTGGCGGCGGCCGGGGCGCCTGAGGTGCGATCGGCGGCCGAGGCTTTCAACAACATGGCGAACAACATTGAAGGCTTAATCGATTCGCTCAGCCAGGCGGAAGCCGCGCTGCGCGAAGCGAACGAGAGCCTGACGCGTAAAGCGCAGGAGCTTGCGCGGTCCAACTCCGAGCTCGAGCAGTTCGCCTATGTCGCATCCCACGACCTGCAGGAGCCGCTGCGGATGATTTCGAGCTACACGCAGCTCATCGTTCGACGGTATGGGGAGCGGCTCGACAGCGACGCAAGGGAGTTCATGGATTTCGTCGTCGACGGCGCGGCTCGCATGAAGCAGTTGATAGAAGACCTGCTCGCCTATTCGCGCGTCGGAACGCATGGCAAGCAGTTGAAGCCCACCGACTGCGAAGCGGTCTTAGTCAAGGCGCTTACGAATCTTCGTTCCACGGTCGAAACCAACCGCGCCGTGGTCACGCATGATGCGCTGCCAACGGTTGCCGCGGATGGTACACAACTCGTGCAGCTCTTTCAGAACCTGATCGGCAATGCAATCAAGTTCCGTGGCAAGCCGGCGCCGGCAGTCCATATCAGTGCAAAAGAGGAAGATCAGACGTGGCTCTTCGCCGTCAAGGACAACGGCATCGGCATCGAGCCGCAGTACTTCGAACGCATCTTCATGGTGTTCCAGCGGCTGCACATCAAATCCGAGTATCCAGGCACGGGAATCGGGCTGGCGATCTGCAAGAAGGTCGTGGATCGCCATGGGGGCCGCATCTGGGTCGAATCCAGAGCAGAAGGGGGAAGCTGCTTCTATTTCACGCTGCCAATGACAGGGAGACCCGCGAATGGCTGAAGAAGAACTCGCGCCGCCGATCGAGATTCTCATCGTCGAAGACAATCCCGGCGACGTGCGGCTGACCAAGGAAGCGCTCAAGGAGGGCAAGGTCTACAACAACCTCCACTGGGCCAAGGACGGCGTCGAAGCGCTCGAGTTTCTGAGGCGCGAAGGACGGCACGCGAACGCGCCGCGCCCGGACATCATCCTGCTCGATTTGAACCTGCCGAGGAAGGATGGCCGCGAGGTCCTGTTGGAGATCAAAACCGATGACCGCCTGAAACAGATCCCGGTTGTCGTCCTGACCACTTCAAAAGCTGAGCAGGACGTGCTCCGAAGCTACGACCTGCACGCGAATTGTTACGTCACCAAGCCGGTCGACCTCGATAAGTTCATCGTGGTCGTTCAATCGATCGATCGCTTCTGGTTGACCGTCGTCACACTGCCTCCAGCCAAGCAATGAGCGAGATCTTCAACGTCCTGCTGATCGAGGACAATCCCGGCGACGCGCGTCTGCTGCAGGAGATGCTGGCGGAGGAACCGGTTGCGCCGTTCCGCCTGCACTGCGCCGACCGGCTGTCGCGCGGCATGGAGATGCTGTCAGCGGGCAAAGTCGAGTTGCTGCTGCTCGATCTTTCGCTTCCCGACAGCCATGGACTCGAAACATTCGCGAAAGTGTATGCCCATTCGCCGAAGGTCCCCATCATCGTGCTGACGGGCAACGACGACCGCGCCCTCGCGCTTTCGGCCGTGAAGGCCGGGGCGCAGGACTATCTGTTCAAAGGCTCTCTGGAGCGTGAGCTGCTGGTGCGCTCCATGCAATATTCCATCGAGCGCAAACGCTATCAGGAAGAGCTCGAGCATCATGCGAACTACGATGCGCTCACGGGATTGCCAAATCGCAATCTGCTCCACGATCGTCTCAAGCAGGCTGTCTTCGCGCAGCGTAACGTCCACCCCGTCGCCGTGGTGTTCCTCGACCTGGACCACTTCAAGATCATCAACGAAGGGCTCGGCCACAGCCAGGGTGACAAACTCCTCGCCACGATCGCGGAGCGACTCCATGCGACCGTGCGCGACGGCGATACCGTGGCGCGCCTTGGCGGCGATGAATTCGTGCTCATCCTTAACGATCAAACGAAAGAGGACGTCATCTTCCGTGCGATGCAGAGGATCCTCGGCAAAGTCAGCGAGCCGATGACCATCGGCGACCAGGAGCTGTGCATCACCTGCAGTGCGGGTGTAAGCATCTACCCGCAGGACGGAGCGGACGTCGACACGCTGCTCAAGAATGCCGATGCCGCCATGTATCGAGCGAAGGAGCGGGGTCGCAACACTTTCCAGTTCTACACCTCGGAAATGAACGCGCTCGTCAACGAGCGCCTCGCGCTGGAGCACAGTCTGCGGCGAGCGCTCGAGCGCAACGAGCTGTTGCTGCACTACCAGCCCAAGGTGGAGCTCGCGACCGGTCGTATCGTCGGCGCGGAAGCCCTGGTGCGCTGGCAGCATCCTCAATGGGGCCTCGTTTTTCCTGACCGTTTTATCCCGATCGCCGAGGAGACCGGGCTCATCGTGCCTATCGGCGAGTGGGTGCTGCGCCAAGCGTGCATGCAGAACCGCACGTGGCACGATGCGGGGCTCGCTCCGGTCACCGTGTCCGTCAACGTATCCGCGCGTCAGTTCACGCAGGAGAACTTCGTGAACACGGTGCGGCAGATTCTGTCTGAAACAGGGCTCAATCCCCGGCACCTCGAGATGGAGCTGACCGAAAGCATGGTCATGCATGACGTCGAAGCCGCAATTGCCATCCTGCAGGGGCTCAAATCTCTGGGCGTGCGCTTGTCGGTCGATGATTTCGGGACAGGCCATTCGAGCCTCAGCTATTTGAGACGCCTTCCCATCGACACGCTCAAGATCGACAAATCATTCGTGAACCGAATCGGCGCCAAGAATGACGGAGACGACGGCTTGCTCGCGCAAGCCATCATATCGCTCGGACACACGCTCAAGCTGAGGGTCGTTGCAGAGGGTGTGGAAACGGAGGCGCAGCTGAAATTCCTGACGGCGCATCGGTGCGACGAAGTGCAAGGGTATTACTTCAGCAAACCGATCCCGGCAGCAGAATACGCATCGATGCTGGGCAGTGCCGACGTTTCAAACAAGCCGAGCCTCTCGATCCTCACACAGCCGCTTTCGTTCCCAGTGAGCACAGATCTTTAATCAGATAGAAAAAGACACGATGGCGAACCCACAAAAAAAATCGCATGAACGACGCACGGAGCGCCGGGTGAAGGTAAGCCGGCGTGCGACCCTCCTCGATGGCACGACGCCCTTGCCATGTCTCATCGAAGATTTCAGCACGGGCGGATTCTTCATTATGAGCAACCAGGAATTCTTCTACCCGGGTCAGATACTCGAGCTCAAGTGCGAGCTCTATCCCGAAAAGGTTCTGCTCTGCAAAATCGAAATCAGACACATCAATGACACGTGCCTCGGCACCAAAATCGTGGAAATCAGCAAAGACGCAACCATGCTGTTGAACCAGTTTCTGCAGGAATACTATTCGCTGAAGCTGAATCAATCGACCTGATGTAAACGCGTACTCGCCCGCAAGCGAGACGCGCACTCCCGTCCAGCAGGAGAACGCTGGCTGACCGCTACTGTTGAGCCGTTACGCCGGTTCCGAGGCAAGGCGATGTAACCGAAAGTGTCATCGCGAGGAGCTAGCAAGGCGATCCGATTCGCACGTCAACGTTCGTAACGAAATCGCTTCGCCCCAGCGTTCCTCGCAATGCCATTAGTATTGATCCCATGGATCCGCTCACTGCATTCGGCCTGTTCTCCGTAACCGCGATGCTTGTCTGCTATGCGTTGGAACATCGAAGTGCTTGGTTCATCCTCGGCTTCGCCGGCGCATCCGTTTTAGGATCATTGTATGGTTTCTTTCAAGGCGCCTGGCCGTTCGGCGTCGTCGAAGCGATCTGGGCAATCGTGGCACTCAGGCGTTGGTTACAAGCGCGGTAGATCCGGTCTCCGAGTTGATTTAGCGGTCTACGACAATCCGTAATTGAGAGCCGCCAATCGTCAGCGTGCGTTATCCTTGACCTGCTTGATTCAAAACACTCTGCGCGTCACAAACGATGAAGATCACTAAACTCCATACACAAATCGTGCGTCTGCCCGCGCAAGAGCCGCTTGCCGGCGGACCTGTCGCGCCCGGCGCCACGCGTGACATCGTCACGCTGCGCATGATGACGGACCAGGGGCTGGAAGGCGTCGGCCTCACGTACTACGGCGGCTTTTATGGCAGCCCCATGACGGCGACCTTGCAGAGCATGCTCGACCAGCTCGGGACTCTCATCATCGGAGCCGACCCGCTCAGCATCGAAGCGGTTCTCGCGAAGGTCCGCACGGTCGAAGACAAAGTCGGACCGGGCGGCATCTACGCATCTGCGCTGGCCGCGATCGATCTGGCGTTGTGGGATATCAAAGGCAAAGTCGCGAACCTTCCGCTGGCGAAGCTCGTCGGCGGTCACCGAGGGCACGCGCCGACCTACGCGAGCGGCGCGCTCATGCGCAGCTACAGCCTCGCGCACGTGTCCGAGGCGGCGCCGCGGCTCGCGGAAAAAGGATTCCGTCAGATGAAGATGCAGCTCGCCTTGCCCGAGAACGGCAGGCCGGCCGTCGAAGTCCAACGCGCCCGCGCGATCCGATCAGCCATAGGCCCCGACATCGATCTGATGTGCGACATCAACCAGCGCTGGAGCGTGCACCAGGCGATCGACATCGGACGCCGATTGGAAGATGTCAATCTCTATTGGCTTGAAGACGTAACTCGCCACGACGATTATGATGGGATTGCACGTGTCGCCGACGCCTTGTCGACGCCGATTGCAGGAGGCGAGTACACGTTCGGCCCGACGCCGTTCAAACACATGCTCGAGGCCGGCTCTCTCGATATCGTGATGATCGATCTCATGCGTGTCGGCGGGATCACGCCCT
>JAQGNH010000319.1 GCA_028291945.1 Betaproteobacteria bacterium
CGCATGTCGAAGGCGAAATTCGGCGACAGGATTCCCGAGGTTCGCGAAACGACCGACAAGGCGCACATGATTCGCGCGTCCGACAAACCGGTGGAACGCTGGTTCGTGCACGGCAAGGTGGTCGGTGAACGCGGCACGGTGAACTGTCCCACGGTGATGAGCGATCCGGAGCGCAAGACCTTTCCGCAGCGCTGGGAGGAGGTGCCATCGGTCGTGTACGACCCGATCGAGCGACTCAAGGCGCTGGACCGGGACGGCGTCGACGGCGAGGTGCTGTTCCCGAACGATCCGGTGCAGAGCGGTACGTTTTTCCAGGGCGACGCCGAGTTCGAGCTCGCATGCGTGCAGGCGTACAACGATGCACTCGCGGAGTGGCGCGAGCAGAGCGATCGTTACATTCCGCTCGCGATCATTCCGTACTTCAGCGGCGTCGAGGCTGCTGCACAGGAAACGCGGCGCGCCGTCAAGAAAGGCCATCGCGGCATCATGATGGTGGCGGAGCCGAGCATGGTGCGTCCGGGCCTCAAGCATTTCAACGACCCGTGGTGGGATCCGCTGTGGGCCACGTGCCAGGACCTCGGCGTGCCGATCCACTGGCATGCGGGCGCAGGCATAGCCCTCAGAGTGCCGCG
Source organism: Betaproteobacteria bacterium (assembly GCA_028291945.1). Classification (GTDB taxonomy): domain Bacteria; phylum Pseudomonadota; class Gammaproteobacteria; order Burkholderiales; family SG8-41; genus JAQGMV01. The sequence continues at coordinate 633 of JAQGNH010000319.1, forward strand.
CTGGAAGGGTTTCACGCCCAACCAGGGACAGGCCATGGGGCCGGCGGGCGGGTTCGCCAACCAGGCGCAGTTCGTCCCCAATCTCATATTCTCGGGCGTGCTGGATCGCTTCCCGCGCCTGCGCTGGGTGTGCGCCGAGACTGGCATCGGCTGGGTGAACTACATGCTCGAAACCTGCGATCACGAATGGGAGCGCCGCCATCTGTGGACGCAGGGGATCGTCACGCGGCCGAGCGAGCTCTTCAAGCGCCAGATCAGCATGAACTTCTGGTACGAACGCGCCGGCATCGAGCTGCGCCACCTGATCGGCATGGACAACATCATGTGGGAATCGGATTTTCCGCACTCGACGTCGACGTATCCCGAGTCGCGGCAGTTCGTCGAGCGAACGTTGAAGGGCGTGCCGCAGGACGAGCGCAATCAATTGACGTACGGTAACGCGATGCGTGTCTACAACCTCGCATAAGGAAGTAGCAGGACAATTATCGCAAGGACGAGCGTTCCCTCCTCTGCAAGGAGCGCGGGATAGGGAGAAGAAACAATTCCCTCCTCCGCTCGCGGGGGATGGATAGGGAGAAACAAACATTCCCTCCTCCGCGTGCGGGGGAGGGTTAGGGAGGGGGCAGCCGCCATGCAACTCAAATACGGATTTATCAGCGTCGACGATCACGTGCAGGAGCATCCCGAAGTGTGGACGCGGCGCATGTCGAAAACAAAGTGGGGCGATCGCATACCGCACGTCGAGCGCCAGACCGATGGCACCGAGCGCTGGGTCGTCGACGGAAAGCAAGTCGATCTGCCGGGTGTCGCACTCGCAGGTGCCGCCATGCCCGATCGCGCCCGGGAGCCGCAGCGCTGGGAGGAAGTGCCGCGCATCGCGTACGTGCCTAACGAACGTCTAACCGCGATGGATGTCGATGGCGTCGATTATTCAGTCCTCTATCCGTCGGTCGCAGGGCGCGCGGGTGAAACCTTCGGCCGTCTCGCCGACGCGGAGCTCGAGCTTGCTTGCGTGCAGGCGTACAACGACTGGTTGATCGAGGAGTGGGCCGCTGCGAGCCCGCGCTTCATTCCCCAGTGCATCGTCCCGTTGGCGCCGATCGAGGCCACGGTGAACGAGATCAAGCGTTCTGTGGCGAAGGGCCATCGCGGCGTCGTCATGCCATCGGTGCCGATGATGCTGCGCGAGCTGCCGCACATCAACGAAGCCGTTTACGATCCCCTCTGGGCAACGTGTCAGGACCTCGATGTGCCGTTGTGCTTCCACGCGGGCGCGACGCGCGACATCCAGTTCCCGCCGTATTCGGGCTTCTCGCCGGAAGTCGCTGCCGCCATGGAAGCGATCACGCGCCCCGTGAGTACCGTGCTGGTGATCGCGAACTTTCTCTATTCGCGGATACTCGAGCGCTTTCCAAAACTGAAGGTCGTGTTCGCTGAAACATCACTTGCGTGGGGCGCGTACGAGCTCGAGCTCGCCGACCATCAGTTCGAGCGTCAGCGCCTGCACACCGAGGGCTACGACTTGTTGCCGTCGGCGCTCTTCAAGCGGCAATGTCATCTGGTCGGATGGTTCGATTCGACGGGATTGAAGACGCGCTATCACATCGGCCTCGACAATCTTCTTTGGAGCACGAACTTTCCCCAGGCCACGTCCACTTGGCCGGAAAGCCGCCAGACGATTGCACGCTGTTTCGAGGGTATCCCCGAGAACGAGCGCCGCCAGGTGCTGGTCGACAATGCGGACAGACTCTACAAGGTGTCGCGCCGTGCGGCTTGATCGGCGGGCAGGAATAAAGCGGGGACGTAACTACGGAAATTTGTCGACGGGAGGATGATCATGGCAAGGCTTAAGCCCATTACCAGCAAGGCGCAGTTGGCACCGAAAGATCAGCCTATCGCGGACGCAGTCACCAAGAGCCGCGGGGCGATTCAGGGACCCTTCACGATGCTGCTGCACTGCCCGCAGCTCGCCAGCCATATGGTGAATGTGGGCGGCTATGTGCGCTTCGAGGGTTCACTCGACATGCGGGTGCGGGTGCTAGCCGCCATGACTGTCGCGCGCGAGTTCGACGCGGTCTATGTATGGGGTGCGCAGACGGGTTCGGCCCGCCGGCAGGGTGTGCCGGAAGCAACCATCACTGCGATTCGTGAGAAGCACTCGCGCGGCATGCCGACGGAGGATGCGCAGATCGTGGACTTCACGCGCAATCTCATTCGCAAGCATCGTGTGGATGATGCGAGCGCGAAAGCGCTGCAGGCGCGCTTCGGCGATGAGCAATTCGTCGAGCTGACCGGCGTGATTGGGTATTACAGCATGCTCGCCATGACGGCGAACGCCTGCGAGCTCGAGGCCGCTCCGGGCGCCGAGGTCTTGCAGATGTAGGGCACGCACTACGTCATCGCGAGAGTCCGTTGCGTTCTCCTTCGACCGTGTCGCAGTTGCGACGCTCAGGACGAACGAAACGTGGTCATCGCGGGGAGTGGTATGACGTGGCCATTGCTTCGCATGCGCTCGCAACGTCCTCGGTGGTGGCGCAGGCACCCCGTCATCGCGAGGTGCCGGCAAAGGCGCCGTGGCGATCCCGTGGCGCATGGAAAAGGATCTACGCAGCGCGGGCGCAACTGCCCGCGATGCGCCTTGCGGCGCTTGTATCTCGGGATTGCTTCGTCGCTTGCGCTCCTCGCAATGAGAGCTTTGCTGGTTCTCAAGAGATATGAGAAGAGATATGCCAACCAAATTGCTACCGCGTAAGACCGACGACCAGAAACCGAACGATCCTGCGGCCGTCGTCGAACAGCAGAAGAGCAGGGCGAAATGGCGGTCATTGCATCGCGAGGACATTCTCGAACCCGACCTGCCCATCATCGATGCGCATCATCATCTGTGGGATCGCGGGGGCAATCGCTATCTGATCGACGAGTTCCTGGCCGACGCGCGAACCGGCCACAACATCAAGGCGTCGGTGTTCGTGGAGTGCGGATCTTTCTACCGCAAGACCGGCCCTGTCCTCATGGCGCCGGTGGACGAGGTCGAATTCGCGAACGGCGTTGCCGCGATGGCGGCAAGCGGGAACTACGGCAGCACTTTGGTCTGTGCCGGCATCGTCGGCACAGCGGACATCAGTGTTGGCGCTGAGGTGGCGCAGGTACTCGATGCTCAAATCGCAGCCGGCGGCGAACGCTTCCGCGGCATCCGCGTCAGCACCAAGTGGGACTCCGACGAGGATCTGAACACCACCCGCTACATCGTGCCGCGCGGACTCATGCAGGATCGCGATTTCCGCGCGGGCTTCGCGGCGCTTGCGCCGCGCAAGCTGAGCTTCGACGCGATGATCTATCACCCGCAGATCCTGGAGCTCGCCGAGCTCGCCCGCGCCTTCCCCGATACGACGATCGTGCTCAACCATATCGGCGGCCTGATTGCGTGGACGCGAAACTATACGACCCACAAGGATGAAACGATCTCGCAGTGGCGCTCGTCGATCGCGGAACTGGCCAAATGCGCGAATGTCTTCGTCAAGCTCGGCGGACTCGGCATGCCCTATCTCGGCCTCGGTTTTGACAAGCTCGATGTACCCGCATCATCGAAGCAGCTGGCCGAGAGCTGGGGACCGCTGTTCGAGCATTGCATCGACAAGTTCGGACCCGAGCGCTGCATGTTCGAGAGCAATTTTCCGCCGGACCGGGATTC
>JAQGNH010000283.1 GCA_028291945.1 Betaproteobacteria bacterium
GTATTTTGGTCTCGGCGATCTCGAGCAGGCGCGGCTCAATCTCGAGCACGCGCTGTTACGCAATCCCGTCAATCTCGAAGCACACGTGTACATGGCAGCATCACAAATCGGAGCCGGCAATAAAGCGTCCGCGATGTGGGAAGCAGAGGAAATTCGCGCGCTGCAGCCGGGTTTCTCCAGCCGCGCGTGGCTGGCGACGCATCCGCTGACCGACACCAAAATCCAGGCGAAGCTCGCCACTGCGCTCGCGGAGCTCGGGTTGGAGTAAGCAGAGCCGAATAATAACGTTGCTGATCCATGCAGTTTCGAACCGAAACAGGCGGCTCGCAATGAATGGTGACCCTGATCAGAGCGTCCTTACGCGCGCTTCGCCAGCAAGTCGAGCACGGGCCGGATGCTGGAGAGCGTCTCGATCTTCAGCAGCATTTGCGCTGTCTGCTTAGCCACCTCCGGTCCGACGACCTCAGCGGCATTGCGCACGTACTTCTCGACGACCTGTGCCGGCGGGACGGGCCGTTTTGCGTCGCCGAGCGGTATTTCGATCGGTTGCTCGATCGTTTTTCCTTTGGCTTCGATCACCAGCACGCCGAAAGGCCCCTTCGACTTCGAGTGCGGGTCTTCAAGCGTCTTGAACTTACCGAGATGACGCTTCAACTCCGCGCGATTGAACGCTGCGTCCGAGAATGTCTTCTTGATCACTTCGCCGTCGAGGATTGCACATGCCACCGGGTACTCGTAGCCGAACTTCCCTGAGAACTCCCCTACGGGCCTAACGCGGAAGTAAGGCTGAAGGTGCGGCACACGGATTTCGACGGACGTGATGTCCTCGAGCCGCAATCCGCTCTGTTCACGAAACCGCAACGCCGCATCGATCGCGCCCTGAGCGATGTATCCGCACGGGTACTTCTTGAGCCGCCAGGTATCTGCGATGTGCCATTGTCCAAGGCCCGCTGTGGCCTTGCCTGCGTCGACGCCCTCCATCCTTCCGGCAGCGACGACGCTGTAGATGTATCCGAGGGGTGCATCGAGCGCATCGGGGTTCGACTCGAATCCACTGAGTGCAAGCTCCGCAGCTATGACGCCGGCCTGAGACGCGATGCCGCCGTGCAGGGGTTTCGTGTGCGTGCCGAAGTTGCCGGTGATCCCGCCCGACTGCGAGGCCGCGATTCCCCACGCATGGCGCTGCTGCGATTCATCGAGTCCCAGCAGTCTCCCCGACACCGTGGCCGAGGTCAGCGTACCGAACATCGCGGTGCTGTGCAGGCCGTGAAACTGGTCAGGACGCCTGGGTACGATGCGTGAAAGCGCTTCCCCGATCTCGTAGCCCGCAATGTACGCTTCGAGCAGATCACGTCCGCTGCGGTCCTGGGTTTCGCCGGTCGCCAGCATCGCTGGAACGAGCACCACGCTCGGGTGGCCGAAGCTCGAGCAGTCGTCGAAGTCCAGCGTATGCCCGAGCGTGCCGTTGACGAGCGCTGCAAGCCACGTCGATGTCTTTCGAGGGGTGCCGAGAACAGTCGCTTCGTTCGCGGTACATCGATCGACCATCGCCTGCACTTTGACGCCGGGATCCTCGCCGATCCCGGCGAGCGCGACGCCGACCTGATCGAGGATCGCGAGCTTCGCAACGTCGATGTCCCGCTGCGGCACCTTGTCGAGCGTTACGCGCTTCACGTATTCCGCTAATGTCTGTCCGAGCTCCACGTGACCTCCTAATCCGCTATCGCTACTGCGCTCTCAGGCCGAGCGCGCTGATCACCTTACCCCATTTTTCCGTCTCGGCCTTCATGTAGTTGGCCATGTCATCAGGCCCTCTGTCGATCGTCGGCGATGCACCCTGCCCCGCAAGCTCCGACTGTACGTCCGCGCGGCGGAGCGCCTTCACCACTTCGGACCGCAACTTCGCCACGACGTACTCCGGCACGCCGGTCGGCGCCATGAGTCCGAACCACGTGACGGTCTCGAAATTCGGAAAGCCGGACTCGGCGACCGTGGGCACTTGCGGCACGACCGGCGAGCGTTGAAGGCTGCTCACAGCGAGCGCGCGCAGCTTGCCGCTGCTCACGTGCGGTGTCGCAGACAGCATGTTGCAGAAGAACATATCGACGTGCCCGCCGAGAAGATCGGTAAGCGCCGGAGCGCTCCCCTTGTACGGCACGTGCGTGATATCGATTTTCGCCACTTGCCGAAAAAGCTCGGTCGTGAGATGCGGAGTGGTTCCATTTCCAGTAGAGGCGTAATTGATCGCGCCAGGCTTGGCGCGCGCGAGCGCGATGAGATCCCGGAGCGATTTGACGGGCATGGTCGGGTGCACGACCAGGATGAACGGCACCGAAGCGATACGCGAGATCGGAGCGAGGTCGCGCGCACTGTATGGGACTTTGCCCATCAATGGCGTGACGATCAGCGCTGTACCACCTACATACAGGTTATACCCGTCAGCAGGTGATCTGGCCGCGAGCTCGGTGCCGACGATCCCGCCCGCGCCGCCCCGGTTGTCGACCACGAAAGACTGACCCAGGGATTCGGCCATCCTCGGGACCACGATGCGGGTGACGATGTCGACGCCGGCGCCCGGCGGAAATGGCACGATCACGCGCACCACCCTGACCGGATAGGGCGGTGTCGCGGTCTGAGCGAGCACGGCAACAGGCAGGAGCGCCGCGCAGGCACACGCGGCGAGCGAAAAAATCTTACCGACGGAGCAGAAAAACACCATGTGGAATATTTGCAAAAGCTAAGGCAAGCGAAGGACCGTAACACGAGGCCCATAGTCATGCAAAGCGCATCGTGGATTGAGGCTCAACGCACGAGGCCGATCACATGCGGACTACATACGCGCCGAAATCGAACAGAACATTGCGCTCGGCGCGATCCAGGAGGAGCGCACGTAACGGGCGACGCACTGCCTTCCAGAGTGCGACTCCTCGTAGCTCAGCTCGCAGATCCTTTCGTCACGCTCGAAATAAATTTTAGCGTCGCCTCTGCACACCGATCGGGATCCGTAGCCGCAACGTGAAAAGAATCGCCCGGCAGCGCGAGCAGCGTCGAGCGGGGGATCCTTTGCTGCCAGGTTTTCACTTCGTCCACTGAACCGAGCGCGCTGCCTTCCGTGGTGATAACGAGGGTCGGGCATGCGATACGCGGCAGGTCGTCCGCGATATCCCAGCCCGGTATGGTCGAAACGAAGCCGAGCGCAGTCGAAAGCGGCGTGCGCCCCATCAATTTTGCCCACCACTCGAAGCCTGCGCCTGGAAACTCGCTGCCGAGACGGCCCGACATCGTGGCGCGCGCCCAGCTCTCCACGCCTTCGCGCTCGATCTGCTCAAGCCACGCCGGAAGAACGCCAGGCTTGTGGTCCCGCCGCGGCGGCGGCGTTCCGACGAGCGTGAGAGTACGGACACGCTCGGGGAAACGCGCAGCAAAGCGGCGCGCGATGGTGCCCGCTATCTTTGCGCCGACGAGATGGAAGCGCTCGATACGAAGCTCGCGCATGAGGCTCGCGAAATCATCGACGACGTCGTCGAGCGCCCAGCGATAATCGCGCGGCATGGGCGTGGATCCGCCGAAGCCGCGCATGTCCGGGCGCACCACGCGAAAATGGCGCGCAAGGTGGGGAACCCATCCGAACCACACTGCGCCGCTCTCGCTGCTTCCGTGCAGCATCAGGATCGTCTCCGCATCGCGCCACGGGTCAGTGTAGTCGTCCACGACGTAATGCATCTCGAGGTCGGCGCTTATACGTTGGGTCGGCATGTCGATGTTCCCTTTTCTATTCGCGGCCGACTCAAAACACTTCAGCATTCATACTTCGACCGCGGCACATTGGTAGCTGGCTCAGCACGAATGGATTTTGAGATAGCTCTGAAGTCCCGCTGTGAACCACCCATCGCCGTGGGCTCGTTGAAGCCTGTCCTGAGCTCGTCGCAGGGGGTGAACGTTCATTGTGCTATGGACTCTTAAAGTCCCGCTGCTTTGATGACCTTGGACCATACCGCAAGCTCGCTCGCGATGAGCTTCCCGAACTCTTCGGGCCGGCTAGGCGCCGGCTCCGCGCCTTCGCTTGCGATTTTGTCCTGCATATCGCGCTCGCGCATCACCTTGTTGAGCACCGCGTTGAGCTTTGCGATCGGCTCGACCGGGGTGCGCGCAGGCGCGATGATTCCAAACCACGACGTGACGACATAGCCGGGGAGACCTGCCTCCACCGCCGTCGGGATATCGGGCAGCGCGAGCGAACGCATGGGACCGCTGCCCGCGAGCGC
>JAQGNH010000318.1 GCA_028291945.1 Betaproteobacteria bacterium
GCAGCCATCAGCTCCGCAACGCTTGTGCTTTCCACAGTACCCAGCAGCCGCAACAGATTGCCACAGCGGGCTTCTCCAAGCACCGGCTTCACGAGCCGTTCGAACTTGGCAGTCAGGCGACCCGCCTGCTCCGCATAATCATTGCGTGGGATACCCGCGTCGACTGTTTTGCGCACTATGCGACCATCCTTCAACTCGAGCGCCACTTCGCCTTGCATGTGCGGCCAGCCGGAAACCAGCTCCACCGTAACCTTGTCGCGCAACGCGCATAGCTTCGGATCGGCTGTCCTCGCGTCGGTGTAAAAAGCGAGGTCAGACGTGTCTGAGCCGGCGAGTGCCGCGGCCGTCATGAACCGCAAGCTGAACTTCGCTTCCAGCGCAGTTCTCGCAACCGGTATGTTGCAGACGGCGTCCGAGCCTTGCTCGACGCGCACAGTGACGCGCTCTATTTGTTCTGGTGTGAACGAACCCGACTCGCGCAACTGCCGCACGCATTCGATCGCGGCGTGAGTGCCGTAGCACGACGCGTGATACTTGAAGAGGTTCTCCCGTATGTAGAACTTGTCGAGATCGGCGAGGGCGGCTTCCGCATTGAAATTGGGGCTCATCGTCAGAGCAAAGCCCTGCCTGCATTCCAGCGCATCGGTGCGGCACGTCATGCCGGAGGCTGCGAGCCGCGCAGCACGTAGTCCATTGTGTGCGGCGAGGCCCGCGTGAAACGGTTTGCCCTCGGTGCCGAACATGGCTTTCAGTCCGCTGGACTGTGTGGCCGCGATAGCGATCGCATGAGCCGTGCGCTCGGGATCGAGCCCGAGCAGATGCGAGCACGCCGCAGCCGATGCCAGCGCGCCGACTGTGCACGTCGCATGATAACCACGGGCATAGTGACCCGGAGCCACGAGCAGGCCGGCCCGCGCGGCCATCTCGCAGCCGGCGACGAAAGCGGAGAGCGCTCGAGTGAGATCGGCCTGTTTCGCTTCAGCGAGCGCGAGGACCGCTGGCAGAATGGCCACGCTCGGGTGACCGTTCATGCTCAGGTTGACGTCGTCGTAGTCGAGCAGATGCGAAGTGGCGCCGTTGATCAGCGCCGCCTGAAGCGGAGCCACTTTTTCGCGATGACCCACGACAGTTGCAATCGGCTTCCCGCCGTCGGCCAGCGCCTCGTCAAGCAGCACACGCGTCAGTGGATCTCCGGACGCGGCAAGCGCGACGCCGATCCAGTCGAGCACGCACTGCCGCGCGAGCTCGCGCACATCTGCCGGAAGTGCTGCCCACTTGATCGAGTGGGTGTGTTCGGCCAGGCGCGATGTGAGTTGAACGCCTTCTTCGCGCGATTTGAGTGGAGCGACCCTTGCCATTGTTTCTCCTAGCCGTCGGATTATCGGCGACGTGGCCTGCAAGCCGTGCGGTGTGATTTGCGGATCAATGCGACGATGCTTTGACGTCGATAGGCACTCATCTTATCAGGCTTGAGAACCACAGTTAATCGGCGACGGACAATGGTTTTGCGGTGCGCTGGTCATGAAAGAAACTGGTGTGCTTGTCCGAAGCCTGCTGAAGTCCCTGCGTGTATCATTTGCGGAAGATCAACTGCTGGAACGGCGAAGGATCGCTTCGCCGGCAACTGTTGAGCTCCAGGAAAATACAAGATGAGAATGTGGTTTACTCGTTCGGCATCATGTGCGGCAGCGCTCGTCGCGATGAGCTCCGCCGCATTCGCGCAGCAGTATCCAGCCAAACCCATTCGTCTACTCGTCGGATTCGCAGCGGGCGGCCCCAGCGACGTCGCATCACGCACCGCTGGCCAGAAACTCACGCAGAAGTGGGGCCAGCAGATCATCGTGGACATCCGCCCGGGCGCAGGCGGGACCATCGCGAGTGATGCGGTGGCAAAGGCGCCGCCCGACGGCTACACGCTGCTCCTGCCGGCATTTTCGCATGCCGTGAATCCGAGCCTCATTTCGAAGCTTCCGTACGACACGCTCAGGGACTTCACCCCGATCGTCCTCTTTGCGTCGACCGCGAACATGCTCGTCACGCATCCATCGATCCCCGCGAAAACGGTGAGGGAGCTGATCGCGTTTGCCAAAGCACGCCCAAATCAGCTCACCTACGGCTCCGCCGGCAACGGCACCGCGTCTCATCTCGCCGGAGAGCTACTGAATACGATGGGCGGCGTCAGCATTACGCACGTGCCTTACAAAGGAATCGCCCCCGCGCACACCGATACGATGGGCGGTCAGATCTCGATGATGTTCGATAGCCTGGTGACCGGCATACCTGCCGTGAAGGCAGGAAGACTGCGTGCGTTCGGTGTGACGACGCTCAAAAGATGGCCGGGCGCACCTGATGTGCCGACCATGTCGGAGGCGGGGCTCACCGGTTATGAGGTCAACTCGTGGTACGGTCTGATGGGACCGGCGGGTCTGTCCAGGGAAATCGTCCAGCGGCTGAATGCGGAAGTGATCCGCTCGATGGCAGAACCCGACGCGCGCGAGCGGCTGTACTCGATCGGCGCCGAGCCGATGAGCAATACGCCGGAAGAGTTTGCCGCCTACATCCGTTCCGAAATGGCGAAATGGGATAAGGTCGTCAAGGCCGCGGGAATACGTGCGGAGTGAGAACGTTTCTGTGGGGTCTCGCTCCATTCAGCCAAGGTCCTTTGACAAGTAACGAATCGCGGTAATGGACCACTGTGTAACGAGCATCTTAGTCGGGGGCATCATCGATAAAATCGTCGATTATTATTTTTCGACGTCCTCGCCGTGGACCTATTTAGGTCATGGACGGTTGGTCGCCCTCGCGGCAGAGCATGGGGCACGCGTCAACGTTAAACCCGTGGATCTCGCGCACGGCGTATTTCCGATATCGGGTGGATTACCGGTAGCAAAGCGTCCGAAGCAGCGGATCGCCTATCGTTCGGTCGAGCTCAAGCGCTGGAGCCACCATCTGGGTATCCCACTCAATCTCACGCCGCGCTTCTTTCCCGTCGCCTCCGATCTGGCCGCGCGCTCGATTGTGTCGGCAGATAACGCCCGCGGTGCGAATACGGCTCTCGACTTCGCGGGCCGCATCATGACCAGCGTATGGACAGAGGAGGGGAATATTGCCGACCCAGACACGCTCATGAGGATCGCCAGCGCGTCGGGTCTGGACGGCAGAGCGCTGCTTTCCAGCGCCGAGATCGACGAAGTGAAAGACCGCTACGCTCAATATACCCGCGAAGCGATCGAGCGGCAGGTGTTCGGCGCGCCGTTCTACATTTATCGAGACGAACCCTTTTGGGGTCAGGATCGCCCCGATTTTCTCGAGCGCGCGCTGAGTGCGAGTTAAGGGGTGGCCAGTGATGCGTTCATTCAACACACGCGTTTGGTGCGCGAGGCCGGCATGTCGCTCAGTCAAATGAACAGCGCTAATCCGATAGACGCATAAACCTGCAAGGCCGCGATGAACAAACCTCACACCGTGTTATTGCTCTACCTTGCGTTGCTTGGCGCCTGCACCACGTCTGCGACCACTGATCCGCGCACGCTTGCTGCGGCACAGGCTGCCGATCCCGGGTGTAGCGGGCGAGTACTTGTTTCAACGGGAGGTCCATTTCCACGAAACGCCACCACGCTCGCCATTCGGTGGACTGGTTTCACGAACTATGAACTTGTCTATGACGGACAGATCATCCTGCTGGACGCCTATTTCGATCGCGGAAGCACATTCCCACCGCTCGGCTTTCGCGCAGCGGACGTCAAGCGCGCGGACGCAATACTGCTCGGTCACGGCCACGTGGACCATATGGCTGACGCGGCTTCAGTGGGTGCGCGAACAGGCGCAGTTGTAGTCGGCGCGCCAGTTACCACGGAGAAACTGCTCACACAGCCGATTCCAAAGGAGCAAGTGCGTACCGTCACCGGCCGCGGCGGCGAAGCGCTGCGCTTCAGGGGTTTCACGATTGAACCTGTACTCGGACGTCATGGTGATCCTCCTGAGAACGTGGCCAAGGCTTTTGGGCAGGCGCTGCGCGCGACGACGACACCGCCTACAGCGGAGCAGACGGCAGAGCTTGCGCGCATACGGGAACGCGGCGTCAGCGATCCTCGCGTCGTAACGGAAGGCACCATCGCGTTTCTCTTCAAGTTCGACAACGGTTTTCGGCTGATGTACCGCAACAGCGGCGGTGCGGTCACGGACTACGAAAGGGCGGCTATGCAACGCGTAGGGCGTGTGGATGTGGCGCTGGTCGCGGTCTCCGCGTCTTATATTCAGGAGCTTACGGTCAAGCAGGCCCTCGAGCACGCGCGGGCCTACAAGCCCGATGTGTATATTCCGGGGCATCACGACAGCTCGTACAACAATCTGTGGAGACCCACGGAGCCTTTGTTCCAGGCGCTGAAGGACGACAACCCCTCGATCATCACCGTGTCGCGCTCGTATCGGGAACCTGTCTGCTTTGACACCGAAAACAATATCCAACGCAGAGGTCAAGGCGGCTGAAGAGACGGAGGCACGCAGCTGAAGCGCGCTTAAAGCATTGCACTCGCCACGAATCCGCAAACGGTTGCGAAGCGCGCGCAAATCCGAAAGCTGACCTCACGCATGGAAAAACGCATCGTCGGCTATTACCAGGACGAACAAGAGCACTGGGTGGCCGAGCTCGAGTGCGGACACCATCAACACGTCCGCCATCAACCGCCCTGGACCAACCGTCCATGGGTGCTAACACCCGAGGGCCGTGCCGCTTACGTTGGCAGATTGTTGGATTGCAGAAAATGCGGCGACGGGATTACTTAGTCACACCGTCATCGCGATGACAGCTTCAGAGCGAAGTAAATTCCGGCGGATCGAACGCCGTGATCGGCGGCAGCTCACCCTTGAACAGTTCAACCTCCACCAGCGCCGTGTGTGCACTGCAGCCCTGCGTGAGCTTGGATGTGCCTTTGTCCAGCGTGAGGACGTTCGGATTGCCGTGTTTCTCGAGCGTGCCAGGTTCACCCGGGACGAGCGGGTCGTACCACGCGCCGGTGGGCAGCACGACGACGCCTTGCCGCACGCCGTCGTCGATCCTGACACCCGCAAGACAGGCGCCCCTGTCGTTGTAGATACGCACCACGTCCCCCGCGCTGATTCCACGAGCCGCCGCATCACTCGGATGCATGGTCATCGCTTCGCGACCTTTTATCTTCGACGCAACGCTCACGGCGCCGTGATCGTACTGGCTGTGCAGGCGCGTTGCAGGCTGATGCGAAATGAGGTGCAGCGGGTAGCGCTTCGCAAGGGGCGAACCCAGCCATTCGGCAGGCTCGAACCAGGCGGGATGGCCATAGCAATCGTCGTACGCAAAAGAGGCGATGGTCGACGAGAAGATTTCGATCTTGCCTGAGGGCGTCGGCAGCGGATTCGCTTCGGGTGCCTCACGATAGGCTTTCAGCATGACGGCCGGTTCTTCCGGGGGCGGCATCTCGATCAGACCTTCCGACCAGAACGCCTCGAACGACGGGAGCTCGAGGTCGAACTTCTTCGCGCGTTCGCGCGCCACGTCATACATGTGACGCAGCCACGCGGCAGCGCTTCGACCTTCAGTGAACTGTTGTTTCGAACCGAGCTTCTCCGCAAGCGCGCTGAAGATAGCGTAATCGTCGCGTGCTTCGCCGACAGGATCGATCGCGCGTTTCATCGCAATCATGAACCGATCGCGCGAGGCCGAGCCGATGTCGTCACGCTCGAGCATCGTCGTGGCCGGAAGCACGATATCCGCCATTTTCGCGCTCGCATTCCAGTATTGCTCGTTCACGATGATCGTCTCGGGCTTGCGCCACGCGCGGATGAATCGATTCAAGTCCTGATGGTGGTGGAAAGGATTGCCACCGGCCCAGTAGATCAGGCGGATATCGGGATAGGTGCAGAGCTTTCCGTTGAAGTGGTACTGCGTCCCGGGCCTTTCGAGCATGTCGGCAATTCGCGCGACCGGTATCGGCGTCTTCACCCGGTTCTGCCCCTGGGGCAGCACGGGACCAGAAAACGGGCGGGCATTGGCGCCCTCGACATTCGCTGGCCCATATGAGAGCGCGAAACCGCCGCCAGCTGTCCCGATCTGGCCCAGCAGGCAGGCGAGGGTGATGCCCAACCAATACGGCTGCTCGCCGTGATCGCCCCGCTGCAGCGCCCACGCGACGCTGATCATCGTGCG
>JAQGNH010000343.1 GCA_028291945.1 Betaproteobacteria bacterium
CGGGTTGTCGAACAAAAAATCCCACAGCTTGAAGTCGCGAGTCAGCACACCATAGATCGCCATTGCGCGCCGGCCGCTGAGCTGCTTGTTGTAGTCGTCGTCGCCCGAAGGATCTGCCTGTCCGAAGATCGACAGTGGCGGCAGCTGCCCCTTGGCATTTTTGTGTTTCTGCCGTAAGGGGGGCACTGCCTTGAGCATCGCCGCTACGCTGGGGTTGGGAAAAGAAGAATCGAAATCGAACAGGATGACGGGCAACTGCACACAAGCCACCGCAACTAAATCGAGGCTGAGAGTGTTGAAGTCGTCCTCGGTGGTGGGCGCGACAAGAAAAGGCTGCGCCAGGCGCGGCGGATGCGAGGCGGATATTCCAGCCTTGGCGCCGGCCGCTGCCGCCGCGGTCGTGCCGGCCGTGCCGGCCACTGGGCCTTGATCGTCGTCTTGGCTCATACCGACCCCGGCGCGCAACGGCGGCTGGCAGTTTCCGGCTCAATGCAGGTGCATGGGTTTTTCATGCCTGCGCCGCCTATGTTCCATGTTCCTGTTTCAACTTCGCTGGGGTGGCGCCGTCGAGTTCACCCGTCACCTTCAGCGCGTGATCGCACTGAAACTCTTCGATCGCATGGCGCATTTGCTCGGCGTCGTTGTCGCCCACCGCGCCGGCGTAGTAGCCCAGGTTGACCAGCCGCCCCTGCCAGCCGGAGTCCTCGACCAGCGGGTCCAGGAAGCCGATCTTCAGCGGGTGCTCGATGTCCATGTCCGGAATCTTCAGCACGCCGCCTGTGGCGCCCTTCGGGATCGGCGTTTCGGTGATGCCATCGCCGTCGGAGGTGAGCTGGTAGACCGTCCCGTCGACCGTCAGCACACACGCCGTGCCGGTGATCGGCTGGTTGTCGAAATCCTTCAACGCAATGCGCAGCTTGAGCGGCTTGGAGGCGACCCGGAAACGATGCGACTTGTCGGTCGGGCGCGACTCGTTGCGTGGTGCCTTGTCCGGAATGACCACGGTGTCGCCCGGGTACAGCACATGCGGATCGACGCGCTCTTGCTTGAGCTGCTCGTTGTCCGGATGGTCCCAGATGGTGTGGAAATCCCTGAAGCCATACTGCTGCGCAATGCCGGTCATGTGATCGCCGGCTGCCGCCAGACCAGAGGATGGGCTGTTTCAGTCTGCGTCAGGCAACGCCGGCTGTCAATGGGCCAGGCAATTTGTGTCGGAAGCAATCTGCTATCAGATGAAATGACGGGGCCACATCAGCTTGAATGGGGGTGCTCCGAGGCTGCCTGGCCAAACCTGTGTTTGCCTGAGTGATGGCAGCCACCAAGGCGTCGCCGGCAGGCCCCTGACTCGTCCGACCAAAGCTCAGGCATGATCCTTTGGGCCGAGCAAAACCTGTCCATCGTGGCCCACCCGCGCCCGGTTTCGCATGGCGGTGATCGTGCGCCCGGAGCATTACAGGCTATGGCTTGATCCGCGGATGTGCGGGATCCTGCCGCGCTGGCGCCTGTGCTCGAGCCGTTCCCGGCTGAGGAGATGCGGGCCATTCCGGTGAGCAAGCGGGTGAACAGTCCGAAGAACAACGATGCGGAACTCGTTGAGCCTGTGGTGACTCGATCGGCCTAGCCTATTCGAGGTCAGGAGTTTTCCCCAACTTCAGTCGGGCCACGATTTCGCGACGAGCCCTGCAGAGCACGAGGTGTGTTTCTTTCGCCGAGAAATAAAACAGACCACTTGCCACGATGGCGAGGAGCCCGAGAATTATTGGGGGTACAGGGCGCTATTGAAATTTTCGTAATAAGCCGCCGCAAGCCCAGTCAACGCAAATGGCGATGCGATAACCATTGCTAGCTCGAAGTAGAGAGTAGTAGCCCGGCGGCTTATGTATCTAAACCCAATGGGCTCGGGAGGGTGGCTCGCAAGATAGTCGTACCAATTAGCGTGCACTGAGAATTCAGAATCTCTTTGCTTATCCCAGCGCGCCTCAAAATGAGTCACGATAATCTCGATAATGCAGCCGATCAAAATCGCCAGACCAACAAGCATCGCGTTCGCTAAGATATCGTATGTCTTATATATCTGGTCGAATTTCGGCACCTTCGACGCGAACCAGAACGCCCACGGCGCGAGCGCCACGAAGCCAGGTAACAAGATCACGAGCAATGAACGAGTCAGCGTTATCGGCATGGAGGTAATGTCGCGTCTTCGTGCGATCAATCAAAAAACAGGGGCTCGGAAAGCCCCGCAGACGAATGCTCAGCTAACCTTTAAGCCACTTTCCTGGATCTGCACAATCATCCTGAAATCCCCTTGTTGCTGCAGCGCTTGCTCATAGTGGAACTCCAGCAGCGCAATCCATTTCTCCAGAAGCACTCGTCCGTCCACTTCGTTGCATCGGAAGCTAATGCGCCCGAGTCTGCGAAATGCGCGGCGATTCCCTTCAGGCACGCGCTGAACGATTTTTTCGAAATCCCGATCCCATGTGACCACGATCGCAGAGAGCCGATCGCCCATCGCCGCAATCACTGGATCGGGAGTGCCTGCGGGGAATAGATCGCGTACAAAACGTACGTCGTGCCCGCGATCGGCGAAGAAAGCCGCGACCGAGTTCGGCACGTTCTCATCAATGAGCAGTAGCATCCGGCGCCCCTCGGCTGCCGGCATAACCTCAAGCAGCCTGGCGCCGGGATTCTTCGAATTCGATGGCCGCGCGAACATCGTCAGCGGTCAGGCGTGGGTATTCGCCTATTATCGCTACGGCATCGTAGCCAGCCGAATGAAAATTCCAGATGGCGGTAGTTGGGATTCGCGTACCAGACACAACCCACGCGTTGTGAACCACGTATCGATTGCGAACAAGCTGCCCCACCTGCTCTGGTCGGCGCTCGCGGAGCTGCTCTGCTGCCCCTCGCATTTCGTTCGCGATCGGCTCGAGCGCAATCGATAGCACTGTCTGACCTGCGCCGCGCGGCTCAACCGCAACGCCTGTAGATGGGTCAATGAATACCACCCGCCTTCCAAGCAAGCCAAAACGCAAGCTCGACCACGGCGTTTCGTGGTGCTCATGAAGCCACGCACCGACACGGCGCAACTCCTGAAGCGGCACGCGATGCTGATTGCGGAGAATCGCAATCGTTCGAAGTCCGACTACATCGCGGAAAGTGTAAATGCGCCCGAACGCGCGCTTGGGATAGCCGTCGACCAAAGCTGGGGAGAAGAATTCCGTGTCGTCCCAGTACCGCAACTGGCGAGCTGATAGCCCCGTCAGCCGGCATACGTGCTCTGCGGTAAATGCTACGAGCTCAGACACGCTCTCGCCTTCTGTCGCCCAGTCAAAAACGGAGCGTACCACAACGGTTATCGTGATCCGCGGTCGGTCCTACTATGCGGCTATTTTAGAGCTCGGAGTTAGCGGGTGCTTACGGCTAACCACTTGATTTTATGGTGGAGTGGAGGAGGATCGAACTCCCGACCTTCGCATTGCGAACGCGACGCTCTCCCAGCTGAGCTACCACCCCGTGAAGAGCGCCTTATTTTACCGCATGTCTCAGCGGCAACAAATAGCCCGCGCAACGCGAACTGCCAAAGCACTTCATGCAGCGCGCCGCTCCTCCTGTCGATACGCCCGGGCAAGCAGTACCACACCGAGGATGATCATCGGGAGCGACAGCCACTGTCCCATCGTGAGCCCGAGCGCGAGGACGCCGAGAAAGCTGTCGGGCTGGCGGGTGAATTCAACGGCAAAGCGAAAGCAGCCGTAGCAAATGAGGAAAAGACCGGAAACAGCCCCTCGCGGTCGAGGTTTGCTTGAGAACCACCAGAGAATGACGAACAGGGCCACGCCCTCGAGCGCAAACTCATAAAGTTGCGATGGATGACGCGGCAGGGTGTCGACATTCGGGAACACCATCGCCCACGGCACGTTCGTAGGACGGCCCCACAATTCTGCGTTGATGAAATTGCCAAGCCGGCCCGTTGCAAGTCCGATCGGCACGAGAGGGGCGATGAAATCGGTGATCGCAAGCCAGTCCTGTTTGCGCGTGCGTGCAAAGAGCCACATCGCGAGAATCACCCCGATCATTCCGCCATGAAACGACATGCCGCCTTCCCACACGAAGAAAATACGCCAGGGTTCCGCCAGATATTCACCCGCTTTATAGAACAGCACGTACCCCAGCCGGCCGCCGATGATCGTTCCGAGAATGCCGTAGAAGAGTGCATCGCTCAGGTCCTTCTCGCTCCACACGCCGCCGGGTCGCGCGGCGATGCGCCTGCGACCGATCCACCATACAAGGCTGAAACCGATGAGATACATCAGGCCATACCAGCGTATCGCGAGTGGGCCCAAATGCAGGGCGACCGGGTCGAATTGAGGATGGATGAACATGAGGTCGTGAAGAAACGATGCGGTACAATGAGGCGCTCATTATAGAACCCCGCAAGGACCTTTCGATGGCGCTCAACAAACGCAGTCGGCTCATTACGCAAGGCGTCGCGCGCTCGCCGAATCGAGCGATGCTGCGCGCGGTGGGTTTCGGCGACGGCGATTTCGAGAAACCGATCATCGGTGTTGCAAACGGGCACTCCACGATGAACCCGTGCAACGCGGGGATACAGCCGCTCGTCGACCGTGCGATCGCGGCGCTGCGCAACGCAGGCGCAATGCCGCAGGTGTTCGGCGTGCCGACCGTGACAGACGGCATCGGCATGGGCACGGAGGCGATGAAGTATTCGCTCGTCTCCCGTGAGGTCATCGCCGACGCGATCGAGACCGCGGTCAACGGCCAATCGATGGACGGTGTCCTCGTCTGCGGCGGCTGCGACAAGAACATGCCGGGCGGAATGATCGCCATGGTTCGCATGAACGTACCCGGCATCTATGTCTATGCAGGCACGATCAAACCCGGCAGGTGGAAAGGTCAGGACCTGACGATCGTGAGCGCATTCGAAGCCGTGGGCGCATACGCTGCAGGCAAGATGAGCGACGAAGATTTCATCGGCATCGAGAAGAACGCATGCCCGAGCGTCGGCGCCTGCGGCGGCATGTACACGGCGAATACGATGTCGTCCTCGTTCGAAGCGCTCGGCATGAGCCTGCTCGGTTCGTCGCAGCTCGCTTCGCCCGATTCCGAGAAAGCCGATTCTGCGGAGAAATCCGCCGAAATACTGGTGCGCGCGGTGAAAGATCAGATCAAGCCGCGCGACATCGTGACGCGCAAATCGATCGAAAACGCGGTTGCGCTCATCATGGCGACTGGCGGCTCAACGAACGCGGTGCTGCACTACCTGGCGATTGCGCACGCCGCCCGGGTCAAATGGACGATCGACGACTTCGAGCGCATTAGAAAGAAAGTCCCCGTGCTGTGCGACCTCAAGCCTTCGGGCCGCTATGTCGCAGTGGATTTCAACGCCGCGGGCGGTGTGCCGCAGGTGCTCAAGATGTTGCTCGAGCAAGATCTTCTCCACGGCGATTGCGTGACGATCACGGGGCGCACGATCTCCGAAGAGCTCAAGACGGTACCGGCCGAGCCGCGCGCGGATCAGGACGTGATCCGGCCCTGGGCAAATCCGATGTACTCACAGGGCCACCTCGCGATCCTCAAAGGCAATCTCTCGCCGGAGGGTTGCGTGGCGAAGATCACCGGGCTTAAATCACCGCGCATCACCGGTCCGGCACGCGTCTTCGACTCGGAGAACGCGTGCATGAAAGCCATCATGGCCCGCCGCATCAAGGCCGGCGATGTGATGGTGATCCGCTACGAAGGGCCGAAAGGCGGTCCCGGCATGCAGGAGATGCTCGCACCCACTGCAGCCCTCATCGGACAGGGTCTCGGCGAATCGGTGGGTCTCATTACGGATGGGCGCTTTTCAGGCGGCACGTGGGGGATGGTCGTCGGCCACGTCGCTCCGGAAGCCTTCGTCGGCGGTCCGATCGCACTCGTGGAAAACGGCGACTCCATAACGATTGACGCCAACAAGCGGCTGATCCAGCTGAACGTGTCGGATAAAGAACTCGGGCGCCGGCGCAAAAAATGGAAACAGCCGAAGGCGCGCTACACGAGCGGCGTGCTGGCGAAGTACACCGCCCTCGTATCTACGGCGTCGCGGGGCGCAGTCACCGATTAGCATGGTACGCGCTGTGCGGGTGCGTCCGGTGCAGGCGTTCGCAGGTCGCATCGTCGCAGCGCGATGGTTCGAGCCGTTCATGATCGGGCTCATCATCTTCAATGCCGTCCTGATCGGCCTTGAAACTTCGCACGATTTCGTCGCGCACTACGGCTATTGGCTGCACTTGGGAAATGATGTGATCCTCGCTGTATTCGTACTCGAGGCGGCCCTGAAAATCACCGCCGTCGCACCGCGGTGGCGGCTCTACTTCGGCAACAGCTGGAATCTGTTCGATTTTTCGATTGTCGCGCTCTCCCTGATTCCCGCGACAGGTGAATTCGCGCTGGTTGCCCGGCTCATCCGTATCTTGCGGGTGCTACGACTCATTTCAGCCGTTCCGCAGCTTCGTCTTATAGTGGCGACACTGGTGCGCTCGATCCCAAGCATGGGACACGTCATCATGCTGATGAGCGTCATCTTCTACATTTACGCCGTCACGGGCTTCCATTTTTTCGAACGCGACGACCCAGAACACTAGGGCACGCTCGGCACCTCGCTGCTGACCCTTTTCCAATTGGTCACGCTCGAAGGCTGGGTCGATGTGATGGACGCAGTACTCGAAGCGCATCCATGGTCATGGATTTTCTTCGTAAGCTTCGTTCTGCTCGGCACCTTTGTCGTGTTGAACCTATTCATCGCGGTGGTCATCAATAACCTCGAAACCAGCAAAGTCGAGCAGCTCCAGGAGCTCGAAAAACCGATTACGCACGATGATGTCCTGAGGGAGCTCGAGCGCACGAGCAGGGCACTTAAAGACCTCCAAGCGAAACTCGCACGCTTGTCGTAGACTGCGTGGAGGGCACGTTGCCCGAAGAGCGATAAACCAGTTTTGCCTCCGCAATAGCGTCGTTCGATGTGCGCATCGAAACGGCAGGCGCACACCCTGCACCTCGGTTAGTCATGGCCAATCGGCTCGCCCTCGAAACATCTCCCTATCTGCAGCAGCATGCGGACAATCCCGTCGAGTGGTATCCATGGAGCGATGAAGCGCTCGCGCTCGCTCGCGAGCAGCGCAAACCCATTTTGCTTTCGATCGGGTACTCTGCGTGCCACTGGTGTCATGTCATGGCGCACGAGTCGTTCGAGGACCCTGAGACCGCGGCGCAGATGAATCGCAGCTTCGTGAACATCAAAGTGGACCGCGAAGAGCGGCCGGACCTCGATCAGATCTACCAGACGGCGCACCACATGCTGACGCAGCGCAACGGTGGCTGGCCGCTCACCCTGTTCCTCATGCCCGACGGCACGCCTTTTTTCGCGGGCACGTATTTCCCGACAACGGCGCGTTACGGCATGCCGGGTTTCAAGGAGGTGCTCGGGCGCATTGCAGAGGCGTATCGGGACAAGCGCGAAGAGATCGCACGGCAGAACGCATCGCTGATGGACGCGTTGAAGCGCACAGCACCCGCGATCGCGGACGAGCAGGAGTTGACCCGTGCGCCTATCGACGCCGCGGTGCTCGAGCTCGTACAGTTATTCGATGACGTGCACGGCGGCATCGGTCATGCACCGAAGTTTCCGCACCCCTTCGAGCTTGCCTTCTGCCTGCGCCGCCACGCACTCGAAGGCAGTCAGCTATCGGGCGCCATCGCGACGCTGACTCTGACCAAAATGGCTGAAGGCGGAATTTACGATCAGCTGGGCGGGGGTTTCTGCCGCTACAGCGTCGACCGGTTCTGGACAATCCCGCACTTCGAAAAGATGTTGTACGACAACGGCCCGTTGCTCGCGCTGTACAGCGATGCGTGGCTCCTCACACGGGTACCGCTCTATCAGAAGATCGCCGAGCAAACCGCCGCCTGGGTAATGCGCGACATGCAGTCTGCGCAAGGCGGCTACTACTCCTCGTTCGACGCGGATTCGGAAGGAGAGGAAGGCAAGTACTACGTATGGACGCGCGAAGAAATTCACGCGTTGCTCCCGCCTGAGGAATACGCGGTTGTTGAACTGCACTACGGTCTGGATACGCCGCCTAACTTCGAAGACCGTTATTGGAACCTTCGAATCGCAAAGCCGTTGCCGGAAGTCTCCGCCGAGCTCCGGATTCCTCTGGATGAGTGCGTTTCCAGGCTGCATTCCGCGCGGTCGAAGCTCTACGCGGCCCGCGAACGGCGCGTGCGGCCGGGGCGCGACGAAAAAGTCCTGACCAGTTGGAACGCCCTGATGGCGAAAGGCATGGCGCGCGCAGGCCGCATTTTCGGGTGCGCCGAATGGATTGATTCCGCTCGCCGGGCGGTCGATTTTCTGCACGCGACGCTGTGGCGCGACGGGCGGCTGCTGGCCACGTACAAAGACGGGAAAGCACACCTGAACGCCTATCTGGACGACCACGCGTTTCTGCTCGATGCCCTGCTCGAGCTCATGCAGGCCGAATTCCGCGAAGAGGATCTCCGCTGGGCGCGAGCGCTCGCCGATCTGCTGCTCGAGCAGTTCGAAGATCCACAGCGCGGCGGTTTCTATTTCGTCAGCCACGACCACGAGTCGCTCTTTCATCGCCCAAAGACGGCTCATGACAATGCGACACCCTCGGGAAACGGCGTGGCAGGTTTTGCTTTACAGCGCCTGGGCCATCTCACCGGTGAAGTGCGCTACATCAGCTCGGCTGAGCGTACGCTCAAGCTCTTTTACGAAAGCCTGAAACGCAGCCCCAGTGGGTATACGACCCTGCTTTGCGCGCTCGAGGAGGCACTCGCGCCGCCGCGAGTTGTCGTGCTTCGCGGCGAACCGAATTCAATCGCCCTATGGCGCGCGCAGCTCGCCAAGACATATCGGCCTGACGCACTGATCCTGGCGATACCTGTGGGCGTGCGCGGCTTGCCGTCAGCGCTTGATAAAAATGTCCCGCACGATTCCGGCACGGTGGCGGCATGGGTATGCGAGGGCACAACCTGTCTGCCGCCGGTTTTCGAGCTCGCAGGGCTCGAGGATAGTCTGGCCTCGCGCAGCGGCTTGAATTGAATGCATGACTGCACCGGCGCGGCCCGCTTCTGGGTTAAAATGCGCGGGCTTTTACCTGCGAGGATCGAAATGAAAAAATTGTTGGCTGCCTGTGCGCTTTGTGCGGGTCTCGCGTTGATGGCTTCGGTTCACGCTAACGAGAAGCTGGCGCAGTCGAGCGGCTGCATGACGTGTCACGCCATCGACAAGAAGGGTATCGGCCCGTCGTATAAAGAGGTAGCGGCCAAATATCGCAACGACAAGACGGCGGAAGCTGCACTGTTCAAGAAAGTCAAAGCGGGCGGCAAAGGGGTCTGGGGCGAAACACCGATGCCTCCGAATGCGCACGTCAAAGACGAAGACATTAAGACCCTCGTACACTGGATACTGTCGCTCAAGTAGAGAACAATAGGTCTAACCGGGAGACGCCATGAAGCGCAGACAGATACTCGCCGTTGTATTCGCAGTTGGATTGGCCAGTTTGGTGGCAGGCTGCAAGAAAGAACAACCGCCCGCACCAAAAACCGAGGCGCCGAGACCCATCGAAGCGGCCGCGGTCAAGATCGGTAGCGCGTCGCCGCTGACCGGACCCCAAGCTCATATCGGGATCGACATCCGCAACGGCGTGCAACTCGCCATCGAAGATGCGAATGCGGCCGGTGTCGAAATCGGCGGCAAGAAAGTCAAATTCGAGCTCATCCCCGAAGACGATGAAGCGAACCCCACCAAGGCGACCACGGTCGCGCAGAAACTCGTCGACTCGAAAGTAGTCGCAGTCATCGGCCACTTTAATTCCGGCGCATCGATCCCGGCCTCGAAGATTTATTCGGATGGCGGAATCCCCCAGATTTCGCCGTCGTCGACCAATCCCAAGTACACGCAACAGGGCTTCAAGACGACTTTTCGCGTGGTTGCGAACGACGACCAGCAGGGACCCACGATTGGTCGGTACGCCGTGGAGAATCTCAAGGCGAAAAAGATCGCTGTGATCGATGACAGCACCGCTTACGGACAGGGACTCGCCGATGCGTTCGAAAAGACCGCCAAAGGGCTTGGCTCTCAGATCGTAGCGCGCGAGCACACGACGGACAAAGACACCGACTTCAAAGCGATTCTGACCAAGATCAAGGGTCGCGGTCCGGACCTGATCATGTTTGGCGGTATCGATCCGCAAGCAGGTCCGATGGTCAAGCAGATGTCCGAGCTCGGGATCAAAGCCAAGTACATCGGCGGGGACGGCATGCAGACGCCCAACTTCATCAAGCTCGCGGGTCCTGCTTCGGATGGCGTCATGGCCTCGATGCCGGGCTTGCCGAAAGAGAAGATGCCCGGAGGGCCGGCCTTCCTGCAGAAATACAAGGCCAAGTTCAATAGCGACGTCGAGCTCTTTGCGCCGATGGGATACGACGCCGTAATGGTGTTCGTCGATGCCATGAAACGCGCGGGATCGACTGAGCCGGCCAAGTTCCTGCCGGAGCTCAGCAAGACGAATTACGAAGGTGTCATCGGCCCGATCGCATTTGACGAGAAGGGAGACCTGAAAAACGGTCCGATCACGATCTATGTCGTCAAAGGCGGCAAATGGGAGCCGCTTGAGACGGTGACACCTGGCACAACAGAAGCCGCTGGCGCAACGGCTTCCGGCGCATCAGCGACAGCAACTGCGGGCGCCGCCAGTGCCAGTTCTACGGCCGGGACGGGAACGACGGCGACGGACAAGAAGTGACAGCACCGCAGCTCGCTCCACACGGAGCACGCGGCCAGCAACGAAACGGCACCTTGGGGTGCCGTTTTCACATCGGCTCGTCTTGATGGATATCTTCCTGCAGCAGATCGTGAACGGCCTGGTACTCGGGAGTATCTATGCGCTGGTGGCGCTGGGCTACACGATGGTTTATGGCATCCTCGGCCTGATCAACTTCGCTCATGGCGATATCGTGATGGTTGCGGCTTTGGTAGCGTTGACCGTTGTGCAGCTGCTTTCCGGAAGCGGCTTACCGCCGGCCGTGGTCATTGCGGCAGCCATGGGCGCTGCCATGCTCGTGTGCATCGTGATTGGTGTCACCGTCGAGCGTGTGGCTTACCGCCCCTTGCGTCGAGCCCCGCGTCTTGCCCCGCTCATTACCGCTATTGGGGTTTCGATCCTCATTCAGTATTCCGCCGCGCTGGTCTGGGGTAAGCAGTACATTTCTTTGCCTGAGCTTCTGCAGCCGACCAGCATCGCGTTCGGGGGCGCTCAATTCACGGATTTGCAAGTCTACATTTTTCTGCTTGCGGCTGCCGTCATGGCGGGTTTGCTGTGGTTCATCAAATCGAGCCGGATCGGTCGCGCCATGCGCGCCACCGAGCAAAATCCGGATATCGCGGGGCTGATGGGCGTCGATACGAACCGCATCATCGCCTTCACCTTCGTTCTGGGATCGGCGATTGGCGCCATTGCGGGTGTGATGGTCGTGCTGTACTACGGCCTCGGCCACTACTTCATGGGCTTCATGCTCGGACTGAAGGCATTCACTGCAGCGGTGCTCGGCGGAATCGGGAACGTCGCAGGCGCAATGCTGGGCGGGCTGCTGCTCGGCGTGATCGAAAGTCTCGCTGCGGGTTACATCGGCGATTTGAGCGGCGGCGTACTCGGAAGCAACTACCGGGACATATTTGCATTTCTGGTGTTGATATTCGTGCTGGTATTGCGACCGTCAGGCCTCATGGGACAACGGATCAGCGATCGTGCATGAACCGCAGGAAAGCGGGGTTCAGCATCCAATAATGCCGGGGAATACGGCGATCACACCGCTGGCTCGCGTAGTCCGCAACTCTCGGCTGCGCTTCGTTCTGTATGTGGCCATCGCCGCATTGCTGATTGCTGCGCCGTTCCTGATCGAAGCCGCGCTCGGGCGCGCGTGGGTACGCATCATTGACATCGCTCTGCTGTTCGTGATGCTCGCGCTTGGTCTCAATATCGTGGTCGGCTACGCCGGACTGCTCGACCTTGGTTACATCGCTTTCTTTGCGGTCGGCGCATACACGTACGCGCTGCTGGCTTCGCCGCAGTTCGATCTGCACTGGTCATTTCTCGCGCTGCTGCCGATAGGAGCTCTCGTGGCAGCGTTCTTCGGCGTTTTGCTTGGAGCGCCGACGCTGCGCCTGCGAGGCGACTATCTCGCGATCGTGACGCTGGGTTTCGGCGAAATCGTCCGCATTTTTCTGAACAATCTGAACCGTCCGTACAACATCACGAATGGACCGCAGGGCATCACGCTCATCGATCCTCTCCATATTGCGGGCGCGAATCTCGCAAAAACGCAGACCGTTGCGGGCGTCTCCATCCCGTCCCTTCATAGCTATTACTTCGTGTTTCTTGTTTGTGCGCTCATTGCAGCTTTTATTTCAGTAAGGCTCGAAAATTCGCGGATCGGCCGCGCCTGGATCGCTATACGAGAAGACGAGCTCGCCGCCGCCGCAATGGGTATCAACACCCGCAATGTGAAGCTGCTCGCGTTTGCGATGGGTGCAACGTTCGGCGGTGTTGCCGGGGGACTCTTCGCATCGTTCCAGGGCTTCATCAGCCCGGAGAGTTTTACGCTGCTCGACTCGATCATGGTGTTGTGCATGGTCGTGCTGGGCGGCATGGGGAACGTTGCAGGCGTTGTGCTTGGTGCAGTGCTGCTTACAGCGCTCCCTGAAGCGCTGCGGTATGCGGGTCCGCTGCAGCAGTCACTGTTCGGAGCCGTTTACATCGATCCTTCCGATCTGCGCATGCTCTTGTTCGGCCTCGCCCTCGTGCTCATGATGCTGTTCCGGCCGGCCGGTCTGTGGCCGTCGTCGATCCGCCGCCGCGAGCTGGCCGCAACGAGGGAACCCTCCGGCACGGAAGGAGCGGATGTCCGACGCTGATGGCTTGTTGCGCGTAGAGCGCGTCGACAAACGTTTTGGCGGCCTGAGTGCGCTGTCAGAGGTTACGCTCGCTGTGCGCAGCCGCGAGATCTTTGGTTTGATCGGCCCGAATGGCGCCGGCAAGACGACGCTCTTCAATGTCGTCACTGGAGTCTATGCGCCCGACGCGGGCCTAGTCACTTTCGCGGGCGAGCGGGTAAGCGGCCTTAAACCGCATGCGATTGCCCATCGCGGCATCGCGAGAACGTTTCAGAACATTCGTCTGTTTGCGAACATGACCGCCCTCGAGAACGTCATGGTAGGTCGGCACCTGCGCACGCACGCAGGCGTCATCGGTGCGGTCCTGCGCGGTTCGCGTACGAGAGCCGAGGAAGCAGCGATCGAACAGCGCGCACAGGAGCTCCTTGCGTACTGCGACATCGCAGCGCATGCCAATGAGCTCGCCCGCACGCTCTCTTATGGAGACCAGCGGCGCCTCGAGATCGCGCGCGCCCTCGCGACCGAGCCGCGCCTGCTCGCGCTGGACGAGCCCGCCGCAGGAATGAATGCGACGGAGCGCACATCGCTGACCCGGCTCCTCGAGCGGATTCGAGCGGATGGAACGACCCTGTTCCTGATTGAGCACGATGTGAAGCTCGTGATGGGCCTGTGTGACCGCATCGCGGTGCTCGACTATGGACGCAAGATCGCAGAGGGCGCACCGGCAGACGTGCAGCGCAACCCTGCTGTGATCGAGGCCTACCTCGGGGGCTCGCTTGCTTGAAGTCGAAGCACTTGAAGTCGGTTACGGCGGCATCAGAGCCGTCAAAGGGATCGGGCTTACAGTTCGCGATGGCGAGCTGGTAACACTGATCGGTGCAAATGGCGCCGGCAAAACGACGACGCTCAAAGCGCTCTCTGGATTGCTGCGACCGTCTGCGGGCCGCGTACGGTACAACGATCGCGACATTACGGGACTGCCAGCCCACGAGCTCGTGAAATCCGGAATAGCGCTCGTTCCGGAGGGCCGCGGCGTGTTCGCGCGACTTACTATCGAAGAGAATCTCGCGATGGGCGCCTATATCCGGCGCGACCCCGACGTCGCCGCCGATTACAACCGCGCCTATACATTATTCCCACGGCTCGCCGAAAGACGGAAACAGCTTGCCGGGACGCTGTCGGGCGGCGAGCAGCAAATGCTCGCGATCGCCCGGGCGTTGATGAGCCGACCCAAACTGCTTCTGCTCGATGAACCCAGCATGGGCCTCGCGCCGCTCATGGTGCAGAAAATTTTCGAGACGATCAAAGCGGTGGCCGCAGAGGGTGTCACGCTGCTGCTGGTCGAGCAGAACGCAAAGCTCGCGCTCGAGCTCTGCAGCCGCGGGTATGTCATGGAGAGCGGCATGATCGTACTTGCCGATGATGCAGACTCATTGCTCCGCAATCCTCAAGTACGCCATGCCTATTTGGGGGAGTAACGGGGACCGGGCGCGACCGACGTGACCGATAATGTGCTAGTCACCGCTGCCGATCCAGTCTTTGGCAACCAGAAAATCCCGATAGAGCCGCGCTTCGGCGCTTCCCGGCTCAGGGCTCCAGTCGTAACGCCAGGCGACTCGCGGCGGCATCGAGATCAGAATGGATTCGGTGCGCCCTCCCGACTGCAAGCCGAACAGCGTGCCCCGGTCGTATACGAGGTTGAACTCTACGTATCGTCCTCGGCGATAGGCCTGGAAATCACGCTCCCGCTCTCCGTAAGGCTGTGCACGGCGGCGTTCGACAATCGGCTCGTAGGCGGGCGTAAAGTGTTCACCCACGCTACGCAGCAAAGCGAAGCACGTATCGAAATCCGGCTCGCTCAAATCGTCAAAAAAAATCCCACCCACCCCCCGTGGTTCGTTGCGGTGTGGAATGACAAAGTATCGATCGCACCATTGCTTGTACTGCGCATAACGATCGGCGCCGAAGGGCGTCAGCGCGTCACGGCACGCGACATGAAAGTGCCGAACGTCCTCCTCGAACGGATAGTAGGGTGTCAGGTCCATCCCTCCGCCGAACCACCACACCGGCGCATTGCCAGATTTCTCGGCGCCGAAAAACCGCACATTCATGTGCACGGTCGGCACGTAAGGATTTCGCGGATGCAGCACGAGCGAAACGCCAAGTGCCTGAAAATGGCGGCCGGCGAGTTCCGGGCGAGCAGCCGAAGCCGAAGGCGGCAGACTGGAGCCATACACGTGGGAGTAGCCCACTCCTGCACGCTCGAAGAGATCACCCTCTTCGAGGATGCAGGTGACACCGCCACCGCCACGAGCGCGCTGCCACGGGTCGCGAAGAAACGGGCTGCCATCGAGCGCCGACAGACGCGCAACGAGGCGCTCCTGCAGGTCCTTCAGAAAGTGCTCGACTGCTGCGACATCCACGTTAAGCCGCTCTGCGCTTTGTCACCGCGCGGCTGGGGGCGGCCCAACCGGGGACGCGCGTTTGGCGCGAGCGTTCAGCGCGCGATGTCCGATGTCGTGCCGGTATTGCATGCCATCGAAACGGATGCGCTCGACGATTTCGTAGGCGCGTTTTTGTGCCGTGCGCACATTGTGTCCGAGCGCAGTGACGCATAGGACCCGTCCGCCGGTGACAACCACCTGCTCTGCGTCGAGCGCGGTGCCGGCATGAAAAACGTGATAGTCGTCGCCGGCGTCGGGCAGGCCCTCGATCCGATCACCTTTCCTGGGATTCTCCGGATAGCCCTCAGCGGCAAGCACAACGCTGAGCGCGACGCGCGGATCCCACTCCGCGTCGACGCTGTCGAGCGTCTGGTCGAGCGCGTGCTCGATCAGCGTGACGAGGTCGCTTTTCAACCGCATCAATATGGGTTCCGTTTCAGGGTCGCCCATCCGACAGTTGAACTCTAGCACCTTCAGCTCGCCGCTCCGACCGATCATGAGCCCTGCATAAAGAAAGCCCGTGTAGGGGATACCGTCGGCGCGCATGCCCGCAATCGCGGGATCGATCACTTCGCGCATGACTCGCGCATGCACCGCCGGAGTCACGACTGGGGCTGGCGAGTACGCGCCCATGCCGCCGGTGTTGGGACCCCGGTCCGCATCAAGCAACCTTTTATGGTCCTGGCTGCTCGCAAGCGGTAACGCATGACGGCCATCGGCGAGCACGATGAAGCTCGCTTCCTCGCCTTCGAGACATTCTTCGATGACGACGCGTGCGCCGGCAGCGCCCATGCGGTTATCGACGAGCATCATG
This sequence comes from Betaproteobacteria bacterium, assembly GCA_028291945.1. GTDB lineage: Bacteria > Pseudomonadota > Gammaproteobacteria > Burkholderiales > SG8-41 > JAQGMV01. The sequence goes on from JAQGNH010000343.1 coordinate 16,232, forward strand.
TCGACTGCGGCATGAGCTTCCGCCGAGGTGAGTGCGACCACGACGCCTTTTCCTGCGGCAAGCCCGTCTGCTTTGATCACGATCGGAGCACCCTGAGCCTCGATGTAATCATGCGCCGAAAGGGCATCGCTGAACGTCGCGTACGCCGCAGTGGGTATTCCATGCCTCACCATAAAATTCTTGGCGAAGTCCTTAGAACTCTCGAGCTGTGCCCCCCGCTGGGTGGGCCCGAAGATGCGCAAACCGGCTGCAGTGAAGGCGTCGACGACGCCATCGGCCAGCGGTGCTTCGGGCCCGACGACAGTCAGACCGACACCTTCTGCCTTCACGAAATCGATCAACGCTGAAGTACTTGTGTGCGGGATATTGCTGATGCCATCGCCGGCCGCTGTGCCGGCGTTGCCCGGCGCGACAAAAACCTTGAATACCCGTGGTGATTGCGCGAGCTTCCAGGCAAGCGCGTGCTCGCGCCCTCCGGACCCGATGACGAGGATCTTCATCGAGAAAAGAGGAGATCCGCGAGAGGCGCAAAAGACATCATGGTCGCTCTGCTTTTTTACGCGTCCCTCTTTTCATGTCAGTGCCGGAAATGCCTGACGCCGGTAAAGACCATCGCCACGTCTCGCTCGTCTGCAGCTGCTATCACTTCAGCATCGCGCATGCTGCCCCCGGGCTGAATGATGGCGCGCGCTCCAGCGTCCGCCACCACGTCCACGCCGTCGCGAAACGGGAAAAACGCATCAGATGCAACAACGGAACCGGCGAGCGTCAAGCCGGCATTCTGCGCCTTTATCGACGCGATTCGCGCGGAATCGACGCGGCTCATCTGGCCCGCGCCTACGCCGAGCGTCTGTCCATCGCCGCAAAAGACGATCGCGTTCGACTTCACGTACTTCGCCACGCGCCATGCGAACAGAAGGTCTGCTAGCTCCTGCTCGACCGGCTCGCGCTTCGTGACGACTTTGAGTTGATTCGCGTCGATATCGAGCGTATCAGGGGTTTGCACGAGGATACCGCCACCGACGCGCTTCAGGTCGAACGCGTTCACACCATCTCCCGCTCCCACTTGCAGGAGACGAATATTCGGTTTTGAAGCGAGCAGCGCGACAGCCTCCGGTGATATGGCGGGTGCTATGACGACCTCGACGAATTGCTCCGATACCGCTCGAGCTGCGGCTTCATCGAGGACGCGATTTAAAGCGATGATGCCGCCAAATGCGGACGTGGGGTCGGTTGTGAATGCTTTTCGATAAGCCTCAACGCTGCTGGCACCGATTGCAACGCCACAGGGATTAGCATGCTTGATGATCACGCACGCGCAACGACCGAATGTCTTCACGCACTCCCAAGCGGCATCGGCGTCGGCAATGTTGTTATACGAGAGCTCTTTACCCTGCAGCTGTACGTAATTTGCAAGGCTCCCGATGTGAGGCTGGGGATCGCGATAGAAAGCAGCGGCCTGGTGGGGGTTTTCACCATAGCGCAGGCGTTGCGCGAGATCGAACTGCAGATTCAATCGTTGCGGAAAGTTTTCGCGCCGGGTGCCCGAGGCATCCATTGCAGTCAGGTAGCTGCTGATCGCGCCATCGTAAGCAGCCGTAAGCGAGAACGCCTTCTGCGCGAGTTTGAAGCGTATCTCAGCGCTCACCGCGCCGCCGCCGGCTGTCAGCTCCTTGAGTACGGTTCCGTAATCCGAGGGATCGGTCACGACAGCGACGTGGCGATAATTCTTTGCGGCACTTCGCACCATCGCGGGCCCCCCGATATCGATGTTCTCGATGGCGTCCTCAAGTGTGCAGTCTTCACGCGCGACCGTTTGCGTGAACGGATAGAGATTGACTACCACGAGGTCGATCGGCTCAATGCCGGCACCTTCTATGGCACGCATATGCTCCACAAGATCGCGGCGGGCGAGCAACCCCCCGTGTACTTTGGGGTGCAGCGTTTTGACGCGGCCATCCAGCATCTCGGGGAAACCCGTGTATGCGGCAACTTCGATGACATCCAGACCGGCTTGCTGCAGAAGGTTTGCCGTGCCGCCGGTCGAGATCAGCTTGATGCCGTGAGCGGCAAGACCGCGCGCGAATTCCACGAGCCCGGTCTTGTCGGAAACGCTGAGTAGCGCCTGTTTGATCACGGCCATTTATCGTTAGGCGTCAGCCGCAGATCCAAATCGTCGATCGACCGGCTTCGAGGTTTACGCTGAGGGCTTGCCGTTGCTATAGGTCGGCTTCAGAACTTGATTCCGTGCGCTTTCATCTTCTTGCGCAGCGTGTTGCGGTTGATGCCGAGCATCTCCGCAGCATGTGTCTGATTGCCCTGGACACGGTGGAGTACCGATTCGAGCAAAGGCTTCTCGACGCAATTGATTACCATGTCGTAAACGCCTCGCGCGCGCTCACCATCCAGATCCTTGAAGTAGCCATCGATGGCTCTGCGCACGACGCGTGCCATCTCATTCTCGTTCATCATGCTGCCAGTTCCTCGCTGTACTGCAGGCGCCGGCCGCGTCCGGCGAGCTCTGCGAAGAACTCGTCGACGGCCGCGAGTTGCTCGGCGCACGTTTGTAGCTGATTCATGCCATGGCGGAATGCCGCCGAGCCCGCCAGCCCTTTCGTGTACCACGATATGTGCTTACGCGCGACGCGCACTCCCGTGTGCTCGCCGTAAAATTCGTACAGGTCCTTCAGATGCGCGCCGAGCACGCGATGTATTTCATCGACTTCGGGCGGCGGCAAGTGCTCGCCGGTCTCGAGGTAGTATGTGATTTCGCGGAACATCCACGGACGTCCCTGCGCAGCGCGCCCGATCATCACTGCATCGGCACCCGTGCGCTCAAGCACTTCTTTCACGCGCTCGGGCGTGGCGATGTCGCCATTGGCAATGATCGGTATTTTGATCGCCGACTTCACCTCGGCGATCGTGTCGTACTCCGCCTCGCCCGAAAAACCGCACGCGCGCGTGCGCCCGTGAATTGCAAGCGCCTGAACACCGCTCGCTTCCGCAATTCTCGCGACGATCAACGCATTTCGATTCGAGCGGTCCCAGCCGGTGCGTATCTTCAACGTCACGGGTACCTCAACGGCACGCACAACGGCCTCCAGAATGCGTGCAACGAGCGGCTCGTCTTTCAGCAGCGCCGAGCCTGCCATTACGTTACAGACCTTCTTGGCGGGGCAACCCATGTTGATGTCGATGATCTGCGCGCCCTCATCGACGTTGTATCTTGCCGCGTCAGCGAGCATTTGCGGATCTGCGCCGGCGATCTGCACCGAGATCGGATCCACTTCGCCTTCGTGGTTAGCGCGCCGGCGCGTCTTCGCAGATCCCCAAAGCAGTGAGTTGCTCGCGACCATCTCGGACACAGCCATTCCGGCGCCCATTGTTTTGCAAAGCTGACGGAACGGGCGATCGGTCACGCCCGCCATGGGCGCGACGATCAGATTGTTCTTGAGCTTATAAGGGCCGATATGCATCGGACACGCGTCGGAAATTCTGGGAAAGGGCGTCATTGTAATCGCAGCGCGCAGCCAAAGAAATGAGAATTGCCGGTGCTGTCGTCACAGCTTGCATCCACTACGATACGCTGGTATCACGACCGAAACAGCCGAAGGCAGTTCAGCCGCGTGTGCCGAAGATCATGCGACGCACAACGAAATTTTTTGCGGCTGGCAGACAATCGAGCAGCGTCAGTCCGGCGCCACGTGCAACGCCGAGCGGCAGAAAGTCATTCGAAAAAATTCTGATCAGCGCATCAGTAAATGCAATTCCGCCCGCCCGATCGATGCGGCGTCTTGCGCGGTAGGCATTGAAAAGATGTTCATCGCGCGGACCACGTGTCTGGATTTCAGTTGCAAGTTCCCAGGCGTCGCGCAAGCCGAGATTGAACCCTTGTCCGGCAACCGGATGCAGCGCCTGCGCCGCATTGCCTATGATGAATGCCCGTCCCCACGTGGTGCGTTGCGCGACACGCAACGTGAGACGCTGCGCGCTGCGTGTGCCTACTGCTACGAAACGGCCGACGCGCTCGCCAAACCGGTCCTGCAGGAGATTCAGGAATGAAGGCGCCGTTACGTTGACGAGCTCATCCGCTTCGTCGCTTCGCGTAGTCCATACGAGGCCGTAACTTTGCTGGAAAGGCAACAGCGCAATGGGGCCGTCAGGCGTAAATCGCTCATACGCGGTGTGCCGATGCGGCAATTCCGTGTCGACACGGGCGGTGACTGCGCTTTGCCTGTAGTCGATCGTGCGGACCTCGAGGTCTGCCGCGAGTGCGCTGCCGTCCGCGACAACGACGAGCGAACCGATACAGTCGCGTACCCCGTCGACAGTCGAGAATTCCACGCGTGCTGACGTTGCGCCGTGCGCGACCGACGTCACTGTTGCACCGCGTATCACCTCCAGGCGGGAAGTAAACACCGCCGCATCGAGCGCGCGGGCCAGCGCCGTGTAGTCAAGGACGTAGCCGAGGTTAGGCAGCCCCGCTTCGCGCGCGGTGAGCTCGGAGCGCCCGAAGCGGCCTCGCTGCGAGATGTGGATGCGTGCGATAGGCGTCGCGGTGGTCGCCAGCTCGCGCCAGACAGCAAGCCGCTCAAAAATGAGCCGGCTGCCGTACGAAAGCGCGAGCGGCCGCAGACTAGTCGACTGCGCAGCGCGTTCACGCGCCTCGAGCAGGACGACGCCCACGCCGGCGGCGTGCAGCGCGAGTGCGAGCGCGGCACCCACCGGACCGCCCCCCACGACGACAACGTCGTAGTGGTCCGTCATTACGGACGCATCAGCGCTTCGATGTCGGCGATCGTTTTTGGAGCGGCGCCAGTAATGATTTCACAGCCGGACGCCGTCACCAAAGCGTCATCTTCAATGCGCACGCCGATTCCGGCGTAGTGCTCGGGCACGTTGGAGCCCGGGCGTATGTAGCAGCCGGGCTCGACCGTGAGCACCATGCCGGGCTCGAGCTGACGCCAATCGCCATCGCGCTTGTAGTCGCCTGCATCGTGGACGTCCAGCCCCAGCCAGTGACCCGTGCGGTGCATGTAGAACTGCTTGTAGCTTTCGGTTTCCAGTACCTGCTCTAATGAGCCTTTGAGCAGACCTAAGTCGACGAACCCCTGGGCCAGCACTTTAACAGCCGCATCATGCGGCGCGATCCATGGACTGCCCGGTTTGATTTCAGCGATGGCCTCCTGCTGCGCCGAGAGTACGAGGTCGTATACATCGCGCTGGGGTCCGCTGAAACGCCCGTTGACGGGGAAGGTGCGTGTAATATCGGATGCATAACCATCGAGCTCGCATCCGGCATCGATGAGGATCAGGTCTCCATCACGCAGTACATCTGCGTTTTCGACGTAGTGCAGCACGCATGCATGCGCTCCGGACGCAACGATCGGGGTGTAAGCCGGCGCCTGCGCGCCGTTGCGCCTGAATTCGTGCATGAGCTCTGCCTCGATCGCGAATTCGCCGATCCCGGGTTTCGCCGCACGCATGGCACGCCTGTGAGCGTCCGTCGAAATGCGGGCAGCACGGCGCATTAACTCGATTTCGCTGGCGTCCTTCAGCAGACGCATTTCATCGAGCGGCGCGTGGAGGTCGCGGATCGTCTGTGGAGCAGTAACGCCGGTGCGCGCGCGCCCGCGCACCTCGTTTACCCAACGCATTAAGCGTGCGTCCCATTCGCCGTCCGAACCGAGGTGGTAGTAGAGCGCAGGCTGGTTCGAAAGGAGTTGCGGCATCATTTCGTCGAGTTGCCGAACCGGATAAGCCTCGTCGAAGCCGAACATCGAGCGCGCGGCATCCGGCCCGTAGCGAAAACCGTCCCACACCTCGCGCTCAGGGTCCTTCTCTCTGCAAAACAGAATGCTTTTGGTCGTGTCGCCTGCAACGACCACCAATACGGCCTCGGGCTCGCGAAAACCCGTCAGATAGTAAAAATAGCTGTCGTACCGATACGGATAGTGCGAGTCGCGGTTACGCGCGTGCTCGGGCGCAGTGGGCAGAACAGCAAGGCCGTGCTCCATTTGACTCGCCAAGCGCGCACGGCGGGCGTGGTAAATCGAGGGTTCCATCGGGCAAATTATAAGCGCAGCCGGCGATCGAGCGCGGCAAGCCGTTCTGGCGTTCCGATATCCGACCAATGACCTGCATAATGCTCGCCGCTTACGAGACCTGCGTCGATTTGCGGGCGCAGCACAGCAGCGAGCTGGCGCTTCGTTCCGGCAGGCACGCTCGCGAACAACGCAGGTTGATATACGCCGATTCCGCTGAATGTTAAGCGCGTCCCTTCATTTGCGACACGCATTGCCTCCAGTGCGAAATCGCCACCGCTATGGTGAGGCGGATTGTCGATGAGCACGAGATGCGCGAGCACGGGCCCGTCTTGCGGAACGGCGGTGAGCGCGCGGGTAAAATCGAAGTCCGTATGAATATCAGCATTCACGACGAGGAACGGCGCATCGCCGAGCAACGGCAGCGCTGTTGCGATGCCGCCCGCAGTTTCCAGCGGCTCCTCTTCACGCGAGTAGCGTATTCGGACGTCCCAGTGCCGCCCGTCCCCGAGCGCGCTTACGACTCGATCACCGAGGTGCGACACATTGATGACAAGCTCGCGAAAACCGGCGCGCGTGAGCGCTTCGATGGTCCATACGATCAGCGGCTTGCCCCCGGCTTCAAGCAATGGCTTCGGAGTGCTCTCGGTCAGCGGACGCATCCGTTCGCCGCGGCCGGCCGCGAGAATCATCGCTCTCATCGCGTGATCAGAACGTATATCCCGTGCGCGGCGCACGCTGCTCGAGCATGTCGAACAGCTTCACAAGACCTCCCAGCCCCGCATACCGCTCCGCGACTTTGCGCGCATAACCGACAAATCGGGGTGTGTCATCCAGATAGCCGGGCTTACCATCACGGTAATGAATGCGCGCGAATATGCCGAGCACCTTCAGGTGCCGCTGCAAACCCATCCATTCGAAATCCCGATAAAAGGCACCAAAGTCGTCGCCCACGGGCAACGCGGCACGCTTCGCGCGCTCCCAGTAGCGCACCGTCCAGTCGAGCGCCTGCTGCTCGGGCCAGCTGATGAAGGCGTCGCGAAAGAGAGAGACGGCGTCGTAGGTGACTGGTCCATACACCGCATCCTGAAAATCGAGCACGCCGGGATTGGGCGTGCTCAGCATGAGGTTACGCGGCATGTAGTCGCGATGCACATACACCCTCGGTTGCGCGAGACTGGCAGCGATCAGCGTCGAGAAAAGCTCGTCGAGCAGCTTCCGCTGGCCGATATCGGGCTTGATTCCGAGGTGATGGGTCATGTACCACTCGGGGAAAAGCTCGAGCTCTCGCCTGAGTAGCGGCTCGTCGTAAGGAGGCAGAACACCTTCCTGGCTGGCAAGTTGCCACTTGATGAGCGCATCGATCGCGTCATTGAACAGCGAATCAGCGTTCTCCTCGTTCAACGCCTTCAGGTACGTCGTCGTGCCGAGATCCGTTAGCAGCAGAAACCCGCGCCCTAGATCCTGCGCGATCACTTCAGGCACATGGACACCGGCAGCGCGCATCAGAGCCGCGACTTTGACGAAAGCGCTGCAATCCTCCCGCTCGGGCGGAGCGTCCATGGCAATCCACGTCCGGCCGTTCGCCCGTATGCGGAAATATCGACGGAAGCTTGCATCTTCGGAAGCGCGCTCTAGAGGTACGTCGCGCAGATTCAGAAAGTCAGATACCCAGCGCTGTAACTGGTCGAAACGAGGATCGGGGCTCGACAACGCGGATTGCCTTCAGCAGTGAATTGTGCGATTTTACCATCCCTCACGCTCCCTCCCGATGCACAGAACTCAAACAAAGCGCATCACGCTCGCCGTACTCTGCGCGCTGCCGCTCGCCGCTCAGGCGGAAGAGGTCCCATCAACTCAGGACGGCCTCAAGCTCAAGCCAGAACGTAGCTTGCTTTCGCCGCCACAATCGCGCGACGACACGGCGCCCGTTTTCATCGAGGCCGACCGACTTCGGGGGCACAGCGAGAAAGAAACCGAAGCCGAAGGCAATGTACAGTTGCGCCGATCCGGTCAATTCATCTTCTCCGACCGTCTGCGCTTCGAGTCGGCGGAGCAGGAGCTCGAGGCATCCGGCAATGTGCGTCTGGAGCAGCAAGGAGACGTACTACAGGGTGAGTATTTGCGGTTCAATCTCGGCACTGAGCGCGGCTTTATGGACAAACCGGTGTTCAAGCTGACGCCTATTCCACCCACTCCAGCACCCGGGGTGCGTCCCTCGCCAGGGTCAGTCGCAGGAATCGGGCCGCTTTCCACGCCGCGCCCCGGCGAGCTTGAATCGCGCGGCGACGCCGATCGGATGCGGTTTCTTGGCCCCGACTTGTACCGAATGGAACAGGCGAGCTATACGACTTGCGGACCAGGCAATGATGACTGGTTTATCCGAGCGAACGAGCTCGACATAGACAAGAACCGGGACGTCGGTGTGGCGCGCGGCGCGAGTATCGTCTTTATGGACCAGACGATTTTTTATACGCCTTATATCTCCTTCCCCCTGCACCAACAGCGGAAGTCCGGATTCCTCGCTCCTCATTACGGTACCGCATCGACGACGGGCACGGAGTTCACGCAGCCTTATTACTGGAACATCGCGCCGAATCTCGACGCCACGTTTTCTCCGCGTGTAATGACCAAGCGCGGATTACAGCTGGGCAGCGAGTTCCGCTATCTTGAACCTAGTTATCGAGGCGAAGCGCGCGTCGAAATCCTGCCTGGAGATCGGGAAGCAGGACGGGACCGCTGGGCCTACTTTCTGAAGCACACACAGTCGTTTGCGAACGGGTGGTCGGGCGCGCTCAATTTGAACCGAGTATCGGACGCAAACTATTTCACCGATTTGTCCACACTCATTTCGCTCACGTCGCAGGCGACGCTGCCGAACGAGGCGACTCTCTCGCACGGCGGTACGTGGGGTCAGGGCAGCTATTCGTTTTCCGCTCTGGGTCAGCAGTGGCAGACGCTGCAGAACGACCCGCTCGCACCGATCACGCCTCCCTACAATCGACTGCCACAGCTCACATGGAGTGGTTTCCGACAGGACATACTCAAGAGCGATCTCGACGTGCAGTCAAGCTTTGTCGCGTTCAATCATCCGACGCTCGTGAATGGGCAGCGCGTACTCGCCTACCCCAGCCTGTCGTTGCCTCTGCAGACCTCATACGCGTACTTCACGCCCAAAGTCGGCATGCATGCGTCGCACTATTTCGTAGGCGCGAACGACCAGGGGTTTCAGAGTCAAACCCGAACGCTGCCGATCTTCACTGCTGATACGGGTCTCATATTCGATCGCGAGACGCGGTTTCTCGGGCGCGCGTACAACCAGACGCTGGAACCCAAGCTTTACTATGTTTACATTCCTTTTCGGGATCAAAGCCGAATACCCAATTTTGAAAGTGGTTTGCAGGACGTCAGTTTCGCGACGATATTTTCCGAAAACCAATTCAGCGGCAGCGACCGCATCAACGACGCAAATCAGGTGACAGTGGGCGTCACGTCTCGCTTCATCGAGCCCGAATCCGGGGTGGAGAGGCTGCGCGTCGCACTGGCACAGCGCTACTATTTCGCGGGGCAGCGCGTGACTTTGCCTGGGGTTCCGCCACGTCCCGACCACACGAACAGCTCCGACCTCCTTGCTGGCGTAAGCGCCACGATCTTGCCGAAATGGACGATCGAGACCGGATGGCAATACACCACCGACACGAATCAGACTCAGAAAGCGAATCTCGCGACACGCTACCAGCCGGCCGCGCGCAAGGTCCTGAACCTTGCATATCGCAGCGACACGCTTAATTTGATCAAGCAAACCGACATGTCATTTCAGTGGCCGGTGACCTCGCAATGGACTGCGGTCGGTCGTTGGAACTACTCGATACTGGACAAGCGCACTCTCGAAGCACTCGCGGGATTCGAATACGACGCCGGCTGCTGGCAGTTCCGCGCCGTGGGTCACCGGTTTGCAACCGCAGTGAGCACCGCCAGTACGTCCTTCTTTCTTCAGCTCGAGTTGAACGGAGTCTCACGGATCGGATCGAATCCACTGGACGTTCTGCGACGCAATATCGGCGGGTATACTCCGAATGACCCGCGTGCCCCGCGGACTGACGAGTATTTCGTTCCCTAAAATCGGTTGGCTTCCATGCAAAATTTGTTTAGCGATTATGTCAAGCACGGCTTCGCGTGCGTCGTGCTTGCTTGCGTCGCTGCCGCGCCATTTGCCGCGTTCGGTCAAAACCAGAAACAGCGTCAGCCTGTCGTGCTCGACCGCATCGTCGCGGTGGTCAACGACGAGGCGATTACCGCGCGGGAGCTCGACGAGCGGGCGCAGATCGCGCTGAAGCAGCTGGCGCAGCAAGGTACGTCGCCACCGCCGCGTCCGGTTGTCGAGCGACAACTGTTGGAGCGCATGATTGCCGATCGCGTCCAGGTTCAGTTCGCGAAGGAAAGCGGTATGCGGATCGAAGATGCAGAGCTCGACCGCGCAATTGGACGCATCGCAGAACAGAACAAGCTCTCGCCGCAGGCTTTGCGCGAGGCTCTCGAGCGCGATGGCGTGCCCTATGCGAAATTTCGCGAAGACATCCGTTCGGAGATCGTGATGGCACGGCTGCGCGAACGCGAAGTCGATAACAAGATGGTTATCACGGAGAGCGAGATCGATACGTTCCTCGCGAACGAGCAGCAGGACGGACGGGGCGACGAAGTCGACCTCTCGCATATCCTCGTGGTCGTGCCGGAACGTGCAAGTCCTGAGCAGGTGCAGGGCAGGCGCGCGCGGGCCGAAGAAGCTCTCGGCCAGCTCGTGAAGGGAACGGACTTCCGCCAGGTGGCTGCTGCCTATTCAGAGGCGCCGGATGCGTTGCAGGGCGGCTCGATGGGTTGGCGCCCGGGAGACCGTCTGCCGACCATTTTTCACGACGCGTTGAAAAGCATGAAACCTGGTGACGTTAGCGCGGTGTTGCGAAGCGCGAATGGTTTTCACATACTCAAATTGAATGACCGGCGCGGCGGCCCGGTTCCCGCCAGCGTACAGCAGACGCACGTGCGACATATTCTGCTGAAAACCAATGAGCTGATTTCTGAAAACGAAGCCCGTAACCGATTGCGAATACTGAAGGAACGGCTCGAGAACAAAGCGGATTTCGCGGAGCTCGCGCGCGTGCACTCGGAAGACGCCAGCGCTTCCCGCGGCGGCGACCTCGGCTGGATCCTCCCCGGTGACACGGTCCCGGAGTTCGAGCGCGTCATGAACAACCTGCAGCCCGGACAAATCAGCGATCCGGTGCAAACACCTTTCGGCTGGCACCTGATTCAGGTTGTCGAACGCGGCTCGCAGGACGTATCAAAGGAACGCCGCCGGCTGCTCGCTCGCCAGACGTTGCGTGCCCGCAAGTCCGACGAAGCCTATCAGGAATGGGTTCGGCAGCTTCGCGATCGTGCATACGTCGAAGTGCGACTCGATGAACGCTAGGCCTTCGTGCCTCGCGTTTGGTGGCGCTTGAGGATGGGTCGCGTGTCACTCAATGCTGGCCCCCGGGAACGCAGCACACCTCTCGTGGCTGTCACGGCAGGCGAGCCTGCGGGTATTGGCCCCGATCTGTGCGTCATGCTCGCCGGCAAGCAGCTTCCGGCGCGCTTAGTGGTCGTCGCTGATCGGAGCCTTCTCGCTGACCGCGCTGGACAGCTCGGCATCGAGCTGGAGATCGTTGAATTCGAGCCGGGTTTGCCCCAGCAATGGCACCCGAACCTCCTCCTCGTTCATCATGTGCCGCTAAACGCCGCGGTTGACGCGGGGCGATTGAATCCTGCGAACAGCCGCTACGTACTGCGTACTCTCGAAGTTGCCGCGGACGAATGCATGCGCGGCTCTTTCGATGCATTGGCGACGGCACCGGTACACAAGAGCGTCATCAACGACGGCGGAATCGCTTTCACTGGCCACACTGAATTTCTTGCCGAGCGCACGCACACCGCTCACGTCGTGATGATGCTCGTGGGCGGCGGCATGCGCGTTGCGCTTGCGACGACACATCTCGCACTGCGAGATGTTCCTGCAGCCATCACGCGCGAGTCGCTTACGTCGACGCTGTCGGTTCTCTATTCCGAGCTCGCGACACGATTCGGCATAAGCCAGCCCCGCGTACTCGTTGCTGGCCTCAATCCACATGCAGGCGAGTCCGGTCACCTCGGACGCGAAGAAATCGAAGTGATTACACCGTCGATCGAAGCATTTCGGCGCGAAGGACACTATGTTATAGGCCCTCTGCCTGCTGACACTCTCTTCAATCCGGACAAGCTGTCGCACGCCGACGCGGTGCTCGCCATGTACCACGACCAGGGCTTACCTGTGCTGAAGCACGCAAGCTTCGGCTCTGGTGTGAACGTCACGCTCGGGCTTCCCATCATTCGCACTTCAGTAGATCACGGAACTGCGCTCGATCTTGCCGGGACCGGCCGCGCCGATGTTGGTAGTCTCGTCGCAGCGATCGAGCTCGCTTCAGAGCTCGCGCGGCAGACGCCACGCTACCAAGAAACTCTGACGCGCCCAATGCAGGCGAACCGCGCACCGCGCACCAAGCGCTAGCGCGCGACAGCGATGCATGGCACATCGCCCCCGCAAGCGGTTCAGCCAGAATTTTCTGGTCGACCGCTCGATCATCGACGCCATCGTGAGAGCGGTTAAGCCAGCGCCCACCGACAACATGGTGGAGATCGGACCGGGGCTCGCAGCGATAACGAAACCCCTCAGTAAGGTCGTGCGTCCTTTGCACGTAATCGAAATCGATCGCGACATCGTCGAGCGCCTGCGAATCGACTTTCCAGAAGGGTGTCTCACCATCCACGAGGGTGACGCTCTGAAATTCGACTTCGCAGCACTCGGAACCGAACTGCGCGTCGTCGGTAACCTGCCATACCATATCTCCACAGCCATACTCTTTCGTCTTGCCGGGATCGCTCACGCGCTACGGGATATACACGTCATGCTGCAGGCTGAAGTGGTAGAGCGCATGACCGCCGCAGCGGGTTCTTCGGACTATGGACGACTTTCAGTGATGATGCAGTATCACTTCGATATGGAGGCTGTCCTCGATGTGCCGGCCGCGGCGTTCCGCCCTGTGCCGAAGGTTGAATCAGCAGTCATACGCATGTTGCCGCGCCGCGACCCCACCGCACGCGCTAAGGATGAAGACCTGCTGGCTCAGACGGTCGCGCTCGCATTCTCGCAGCGGCGTAAGACCTTGCGCAACACACTCGGACAAGTGCTGTCAGCGGCAGATTTCAAGACGTTGGATCTGGACCCGCAGGCGCGCGCTCAGACACTTGCGGCGGGAGAATTTGTAAAAATTACTAACTACCGATGTGAGCAAGGGACCTGACGAGCAGCGCGATCCGCCGCCCTAGTTCGCAAAGAGAACCGATCCTGCTGATCAGCTCTTGCGTTGCACGAACTCAATCTTGCAGCCATCCGGATCTTCGATAAATGCAATCACGGTCGTTCCATGTTTCATCGGCCCCGGCTCACGCGTGACTTTGCCGCCCCGCCGGCGCACCTCGTCACACGCCTTGTAAGCGTCGTCGACTTCCAGCGCCACGTGTCCGAATGCATTGCCCATGTCGTAGGATTTGGTGTCCCAGTTGTGCGTAAGCTCCAGCACGGCAGCTTTCGATTCGTCGTCATAACCCACAAATGCGTTCGTAAAGCGGCCCTCAGGATAGTCACTCTTACGTAAGAGTCGCATTCCGAGCACTTGCGTGTAGAAATCGATAGAGCGCTGGAGGTCAACAACGCGGATCATGGTATGCAATATGCGCATGGACACCCCTGTGCTTGTAGTGTGGCAGCAACGCCTGGCCGAAGGCCGCTAATTCGGCAAATGAGACTCAGATTTCGATCATCTCGAAATCCTCTTTGCGCGCACCACATTCCGGACATGTCCAGTTCATGGGCACATCCTCCCATTTAGTGCCGGGCGCGATGCCGTCTTCCGGAATACCTGCTGATTCGTCGTAGATGTAACCGCAGATGAGGCACATGTAGGTCTTGAATGGTTCCGTGTCTGCTGATGCCATGTGTGATGAGAGGGGAATGCGGGAGGAATTGGGTTAAAATTTGATTTTAAACGATTCGCCTCACCTTCTCATCACTTGAGGTGGGCCACTCCCACATGCCGGACCTCCCACCCATCGTGCTGGTGTTCGCTGCGTCCGATCCGAGCGGTGGGGCGGGCCTCCAAGCCGACATCATGACGCTGTCCAGCATGGGATGCCATCCGCTTTCGGTGGTGACGGCGGTTACAATACAGGACACGACAGGTGTCGACGACGTCAGCCCGATTGACGCGGAATGGGTCGCCGATCAGGCGCGCTGTGTTCTCGAAGACATGGCGGTCGCGGCTTTCAAGATCGGCGTTTTGGGTAGTGTCGAGACGATAGCGGCAATCGCGGAAGTCGTGTCCGATTACCCCGAGATTCCGCTCGTGCTCGACCCTGTGCTTGCCTCGGGACGCGGCGATGAGCTCGCTTCGGAAGAAATGGTTGCAGCGCTACGTGAGTTGCTGGTACCTCAGACAACGATCATTACGCCTAACAGTCTGGAAGCGCGCCGGCTCGCGATCGACGATAACAACGAGGAGGATGATCCCGACCTGGCGGAGTGTGCACAGCGGTTGATCGCCAGCGGCTGCGAATATGTGCTTGTCACAGGCACACACGAGAACACGCCGCAGGTTGTGAACACGCTTTACGGGCAGGAGGGTATATTGCGCAGTGACAGTTGGCAGCGCCTGCCCGGTTCCTATCACGGCTCGGGTTGCACGCTCGCGTCTGCCATTGCCGCCACGATCGCAAACGGCCTGCCGATCGGCGACGCAGTCAAAGACGCGCAGGAGTACACCTGGCAGACTCTGAAAGCAGCGTTTCGGCCGGGGATGGGCCAATACATCCCGGACCGCTTGTTCTGGGCGCGCGAAGACGAAGCCGCTGAAGAGCGCGGCCCGCGCGAGGAGTGAACGCGCGGGTCTCGCGCCACACGACGCGTGGGTTGTACGCCGTTACGCCTGACATCGCCGACACTCAAGCATTAGTCGCACAGGTCAGCGCCGCAATCACGGGCGGCGCACGTTTCGTCCAATATCGCAACAAGACAGCGACTGCGGACGTGACGCTGGAACAGGCATACGCATTGAAATCGGTGTGCAACAAAACTGGCGCATGTCTCATCATCAACGATCATGTTGAGCTCGCGCTCGCGATTGATGCCGACGGCGTGCACGTTGGTGCAGAAGACGCCTCCGTTCATGACGCGCGCCGCGCACTAGGCCGTGAAAAGCTAGTTGGCGTATCGTGCTACAACCAGCTTGCTCTCGCGCTGTCAGCACAAGCTAGCGGCGCCGACTACGTCGCATTCGGCAGTTTTTTTCCATCTCGGATCAAGCCAGGTGCCGTGCATGCGCCGTTGAATCTGCTGATCGATGCCAAACGTGAGCTCAACGTGCCGATCGTCGCGATCGGCGGCATCACCGTCGAGAACGGCGCGTCGCTGATTGCCGCGGGGGCTTCTGCGCTCGCAGTCATCTCGGCATTGTTTCAGGTCCCGGACGTGACAACCGCCGCACGCCGCTTTACCACTTTGTTCGAAGCTTCGCGATGAAAGGCAGTCAACGACTGTTCAAGCAGGCGCAACTGGTAACGCCAGGTGGCGTGAACTCCCCGGTACGCGCGTTTCGGGCGGTAGGCGGTACACCCTTGTTCTTGCAGCGGGGCAAGGGTGCGATCGTGTGGGATGTGGACGGAGCGAGCTACGTAGACTACGTGGGCTCGTGGGGACCACTCATCGCCGGGCACGCGCACCCTGACGTTGTGCGCGCAGTCGAGCGCGCAGCAGCGAAAGGCCTTTCATTTGGTGCCCCGACCGAGGCGGAAGTTGAGATGGCCGAACTCCTTTGCAAGCTCATACCGTCGATTGAGCAAGTACGGCTCGTGAGCTCCGGCACCGAGGCGACAATGAGCGCAATCCGGCTTGCGCGCGGCTTTACGAACCGGTCCAAGATAGTCAAGTTCGAAGGGTGTTATCACGGGCACGCCGATGCGCTGCTCGTAAAGGCAGGTTCAGGAGGATTGACGCTGGGCCAGCCGAGCTCCGCTGGGGTGCCCCCCGAAACGATACAGCACACCATTGTGCTCGATTACAACGACGAAACCGGGCTACAACGTTCGTTTGAAACGGGCGGCGCTGACATCGCAGCGGTCATCGTCGAGCCCGTTGCAGGCAACATGAACCTGGTCGCGCCCCGCACGGGTTTCCTTCAGGCATTGCGAGCGCTGTGCACGCGCTATGGCGCATTGCTCATCTTCGACGAGGTGATGACGGGGTTTCGTGTCGGCTCCGGGGGCGCGCAGGCACTGTACGGAATAGAGCCGGACCTCACCACGCTTGGCAAGGTCATCGGCGGAGGTATGCCCGTCGGCGCCTTTGGTGGACGCCGCGATGTCATGCAGGTGCTTGCCCCGCTTGGGCCCGTTTACCAGGCGGGTACTCTCTCAGGCAATCCCGTGGCGCTCGCGGCGGGGCTGGCAACTTTGAAACTCACTCAGGCGCCGCGCTTCTATGACGACCTCACCGCAGCTACACGCTTGGTTTGCGAGAGGTTGACGGCAGCCGCTCACGCGAGCGGCATTGCTTTTTGCGCACAGAACGTTGGTGGGATGTTCGGTGTTTACTTTCGCGACACTCCGCCGCAATCGTTTGCGCAAGTGATGCAATGTAACGCGGCGACCTTCAGCGCCTTTTTTCATGCGATGCTGGCGGAAGGCGTCTACCTTGCACCTTCGGCTTACGAAGCGGGCTTTGTATCCTCAGCGCACGGGCCTGAGGAAATCGAAAAAACAGCGGCAGCGGCCGCACGAGCATTCGCGAGCCTGAAGGACGGGCGATAGCTCTTCAGCTGACGCGGATCAAAGCTGCCCGTAAGAATGTAAACCTGAAAGAAACATGTTCACGCCGAGGAAGGCAAACAGCGTGACGAAAAGACCTATGACTGCCCACCATGCCAGCACAGGCCCCCGCAGTCCTTTTATCAGACGCATATGCAGCCAGGCGGCATAATTGAGCCAGACGATCAACGCCCAGGTTTCTTTGGGATCCCACGACCAATAGCCGCCCCATGCCTCAGCGGCCCACATCGCGCCCAGTATCGTGGCGATGGTGAAGAATGCGAAACCGATGGCAATCAGTTTGTACATCAAGTCGTCCATCACATCCGCTGGGGGCAGCGCTGTCGTAAACCGTCCGCCTTTGACGAGCAGATAAGGCACGGCAACCATCGCTGCGACCGAAAATGCACCGTAACCGACGAAATTCGCGGGGACGTGTATTTTCATCCACCAGGACTGCAGCGCGGGCACGAGCGGCTGGATCTCGTGTGCGCCGCGATCGAAGGTGTACCACAGCAGAAAGCCCACGGCAGCCATGATAACGATCGAAACGAAAGCGCCGATCTGACGTGCGCCGTAACGGGCTTCGTAGTACAGGTGCAACAGCGATGTAATGATGCAGAACAGGACGAACACTTCGTAAAGATTGCTGATCGGGATATGGCCGACGTCCGGGCTGATGAGGTACGACTCATACCATCGAGCGAGCAGGCCGACGAGCGCCATGGCAACTGCACCCCACGTCAGAGCGCTCGCCAGTGCTCCCGCCGTAGCACTGCGACCCACCAGGGCGCTCCAGTACGCGAGCGTCGCGAGCGCGAAAAGAACGCTCATCCACATGATTGCCGTCTGGCTCGAGAGAAAGTACTTCAGGCCAAACACGTGGTCGGCGCGTGCGAGATCGCCCTGATAGAGGGAGATAGCGGCGAGTGCGCCGACAGTGATGACAGCAAGCAGAACGCGCACCGCTTTCCAATGCCAGCCGAGACCGGTCAAAGCGCCGGCTGCGCCGATGAGCACCGCCTGCTCATAGCCTTCCATGTGCGAGCCGTAGCGGGCCAGCGCGTAGCCAGCCCCTGCAATGACGAGCGCGGCATACACCCAATCGAGCCAATTCAGACGCCTGAATAGCGGCTGAGGTGCGGGTAAGGCGTGAGTGAGTTCCATGCTAAGCCTCGATGAGTTGCGCTAATGCCACGCGGTGCAGAGCGACCTCTCGCTCGAACTCGGGACTGGGCCTGTTCGTGGACATCGCGAAGAGCACCGTACCGGCGCCCGGTTTGACCAACAGCCAGAGACGCCGTTCACGAATGTAAAACATGGCGAATACACCGAGCACGAGGAAGAGCGAGCCAGCGTAAACAATACTCTTTCCCGGCGAACGCGTCATTTGCAAGCCGCTCGCCTTCACTTCTTCGTATCGGTTGAGCTGAAGGTACACTGGGGCGCCAAAGTGAAAGCTGTCGCTCACCGCATTCAGACTGTCTCGCACGAAAAACGCCGTTCCCTCGTCGGCAATTGCGGGCGGTAATCCGCCTCGCGAGCGACCGAGTTGCAAGGCCTCGAACGCGGCGCCTTCCAGCACTTTGAGATAGACTTGCGCCGCTTTTTCCTGCTCGCTTTCAGGCACAGCCTTGCCGAGAAAATCGGCCACGGCTTCGAACCCGCCTCGAGTAAACAGATCAAGCACGCGCTCCGCACTCTCGGCCAAGCGTTCGCGCATGGTCTCGTTCGCAGCCTCCCCGCGTGCAGCATTTTGCGCAAAGCGGCGTGCGACATCGCGACGTGCTTCAGAATCGAACAACATCGCACGCAGTGCCATGTGGCCCTGGATACCGCCGTCCGCATCCAGGGGAAGGCGCAGGTAACGGAAAGCCTCGTTCGGGCTCGATCGTACACCGCTCAGCAAATACCAACGCCCGTCGAGCTCGAGTGGCAGCATGTAGTTGTGGTATTCACGGGCCTGACCCTGCGCATCGCGTAACCTGTATTGAAAACTGGGGCCGATATTCCGCAAATCCTTGCCGGACATGTTGGCGGCGCCCGATCCCAGCTGCGCGAGTATCCGTTTCGAGACGCTGGCGACTTCCACTCGCGATCCGGCGTTTTCGGAAAGATTTTCGACATTGAACGGACGAAAGTCGGAGAATTCGACGCGATACTCCACGTCCGCATTCTTCAGCTGCGCCACCTGGTTTACCGCCCCAGTCAAAGTGAACGATGCGATGCGGCCCGAGAAAAGGGGCCAGCCGGTGAGTGTCATACGGGTGCCGCCGTCGGCAAAACTCGCCTGATAGATCGCAATCCCGTCATGAATTAGGGGGTGATTTACCCGAATGGTGTGCTCAGAAACCTGCCCCGTCGATTTGTCCTGCACGATGACGTCGCTGGCGAAATCCTTCGGCTGGCCGGTAGTGTAGTGCTCGATGTAAAACTTCTTCAGAGCCACCGTGAACGGCAGCTCCTGCACGTAGTAACCGTCGCCGACATTAAAGAACACCACGTCGGCGCTGCTTCCCTCCGGGATCGTGATATTGCCGCGAAAAGATGCATTTCGAGCAGACAGGCGGCTCGGCGCGGGGACCTGGCTTTGCGGTATGTCCCGCGTTTCAGGCACTCGGGCGCCCGCGACCTGCAGTATTTTGAGCGGGAGATTGCCGTCGATGAGACCACCGATGCAAATCACCACGATGCCGACATGCGTGAAAAGATAGCCTGCACGATGAAAGCTGCCGGCCTTTGCCGCGATCAGCCGCGAAGCATCTGCCCGGACGTCGGTAAGCCTGTAGCGGAACCCGTGTTGAGCGAGATAGCTCGTGACGGGGTTCAACAGCTCGTCCGTGGTCCTACCCGACGCAAACTCGAAGCGGTGAGTGAACTGCAGCAGAGATTTTTCTGTGGCGTTTTCGCGAAAGCTGCGCATCTCGCGCAACATGAGCGGCCCATTGCGGTAGATGCACAATGCCGTGGACGCGACCAGGAAGGCAAGGATTATGACGAACCAGGTCGCGTGGTAGACGTCATAAAGGCTAAGGGCCTCAAAAACCGGAAACCAGAACTGACCGAACTGCTCGACATAATTCGGATAGGGCTCCGCCTGTCTGAGCACGGTTCCGAGTACGGAGGCGATTGCGAGCACGGTGAGGAGGCTCACCGCGAATCGCATGGAGGACAGCAGCTCGTAGACACCGCTGCCGTGAGCGCGTCTGGTCATTAAAAAGACGACAGGCGGCTTGCGACGCCCATAGTACCTAAAGAGTGGGCGGCGCCTTAGCGCAGTCCCTGGATATACTGCGCCACTGCGTCGATCTCGCGATCACTCAGCTTAGACGCGACTGCTCGCATCATGCGATTCGGATCATTGGCGCGCGCGTCGGCGCGAAATGCTTTCAACTGGTCGCCCGTGTATTGTGCGTGCTGTCCTGCAAGCCGAGGAAACTGCGCCGGGATGCCGGCACCGTTCGGCCCGTGGCACGACGCGCAGGCGGCAATTGCTTTAGCCGCAACACCCCCGCGATAGATCGACTGGCCGAGCTTGACCAATTCGGCATTTCGAGCTGCGCGTGGCTTAGCTTCCTGCCCGCCGAAATACAGTGCCGCGTTTGCAATGTCATCGCGGCTCAAGGTCGCGACGATTGCAGTCATTACGGGGCTTGGCCGTTCAGGCGCCTTCCCGTTTTCGGCCTTGAAATTCGTCAGCTGCTTGAACGTATATTCGGGGTGTTGTCCGGCGAGCACCGGGTTCGTCGGTATCACACTGTTGCCATCCGCAGCGTGGCACGCTGCGCAAACCTGTGTGACGAGCTGCTGTGCCTTGGCGGGATCCCCTTTAACCGCGATCTGGCCGCTGGCGGCGGCAGACAGCAATGAGCCAGCGAGCGCCGCCGCAACCAGGCGTACATCCATTCTTGCTCCTAGGAAATTTGTTCAAGCGGGAAGGCGGCATTGTATAGTACTCGTCTTCTCACGCGCCAGTTTCAGACGCGATAACAACGACCTATGTCGCTCTTCGCAGGCACGCATTTCATCGCTTCCGCGCACGATGCGCACGAGCTTCCACCGGACGTGGGAAGTGAGATCGCGTTCGCAGGTCGTTCCAATGCGGGCAAGTCGAGTGCGATCAATTCGATAACACACCGCAATCGTCTCGCGTTCGTAAGCAAGACCCCCGGGCGTACGCAGACGATCAACTTTTTTGCTTGCGGCGCGAACAGGCGGCTCGTCGATCTGCCGGGATACGGTTATGCGGCTGTGCCGAAACATGAGCGCGCTCATTGGGGAACGTTAATAAGCACTTACTTATCACGTCGCAGCTCTTTGAAAGCACTTGTCTTGATAGCGGATGCACGGCACCCGCTTAGCGTCATGGACGAGCAGCTGCTCGGCTGGTATGCGCCCTATGGACAGCCGGTTCTCGTCCTGCTCACGAAGTCGGATAAGCTCGGACGCCAAGCTGCGCTCAACGCATTAAAAAGCGCGGAGGCGGTCTTGACGTCCCGCTACCCGGCCGCCACCGCTCAGTTATTTTCCGCGGTCAGCGGCACCGGCTTACGCGCCGCGCAGGGCTTGTTGCACGGCTGGCTGAAATAAAAAGCCCCCGGTTAAAGGGGAGTAAAACCGGGGGCAAAAAAGCCTTAATAAGCATTAAGGCGCCCGCTCAGGGAGGAGAAGCGGGAGACGATGAAACATCGTCTGTTCGATAGACGACTATAATTGTGAATAGTTCCCAATCCCGGGACAGCCCAACAAATCAATAGATTGCCCCATGTACGCGCTCGGTGAGTTCCCTCGGGTTCGCATGCGTCGCATGCGGAGGGACGACTTCTCCCGCCGCCTGATGCGAGAGCACGTCCTGACCACGAACGATCTTATCTATCCCGTTTTCATCGTGGAGGGCAAAGGGCGTGCGGAGCCTATCGCCTCCATGCCGGGTGTGCTGCGTTATCCCCTGGATCGCTTGCTCAAGCTCGCCGAGATCTGTGTGTCGCTTGGTATTCCTGCGCTCGCACTCTTTCCAGCCATAGACCGGAAACTCAAAACCGCCGACGGTCGCGAAGCAACCAACCGCCGCGGACTGATTCCGCGCGCGGTAGCTGCCCTAAAGAAGCGCTTTCCAGAATTGGGCATCATCACCGATGCCGCGCTCGATCCCTACACGACGCATGGACACGATGGGTTGCTCGATCAAAGGGGATATGTCGTAAATGACGCTACGGTTGCTATTCTTCAGAAGCAAGCTCTCGTGTGCGCCGAAGCGGGCGTCGATGTAGTAGCCCCATCAGACATGATGGATGGGCGGGTCGGGGCGATCCGAGCAGCGCTCGATGACAGCAATTTCATCCATACCCGGATCCTCGCGTACTCCGCAAAGTACGCATCCGGATTCTACGGTCCGTTCCGCGACGCAGTGGGCTCCGCAAAGCAGCTTGGGCTTGGCAATAAGTACACGTATCAGATGGACCCAGCCAACAGCGACGAAGCGCTGTGGGAAGTGGGCCTCGACTTGAAGGAGGGTGCCGACATGGTGATGATCAAGCCCGGCTTACCCTATCTCGATATCGTGCGACGCGTGAAGGACACGTTCAAGGCCCCTACGTACGTGTATCAGGTAAGCGGCGAGTACGCGATGCTTAAAGCTGCAGCACAGAATGGATGGCTCGACGAAGAACGGTGCGTTATGGAAGCGCTGCTTGCGTTCAAGCGGGCGGGCGCTGACGCTATCCTGACGTACTTCGCTCTCGACGCGGCGCGGCGGCTCAAAGAAACTCACGGCGGCTAAGACGCTTCGAAGAGCGCTTGAACCACTTGCAGCCTGGCTCGCTCGATTGGCTTTCCGTCCGCTGTCGTTCTGATCGGGCGTCGTAAGTCGTCGAGAGCAAGCAATACCAATTCGATTGGAACATCGTCATCAATTGTGAACGTCGGCACCAAACGCGCCTCGTCGCCGCAGTACAGCCGACACTGTCCCGCGCGATACGGAATGCCACGATCGATGAAATAGAGCTGCACGGATTTCGGGCTCTCGATGTAAAGCTGCAGGTTGATGTCGGCGTATTTGCCCGCGTTTCCGGAAAGCACCGATCCTGTGAGGTAGGGATTGAATTCCTCCAGCTCTCGCATGATCTTCGCCGCGCGTGAGCGCAGCTCGAGCAGACGCTGCCGATGCATTTCGCCCTCGAACAGCGCCTGATGCGTGCGCAATGCTGCATCGATTTCTTCGTTGGTAGGCAGCTGCCGTGTGTCGGGCACGCCGGCCTGCCGCGCTGCTTTGCGCTTCGCGATCGCGTAGTCCTCGACGCCGTCTTCTACCATGATGCGTGCCGCAAAGTTCGCGATGAGGCTGCGCTCGTCGTTTCGGCCACGGTCCTTCGGCATAGGCTCGCTTCAGAATAGCTGGTTGCGAACTTCCTCAGCGGGCCGCTCGCCAGTCGCGGAGGCGCTTGCGGCACCGCCTTCAGGCGGCACGAACTCCTGGTAGAAGTAATCGACGACACCGCCTTCGCCGTCTGTGACGCGCATGCCGGTCTCCGGATTGACTCTGAGTGCCAGCACACCTGGGGGGGGCGTGAATGGCTGTTCGGCGACACCTTTCAGGACAGAACTCATGTAGCCCATCCAGATAGGCAACGCCGCCGTGCCCCCTGTTTCATTGCGCCCAAGCGTTTGCGGTTGGTCAAAACCGATCCACGCAATTGCGACAAGCGACGGGTTGAAACCGCAGAACCATGCGTCGATGAAATCATTGGTCGTGCCGGTCTTGCCGGCGAGATCTCCGCGCCCGAGCTTCATCGCTCGAGCAGCCGTTCCCATGCGTACGACGTCACGCATGATGCTGTGCATGATGAAGGCGTTCCGGCCATCGATCACCCGCTCCGCATCTTCGCCGGCGCGCTGCGGCTTTGCCTGCAACAACACGTTGCCGCGATTGTCCTCGACGCGTTCGATAAAGTAAGGTGACACACGAAACCCTCCGTTCGCGAAGACCGCATACGCCTGCGTCATCTGCATAGGCGTAACGTTACCCGCGCCGAGAGCCATCGTGAGGTAGGGCGGGTGCATCTTCGGGTCGAAGCCGAAACGAGTTATGTAATCCTGTGCGTATTGCGGACTGATCGCTTGCAGTATTCGCACGGAGACAAGGTTCTTGGATTTCACCAGCGCTGTACGCAGGCGCATCGGGCCCTCGAACTTGCCGTCGTAATTCTTGGGTTCCCACGGCTCGGAGCCGGTTTGTATCGACGAAAACGTCAGCGGCGCATCGTTGATGATCGTGGCCGCCGTGAAGCCCTTCTCAAGCGCGGCCGAATAGATAAAGGGCTTGAAACTCGATCCCGGCTGACGCAACGCCTGCGTGACGTGATTGTATTGGTTGCGGTTGAAATCGAACCCGCCGATCAGCGCGCGTATGGCGCCGTCGCGCGGGTCAGCAGAGATGAGCGCGGATTCGACGGCAGGAAGTTGTGCGATATGCCATCTCGCTTTGTCGTCCTTCTGCACACGTATGATGGCGCCACGCCGAATCCGCTGATTGGCATTCACCTTGTCGCCCAACATACGCGAGGCAAAGCGAAGGCCGTCCTCATTGATCTCGACCACTTCGCCGCCGCGACGATATGCCTTCACCAATCGCGCACTCGCTTCGGTCACGACGGCTGCGATCAGATCGTCGTTATCAGCAACGTCCTGCAGCGCTTCTTCCAGTACCTCATCGTTCAGCTTGCCAGGGAGCTCGGCATAGCCTTCCGGTCCCCGGTAACCATGACGCCGGTCGTACTCCTGCACGCCGCGTCGCACCGCGAGATATGCCGCTTCCTGATGCTGGGCCGAAAGCGTGGTGTAGACCCGTATACCGCGCGTGTACGTCTCGTCTTTATAGCGCTCGAAAACGGCTTGCCGGACCATTTCGGCGAAGTGCTCTGCATGTGTGCCAAAGTCATTGGATACCCGCTTGATCACCATCGGGTGATGCTCCGCTTCCGTAAGCTGCTGGTCGGTGATCATGCCGAGCTCGCGCATGCGCCTCAACACGTATTGCTGGCGCAATTCCGCTCGCTTGGGATTCGCTATCGGGTTGTAAGCGGAAGGCGCTTTCGGCAGACCAGCAAGCATTGCGTGCTCCGCGAGACTTAGTTTGTCCAACGGTTTGCCGAAATAAATCTGGGCGGCCGCAGCAAACCCGTACGCCCGCTGACCGAGGTAGATTTGGTTGATGTAGAGCTGAAGAATTTCGTCCTTGCTGAGGCTCGCTTCGATTTTGAAGGCGAGCAGCATCTCATTGAATTTGCGAGTAAGCGTGCGCTCCTTGGATAGAAAAAAGTTCCGCGCTACCTGCATGGTAATCGTCGAGGCGCCCTGTCGCACACCGCCCGATACGAAATTCGATAGGGCCGCCCTGGCGACTCCGATGTAGTCAACTCCGCGATGGTGGTAAAAGCGCTCGTCCTCGGCCGCCAATATGGCAGACACCATCGTTTTCGGGACAGTACCGATCGAAACGAAGGCCCGACGTTCTTCACCGAATTCCCCGAGCAGGTTGCCTTCTGCACTGTAAACACGTAACGGGATCTTCGGCTGGTAGTCCGTCAAGACCTGCAGTGAAGGGAGGGTCGGATACACCACGACAGCCGCGAACGCCGCGAGGATGACGCAGACAAGAAAAGTCGATGCGAGCAGCAGTAACGGGAAAGCCCACCAGCGGGGCAACATCTTAGAGGCCATCGTTTATCGCGAAAAACTTGAGTCAGACTGAGGCTTACGATGCAGACAGCGCATCGCATCCAAGCGCAGAATCCCGCCGCAGTTCAGAAGCGACCACGCTAAGCAGCAAATCCATTATAAGCGGCCTCAACCGTGAAATAGGGACGAGGACAGAATTATTTACTTATCGTAAGCTTATTGCTAGTATTTAAAGTGAACTCTGGATGAGTGAGCCAGGCATCTATGTTTAAAGGCAAATTCGGCTTTGACCCCACATGGTTGAAGCTTAACACCGCAGCACTGGACGGCTTCTTTAAGCCGAAGGCGCCGCCGTTGATCGGGGCCGACGTGAGCTCGTCAGGGGTCAAAATGGTCGAGCTCACCGCGAGCGGGCCGGGGCGCTACCGCATTGAACGATACGCGATAGAGGCCTTGCCCAAAGACAGCGTAGTCGACGGCAATATCAATAACCTTGACGCAGTATGCGACGCGCTCAAGCGCTGCCATAAGCGCCTTGGCACCAATATCAAGAATCTTGCGCTTGCTTTGCCCAACGCTGCCGTGATCAGCAAGAAAATCTTGGTCCCAGCAGGGCAGTCGGAAGAAGAGCTTGAACTTCAGGTCGAAACCGAAGCGAACCAGTACATCCCGTTCTCGCTTGACGAGGTAAATCTCGACTTTCAGGTTTTAGGGCCCGCGCCGAACAGTCCCGATGACGTCGAGGTACTCATTGCGGCGTCTCGTAAGGAAAAGATTGAAGACCGCGTCGCAGCCGCCGAAGCCGTCGGTCTCAAGGCCACGGTCATGGATGTCGACCTTTACGCCGCACAGTCCGCTTACGAATCAATGGCTATAGGCGCCGGCGAGGACGAAAAAGATCAAAACATCGCCATGGTGGACGTCGGGGCCACGACCATGACGGTCAACGTGCTACGGAACGGCCAGTCCATCTACCTGCGCGAGCAGCCGTTCGGTGGAAACGAGCTCACGCAGGAAATACAGAACAAATTTGGCCTGTCTGGAGACGAAGCCGAGGTGGCTAAACGTGATGGGGGTCTGCCCGAAGACTACGACACAGACGTGCTGCAACCGTTTGTAGAAAAAATGGGGCTCGAAATCTCCCGGGCACTTCATTTTTTCTTCAGCTCGACACCTTACAACCAGGTGAGCCGAATCGTGTTGTCCGGGGGCTGTGCCGCAATTCGGGGCGTCGAGGCCGCTATCACGAAGCGTACGCAAGTGCCGACCGTGATCGCTAACCCTTTTGCCAACATGGATGTGTCGTCGAAGATCAAAGCAAAGAGCCTCGCGCAGGACGCGCCATCGCTGATGGTCGCGTGCGGACTCGCCATGCGGAGGTTTGATCAATGATCCGCGTCAATTTACTGCCGCATCGTGAGCTGCGCCGCCGACGCCAGCAGCAACAGTTCTTCACGATGGTCGGTGTCATGGCGTTCGTCGGAGCCATTGTTTGGTTCCTAGTCCATAGCTCGCTCAGCGCCCATTCTGAGGACCAGTTGGCGCGGAACAAGTTCATGCAAGATGAGATTAGCAAGCTCGATAAGGAAATTGAGGACATCAAGAAGCTACGAGAGATGACGGCTTCGTTGCTTGCCCGCAAGAAAGTCGTTGAAACGTTGCAAAGCAATCGCTCGGAAGTCGTACATTTGCTCGATGAAATGGCACGACAGCTGCCCGATGGTATCTATTTGAAGGGCATAAGACAGCAGGGCGGTAGAGTCACCATCAATGGCTTCACCCAGTCACAGGCGCGCGTGTCTACGCTGATGCGCAATCTCGATGCTTCCCCTCATCTGGAAAATGCGAACCTGATCGAAATCAAGGCTACCCCGCAGGCTTCCGCCCGCATCAATGAATTCACATTGAACGTGAACATCGAGCGGCCCAAACAGGATGATGACAAGGCGACGAAGACCGCTAAAACGGCGGCTTCGAAATAGACATGACGTTCGACGACATCAAACGGCTCGACCCCAAAAAGATCGGCTCATGGCCAGCTGTGCCCAAACTGGCAGTCCTGCTGATCGTACTGTTCATCGTGGTAGCTGTCGCTTACTGGTTCGACTGGAAGGGACAGGTTGAGCATATAGACGCTGAAAAGGCCAAGGAAGAGCAGCTTAAAACGACCTTCGTCGATAAAAAGAAACAGGCGCTCGATCTTCCTGCGTATCGTAAACAGCTGGAAGACATCGAGAAGCAGTTCGGCGCATTACTTCGCCAACTGCCGGGCAAATCTGAAATGGATGCTCTGCTGACTGACATTAACCAGGCAGGACTCGGGCGCGGGCTTCAGTTCGAGCTGTTCAAGCCAGCCACCGAGGAAACCGTACGGGATTTCTACGCTGAGCTGCCAATCACGATAAAGATCAGCGGGAGCTATCACGATATTGGTGCGTTCGCGAGCGACATCGGGAAACTTTCGCGGATTGTCACCCTGAACGACATTTCGCTGTCTGGTGGCAAGGACGCGCTCATCATGGACGCGACAGCAAAGACGTTTCGCTACCTCGACGACGACGAAATCGCCGCCCAGAGGAAGTCGGCGAAGGATAAAAAGGGAGCCAAGTGATGGCCGCGCATCGTTTCGTGATGGTTCTTGCCTGCTTAGCCGCAGTCGCTTGCTCCACGGAAGAGCACGCGGACTTACGGCAGTTCGTGAAGGAATCTGACAAGCTCCCGCACGGACGGATTCCGCCGTTACCCGATGTGAAACCGTACGAGCCCTTCACTTATAGCGCGTTTGATCTGCTTGATCCGTTCAAGCCGCGCAAGATAGAGCCGCCAAAAGGCTCTGGGGCAGGTTCGCTGGCGCCGGATTTAAATCGACGCCGTGAGCCCCTCGAGGCATATCCATTGGAAAGCTTGCGTATGGTCGGCACTCTCGAACAGAGCAAACTCATGTACGCGTTGGTACGGGCACCGGACAACACCCTTTTCCGGGTCCGCAGCGGTAACTACGTGGGCCAGAATTTTGGTCGTATCGTGGGTATCGCAGAAGCATCCGTCAAGTTGAAAGAGATCGTACAAGACAGTGGCGGGAACTGGGAAGAAAAAGATCAAGCACTCCTATTGCAGGAGGAGCAGGAGGGAAGAAAATGAAGGCCAGGACAATTTCCGTGGGTACCGCACTGCACGCGCTGGTTGCAGTCGCATTATTTATTACCCACACCTGCGCTTCTGCGCAAGCTAACAGCATTCAGTCGGTGAATATCTCGCCCCAGGGCGGTGGCCGAACGTTGGTGCGGATTGATATGCAAGACGCTCCGACCAATCCTCCTGCCGGCTTTACCGTGAGCAATCCTCCAAGGATTGCACTCGATTTCCCAAATACGTCAAACGCTCTTGGCCGCACTGTTCAGGAGGTTTCTGAAGGCGATCTGAGACGCATAAACGTTGTGCAATCGGGGGATCGCACACGTATGGTCTTCGAACTTGGCCGTACCGTTACCTACGACACGCAGATCGAGGGCAAGAGCGTCCTGATAACGCTCGCCGCCGCGAGCGATACAGCTAAGCCACGTGCCACTCAGCCGATTACGCAACATTTCGCTGAGGTCGCGCCAGGGGATGGCCGACACGCATTGCGCGACATCGATTTCCGTCGCGGCACCGCAGGAGAGGGGCGTATCGTTGTCGACCTCTCTGACAGCCAGGTTGGCATTAGCGTCAAGACGCAGGGACGATCGGTCGTGGTCGATTTCGCAAACACAACACTGCCGCGAAATCTCGAGCGCCGTTTGGATGTGACGGACTTCGGAACCCCTGTGCAAGTCGTGGAGTCATTCACCCAAGGTGGCAACACGCGCCTCGTCATACAGCCGCGTGGCAATTGGGAGCACTCTGCATATCAGACTGACAACCGCTTCATCGTCGAAGTAAAACAGGTGGTCGAGGATCCGAACCGAATCGTGCGACCAGGCTACGTCGGTGAAAAGCTTTCCCTCAACTTTCAGAACGTGGAAGTGAGGGCTGTTCTGCAGGTAATCGCTGATTTTACCGGGCTCAACATCATCACCAGCGATACTGTAACCGGTAACCTCACGTTGCGTCTACGAGACGTGCCGTGGGACCAAGCTCTGGACATAATCCTTCAGAGCAAGGGCCTCGACATGCGCAAGACCGGCAACGTGGTATGGATAGCCCCGCGCGACGAGCTTGCAACGCGAGAGAAACTCGCTCTTGAAACGCAAGCGCAGATTGCTGAGTTGGAGCCTACGCGAACAGAGACTTTTCAGCTGAACTACCAGCGAGCTGACGCGTTTACCAAAATTCTGACCGATGACAAACAGCGCATCCTGTCCAGGCGCGGAAGCGCGGTCGTGGATCCTCGGACGAACACGATGTTCATACAGGACACACCAACCAAGCTCGAGGAAATTCGTAAATTGATCCGGAAGATCGACGTACCGGTGCGACAGGTCATGATCGAATCGCGCATCGTGGAGGCATTGGACACCTTCAGCCGCAATCTGGGTGTACGGCTCGGGCAAACGGACTTGACTCCCGGCAGCGGCAACCAAGGATTTCAGCTCGGCAGCTCAAATGCCCGACTTCTCACCGGTGGTAATCTACAAAGCACCGGCGTGCAGACGGGACAGACACCTAGCTATCCGCAAAGCTTCATACCGGATTCCCTAAATGTGAATCTGCCAGCGACAGCAATCGGAGGTGCGACACCGGGCCTGTTCTCGTTCCTGCTCTTCAACACCGCGGGCACCCGTTTTCTGAACCTCGAGCTTTCTGCGCTCCAGGCAGATGGCCGTGGCAAGATTATCTCAAGTCCGCGTGTGATCACGGCCGACCAGGTCGAAGCGCTGATCGAGCAAGGCACGGAGATCCCGTACCAGCAGGCCACGTCCAGCGGCGCAACGGCCGTTCAGTTCAAAAAAGCGACGTTGTCACTCAAGGTGAAACCACAGATCACCCCCGACGACAATGTGATCATGAGCCTGAACGTTCATAAGGACAGTGTCGGACAAACCACCCTTTCGGGCCCGAGCATCGACACCAAGCAAGTGACCACTGAGGTACTCGTGGAGAACGGCGGCACCGTCGTGATCGGCGGTATCTACACGCAGGATGAGCGCAACACGGTTACGAAAGTACCGGTGCTCGGTGACCTTCCCTATCTGGGATTCCTGTTCAAAAACACGAACAAGCAAGACAACCGTAACGAGCTTCTGATCTTCGTGACGCCGCGGATCATGAAAGACACGTTGCGCGTAAATCCCTAGTAACTGACGAAGGCGGCGTTGGCGCCGCCTTCGTTCTTCTTTCCTCGTGTAGCCTGTGACGTTGCAGTGATTCCGCTAGAATTGTTGCATGAAAGGCGATAGTGCCAGGGCGCCGAGCAACGCTTCCAGCACAAATATCTTCCTGGTAGGACTGATGGGCGCGGGCAAAACGTCCGTGGGTAGGCTTTTGGCGCGCCGTTTGGGCAAAACGTTCGTCGACTCGGATCAGGAGATTGAACGCATAACGGGCGTGCGCATTGCCGTAATATTCGAGATCGAAGGCGAAACCGGTTTTCGTGCCCGGGAAGGCAGAATGCTCGCGGACCTAGCAGCGCGATCAAACCTTGTGTTAGCTACCGGAGGCGGTGCCGTATTGTCGGAGCAGAATCGGCGCCTGCTCTTCCAACACGGAACGGTCGTGTACCTACGGGCAGCACCGCTAGATTTGTGGCAGCGTACACGGCAGGATCGCAATCGCCCTCTGTTGCACACCCCTAACCCCCTGGCAAAACTAACTGACTTATTTACCGAACGCGATCCACTTTACCGCGAGATCGCACACATTATCATGGACACCGGCAATCAGAGTCTCAGCAGCCTGGCTCACCGTCTGGAGCAAAAGCTTGCGGAGCGATCACCTGCTCTGCCCATTGACCCAGGCTCGACCGACGCGGGTTGCGACAACACATGCGCACCCTGAACGTCGAACTGAAGGACCGCAGCTATTCGATCCACATTGGGAGCGGTTTGCTTTCGCACTCGAAGCTCCTCACCGAACGCTTTAAACAGAGGCGCGCCGCCGTAATAACGAACGAAACGATAGCGCAGTTGTATTTGGAACGACTAGTCACCGCTTTGGGCGAGCAAGGCGTTGAAACAGTTCGAATCATCATCCCGGATGGAGAGGCTTACAAGAATTCACACACCCTCAACGCAATCTTTGATGGCCTCATCGAGAACCGTTGTGAACGCGGCACGCCGATAATCGCGCTGGGCGGCGGCGTGGTAGGTGATATCGCTGGATTTGCCGCCGCAGTTTACCAGCGCGGTGTGCCCTTTTTTCAGGTACCTACGACATTGCTGGCACAGGTCGATTCTTCTGTAGGTGGCAAAACCGCAATCAACCATCCATTCGGCAAGAACATGATCGGCGCGTTCTATCAGCCCCGTGCGGTGATCGCTGACACAGACACGCTGGAGACCCTACCGCAACGCGAGCTCGCCGCCGGCCTCGCGGAAGTCATCAAATATGGCCTGATTCGCGATTACGCGTTTCTGAATTGGATTGAGGCTAATGCCGAACGCCTGATCGGCCGTGACCCGGAGGCGCTCGCTTACGCGATCGAGCTGTCGTGCCGGACCAAGGCCGACGTCGTCGAGCTCGACGAGCGTGAACACGGCTTACGCGCGCATCTGAACTTCGGCCACACCTTCGGTCACGCGATCGAAGCCGGCACGGGTTATGGCACGTGGCTGCACGGGGAAGCGGT
This sequence comes from Betaproteobacteria bacterium, assembly GCA_028291945.1. Taxonomy (GTDB): domain Bacteria; phylum Pseudomonadota; class Gammaproteobacteria; order Burkholderiales; family SG8-41; genus JAQGMV01. Next base: position 48,647 of record JAQGNH010000343.1, read on the forward strand.
GGCGGCTGGAATGGTGCTCGCCGCTCAGCTGTCTCAGCGCATGGGCTATTTGAGTACAACGGATGTAGCTCGCATCAGTGCACTTCTAACTCGCGTAGGGCTTCCCATAGACGCGCCGGATTTGGGCGCGGCCCGCTATCTCGAACTCATGGCGCATGACAAGAAGGTCGAGGGCGGCAGATTGCAATTGATCTTGCTTGAAAAACTCGGCACCGCGTTTGTGACCGAAGCGCCTGGCGCGGCGCTGCACGGCGTTCTGGAGCAGCTTACTGTTCATGCGTGAGGCGCCGCTCGCACGGTGCGCGGCCGCCGCGCAAAATACCCGCGGCCGCCGCTTTTCCGAAACACCTCCGCGCGGACGCAGTGAATATCAGCGCGACCGCGATCGGATCATTCACTCGACCGCGTTCCGCAGGCTCGAGTACAAGACGCAGGTCTTCGTCAACCACGAAGGAGATTTGTTCCGCACGCGTTTGACTCACAGCCTTGAAGTTGCACAGCTAGGTCGTTCGATCGCCCGCAACCTTAACTTGGAAGAAGACCTGACCGAAGCGATCGCGCTTGCACATGATCTCGGTCACACCCCGTTTGGGCACTCTGGACAGGATGCGCTCAATGAGTGCATGAAACCGCACGGTGGCTTCGAGCACAACTTGCAGAGTCTGCGCGTCGTTGACCTGCTCGAACAGCGCTACGCTGCATTCGACGGTCTCAATCTTACCTTCGAAACGCGCGAAGGGATCCTGAAGCACTGCTCGTTGCGCAATGCTCGCGAGCTCGGCGACGTCGGTGAGCGGTTTCTGAAAAGACAGCGACCGTCGTTGGAGGCTCAAATCGCGAACCTTGCCGACGAGATCGCTTACAACAATCACGATGTCGATGATGGTCTGCGCTCGGGCTTGATCGAACTCGAGCAGCTAGCCGAGATTACGATCTTCAAGCGCCACAAGGAACAGGTCGTTACAGCCTTTCCGAGCATTACCGGTCGACGCCTCATACATGAAACGATCCGTCGTATGATCGACACGCTTGTGACGGATCTGATCGAATCTAGCGCCGCCAAGATCCGTGAACATGAGCCCCAGACCGTAGAAGACGTTCGCGCTGCGCCCCCGCTGATTGCTTTCAGCAGTGGCATACGCGACGAGCAGCTCGAGTTGAAGCGGTTCCTGCATGACAATCTGTACCGGCATTACAAAGTCGCACGCATGGCGAGCAAGGGGCGGCGCGTCGTTGCCGATTTGTTCGAGGCCTTCCAAGCTGAGCCCATCCTCCTGCCCCCCGAATTCCAAGCTCGCGCCGGGGAGAACAAGGCGCGCGCGATAGCGGACTACGTGGCCGGTATGACTGACCGCTACGCGATCCTGGAGCACCGGCGGCTGTTCGCGATCGACCCGAACGCCGACTGATTGCGCCGTCGCGCCGACGACATTTTTGTTGAAGCAAGCCCTTGAACTGGGTAGACTTAACGGGTTTCACTCCCGGTTTGGCCCCACGCTTGCCGCACCGCAACAGCGTGCCTGACCGTTTTGGCGTAGTGGTTTTTTGGAGAACACCCTGTGAACGGTTCAGGTCTGCCACGGCCCCAGGGCCTTTACGACCCTGCCAATGAGCATGACGCGTGCGGCGTAGGTTTCGTCGCGAACATCAAGGGTAAAAAAAGCCACACGATCGTACAGCAGGGCTTGCAGATTCTGCGCAACCTCACCCATCGCGGCGCAGTGGGTGCCGATCCGCTGGCCGGCGATGGTGCTGGCATCCTGCTGCAGATTCCGGATCGTTTGTTTCGCGAGGAAATGGTCCGGCAGGGGATCCATCTGCCACCTATAGGCCAATACGGCGTGGGGATGGTGTTTCTGCCGCAGGAGCCCGCTTCGCGCCTCGCGTGCGAATACGAGATCGAGCGCGCCATCAAGGACGAGGGGCAGATCCTCCTCGGCTGGCGCGACGTGCCGTGCGACAACGCCGGGCTCGGTGTGTCGGTCAAGAAGATCGAACCCGTTATTCGCCAGGTTTTCGTCGGGCGTGGGAAAGGCGTCACCGTCACCGACGCGCTTGAGCGCAAGCTGTACATCATCCGGAAGGCTTCGGGACATGCGATCCAGGCGCTAAAGCTGGCTCACAGCAAGGAGTTCTACGTTCCCTCCATGTCGGCCCGCACGGTCGTCTACAAGGGCATGCTGCTCGCACATCAAGTAGGCACGTATTACAAGGACTTGCAGGACCCGCGAGTCACGTCGGCGCTCGCGCTCGTGCACCAGCGCTTTTCCACGAATACGTTTCCGACGTGGGACCTTGCGCATCCATTCCGGTTGATCGCTCATAACGGCGAAATCAACACGTTGCGTGGGAACGTGAACTGGATACGTGCGCGCCAAGGCGCCATTTCCAGCCCGATACTCAATCGCGACCTCGATAAGGTCTGGCCGCTTATTTACGACGGTCAATCGGACTCCGCCTCGTTCGACAATGCATTCGAGCTTTTGGTCATGAGCGGGTATTCGATCGCTCACGCGATGATGATGATGATTCCGGAGGCCTGGGAAAATCATGCGCACATGGACGCAAGCCGTCGCGCATTCTACGAGTATCACGCCGCGATGATGGAGCCTTGGGACGGGCCTGCGTCGATTGCGTTCACCGACGGAAGGCAGATCGGCGCAACGCTCGACCGCAACGGCCTTAGGCCATCGCGCTACATCGTGACCGACGACGACCTTGTCATTATGGGATCGGAATGCGGCTGCCTTCCAATACCGGAGGAGCGCATCGTCAAAAAATGGCGGCTGCAGCCGGGCAAGATGTTCCTCGTCGATCTCGAAAAAGGCCGCATCATCGACGATCGAGAGCTGAAGGAAAGCCTCGCCTCAGCGCGCCCCTACGCCGAATGGATCGATCGCATCCGCATAAAGCTCGACGATCTTCCGCCCCCGACCGAGCAGCGTCCGGTACCTAACGAGACCCTGCTCGACCTGCAGCAGGCATTCGCCTATACCCAGGAAGAGGTCAAGTTCATCATGGCCCCCATGGGCTCTAACGGCGAAGAGCCCATCGGCTCGATGGGCAACGACTCCCCGCTAGCAGTTCTCTCGGACAAGAACAAGACGCTCTATCATTATTTCAAGCAGCTGTTCGCGCAGGTAACGAATCCGCCGATCGACCCCATACGCGAAGAGCTTGTCACAAGCCTCGTCTCCTTCATCGGACCGAAGCCGAATCTGCTCGGTGTCGATGAGATGAATCCGCCATTGCGTCTGGAAGTCTCGCAGCCGGTGCTCGACTTCGAACAGATGGAAACGATCCGTCACATCGAGCGCTACACGGACGGGAAGTTCAAGTCGTTCGAACTCGACATCACATACCCGCTGTTGTGGGGCAAAGAAGCGATTGAGGCACGGCTCGCGAGTCTCGCTGCACAAGCCGAAGACGCGGTGCGCGCTGGCTACTCGATTCTCATCCTCTCGGATCGTAGGGTGCATCGCGACCAACTCGCGATCCCGGCATTGCTCGCCCTGTCCGCGATACACCAGCATCTGGTCAACAAAGGCTTGCGCACCTCCACCGGTCTGGTCATGGAAACCGGGTCTGCACGTGAAGTGCACCACTTTGCTCTGCTCGGCGGCTACGGTGCGGAGGCGGTGCATCCTTATATTGCGCTCGACACATTGAGTGAGCTCGCGGCAAAGAAGCTGCTTGGCCCAGACGTCGACGACAAGAAGGCCTGCAAGAATTTTGTCAAAGCCATAGGTAAAGGCCTCAAGAAGGTGATGTCCAAAATGGGCATCTCCACCTATATGTCTTACACCGGAGCACAGATTTTTGAGGCGGTGGGACTCTCTCGTGAACTGATCACCAAGTACTTCTCAGGCACGACCTCCAATGTTGGAGGTATCGGGGTGTTCGAAGTCGCTGAAGAAGCGATTCGCGTGCATCGCGCGGCGTTCAGCCGAGATGCCGTTCTCGCAGGCGCGCTAGACGCCGGCGGCGAATACGCGTGGCGTGTACGCGGCGAAGAGCATATGTGGACGCCTGACGCTATTGCAAAACTGCAGCATGCTGCGCGCGCTGCCAGCTACCCTACTTACAAAGAATACGCACAGCTGATCAATGAACAGTCGCGCCGCTTCATGACGTTCCGCGGACTCTTCAATTTCAGGCTGGACCGATGCACGCCTGTGCCGCTCGATGAAGTGGAATCTGCGGCAGAAATCGTCAAGCGTTTCTCCACGGGTGCGATGTCGCTAGGCTCCATCTCGACCGAGGCGCATACGTCACTCGCAATCGCGATGAACCGCCTCGGGGGCAAATCCAATACCGGCGAAGGCGGAGAGGACCGCAACCGGTACGCGCTCGTAGCCGCTGGTGAGACCCTCGCATCGCGCCTCGGCCGCAGCCGAGTCGAACGAGACATTGCATTGAATGCTGGGGATTCGCTGAAATCGAAGATCAAGCAGGTCGCTTCCGGACGCTTCGGCGTCACCGCCGAGTACCTCGCAAGCGCGGAGCAGATTCAGATCAAAATGGCGCAGGGTGCAAAACCGGGCGAGGGTGGCCAGCTGCCGGGTCGTAAAGTGTCGGAATATATCGCCCTGATTCGCTACTCCACGCCCGGTGTCGAACTCATTTCGCCACCGCCGCACCACGACATTTACTCCATCGAAGACCTCGCGCAACTCATACACGATCTGAAGAACGCGAATTCGGCCGCCTCGATTTCAGTGAAGCTCGTATCCGAGGTGGGCGTCGGAACGGTTGCCGCCGGTGTAGCAAAAGCGAAGGCTGACCACGTGACAATTTCCGGCCATGACGGCGGCACCGGCGCGTCACCGTGGTCATCGATCAAACATGCAGGCACGCCTTGGGAGCTGGGTCTTGCCGAGACACAGCAAACACTCGTGTTGAACCGGTTACGGGGCCGCATCGCGGTGCAGGCCGACGGCCAGATGAAGACTGGCCGTGACGTCATCGTCGGTGCGCTGCTGGGCGCAGACGAGTTCGGCTTCGCCACTGCGCCCCTGGTCGTTCAGGGCTGCATCATGATGCGCAAGTGCCATCTGAACACCTGCCCGGTCGGCGTTGCAACACAGGATCCGGTCCTGCGCAAGAAGTTCACAGGCAAACCCGAACACGTAATCAATTATTTCTTCTTTGTCGCAGAGGAAGCCCGCGAGCTGATGGCTCAGCTGGGCATCCGTCGTTTCAACGATCTAATCGGCCGCTCCGATCTGCTCGATACCAGAAAAGGCATCGAACATTGGAAAGCGCGCGGACTTGACTTCAGCAAGATTTTTTATCAGCCGCAGGTGGGCCCGGAAGTAGCCCGATATCACAGCGAACGACAGGATCATGGGCTTGAGAAGGCGCTTGATCATCGATTGATCGAGCTTGCGCAATCGGCGCTTGAGCGTGGAGAGAAAGTCTCGATCGACATGCCGATACGCAATATCAATCGCACGGTGGGCACGATGCTCTCCGGTGAAATCGCCAAGCGCTACGGTCACGACGGCTTGCCTGACGATACGATACATCTCCGATTCGCGGGATCGGCTGGACAAAGCCTGGGTGCGTTCCTCGCAAAGGGCGTGACGATCGACTTGCTCGGTGACACGAACGACTACTGCGGGAAGGGACTATCTGGCGGCCGGATTTCGGTGCAGCCTTCGCCCAAATTCCGTGGCGATCCGCGCGAGAACATCATTACCGGCAACGTCGTGCTCTATGGTGCTATTAGTGGGCAAGCCTACTTTCGCGGCGTGGCAGGTGAACGGTTCGCCGTTCGCAATTCTGGGGCTGATGCAGTCGTAGAGGGCGTGGGCGATCACGGTTGCGAATACATGACCGGAGGCACGGTCGCGGTGCTCGGAGCAACCGGCCGCAACTTCGCAGCGGGCATGTCCGGGGGCATTGCCTATGTCCTCGATGAGGATGGCAGCTTCAAGAGTCACTGCAATCCCGCAATGGTTGATCTCGAACCCGTTTTGTCAGAAGGCGAGCAGGACGCCAAAACGGAACGGGATTTGTGGCACCAGGGAGCAACCGACGAAGCACTATTGCGCCGATTGATCGCGGATCATGCGCGCTACACCGGAAGCGCGCGCGCACGGGTAATCCTTGACGGTTGGACGCAATACCGTGCGCGATTCGTGAAAGTCTTTCCGAAGGAATACCGGCGCGCTCTCAGCGAGCTCGCCGCGAAGCACAAGAAAATCGCCGCCTGATCCGCAGACGATCGCTTCTGTCGGTCGCATTCCGCTGGGCGGCTGTCGTATCACTCGCTTCACGCATTAGACTAGAACGCATATGGGCAAGATCACGGGATTCATGGAGTTCGAGCGGCTCGCGGAAACGTACGAGCCGCCACAGGAACGCGTCACGCATTGGCGTGAATTTGTTGCGCGGTTAGCGGACGAGCACGCAGGGGTCCAAGGCGCACGCTGCATGGACTGCGGGACACCGTTCTGCATGAGCGGATGTCCTGTCAACAACATCATTCCGGACTGGAATGATCTGGTCTATCGGCAAGACTGGAAAACCGCGATCGATACGCTGCATTCGACGAACAACTTTCCGGAATTCACGGGTCGGGTCTGTCCCGCGCCTTGCGAAGCTGCGTGCACACTGAACATCAACAATGACCCGGTCGGAATCAAATCGATAGAGCATGCAATCGGCGACAAGGCCTGGGAGATGGGGTGGGTCGCCGCGAGACCCCCTGAGCGCAAGACGGGCAAGCGCGTTGCGGTAATCGGATCGGGACCTGCAGGCCTTGCAGCCGCACAGCAACTCGCGCGCGCAGGTCACGCAGTTGTTGTTTTTGAGAAGGCGGATCGTATCGGCGGGCTGCTGCGATACGGTATTCCCGACTTCAAGATGGAGAAGCATCTCATTGATCGGCGCGTCGAGCAGATGGCCGCCGAAGGTGTCGAGTTCCGCGTGAACCAGCATGTGGGTGGGAATGTCGACTCGCGTCAGCTTGCGTCTGAATTCGACGCGCTCGTGCTCGCTGGGGGCGCGGAATATCCGCGCGATTTACCAGTCCCTGGACGCGAGCTTGCTGGGGTTCATTTCGCCATGGAGTTTCTGCCGCAACAGAATAAGGTGGTCGCCGGGGACCGCGTCGAAAATCAAATCCTCGCCACGGACAAGCATGTCATCGTGATCGGCGGTGGTGATACCGGGTCCGACTGTGTCGGAACGTCTAACCGCCACAGCGCTAAATCTGTAACCCAGTTCGAGCTACTGCCCGCGCCACCCGAACAGGAAAACAAGCCCCTGGTATGGCCGTACTGGCCCGTCAAGCTGCGCAGTTCCAGCTCGCACGAGGAAGGCTGCCAGCGTGATTGGGCCGTCGCAACCAAGCACTTCGAGGGGCACGGCGGCACAGTCGAAAAGCTCGTCGCCGCCCGAGTCGCGTGGCAAAAAGAGCCCAATGGCCAGATGGTGATGCGTGAGGTACCAGGCAGCGAGTTCGAGATGAAAGCAGACCTCGTCCTGCTTGCAATGGGTTTCCTTGGTCCCGTGCAGGGTGGCCTGCTCGAGGCACTCGCGGTCAACAAAGACCCGCGGGGCAACGTTGCGGCTGACACTGACAGCTATCGTACGTCGCTTCCGAAAGTCTTTGCAGCTGGAGATATGCGTCGTGGCCAGTCGCTGGTAGTTTGGGCAATCCGCGAGGGACGCCAGTGCGCGCGCGCAGTCGACGAGTTCCTCATGGGGTGCTCGGAGCTGCCGCGATAACTTGTGGCCAAGCTCCGGAATGACGCGCTGATCAAGGCGCTGTTGCGCCAACCGACGCCATACACTCCCGTCTGGATCATGCGCCAGGCGGGGCGTTATCTCCCCGAGTACAACGAAACCCGGTCACGCGCCGGGAGCTTTCTCGCGCTCGCGAAAAATCCAGACCTTGCCACTGAAGTTACGTTGCAGCCCTTGGCGCGGTTTGCCCTCGACGCTGCTATTTTGTTCTCGGACATCCTAACTGTTCCGGACGCTATGGGGCTCGGTCTGTATTTTGTTGAGGGTGAGGGCCCCAAGTTTGAGCGTCCCCTGCGTGACGAATGGGAAATTCGCAATCTGTTTGTCCCCGACCCAAACGAACATCTGCGATACGTCTTGGATGCCGTCGCTCAGATCCGGCGCGCGCTCGACAGCCGCGTTCCTCTGATAGGCTTTTCCGGGAGTCCCTTTACCCTGGCATGTTATATGGTGGACGGCGGCGCAAGCGCTGACTTCCGTCTGACCAAAGCTATGATGTACAGCCGCCCAGACCTACTTCACCAGATCTTGTCAATCAACGCTCGCGCAGTTACGGCCTACTTGAACGCACAGATCGAAGCAGGTGCACAGACGGTGATGCTGTTCGATACGTGGGGCGGTTCTCTGACCGGTTCGGCGTACCGTGAGTATTCGCTCACTTACATGGAACAAGTCGTTGGCGGCCTGCTGCGTTGGCAAAATGGGGACCGCGTGCCGAACATCATATTTACGAAGGGCGGCGGGGCGTGGCTCGAGGACATTGCTGCGATCGGCACAGATGCGGTGGGATTGGATTGGACTACGGATATGACCGCGGCCCGACTGCGCGTCGGCGATCGCGTCGCGCTCCAAGGTAATCTGGACCCGGGGGTCCTGTTCGGTTCGCCGGAAAGAATTCGAACCGAAGTGCAGGCGGTGCTGCAAGGATACGGTATCGGCACCGGGCATGTGTTCAACCTGGGGCACGGGATTTCGCAATACACAGACCCCGATAACGTGGGCCTCCTTGTGAATGCGGTCCATGATCTCAGCCGAGCGAACCACTGATCATGGTGACGCGCTCAAGCAGCTTATGCACAGAACGCTCTTGGGCAAAGGTTTTCGCCCGGTCATAACTACCACTTTGAACTGGGCCTCTAAGCTACTGTTTTTGCTGTAGGTTCTAGGCTGTTGGCGGCGGCGCATCAAGCGTTGAATAGCAGTATCAGAAGTCGCCCAGCGGCTAAGGCTAAAACCATCAACATACATATCCACAGCTGCCTGTGAACAACCCGCAAATCGAGCGCTGCGGCAGCGGGTTGAGCCCCATTGTTCGAAGCCGCGATAAGTATCGCGTCTAAGTCACGAACGCTTTTCGGCTGGTTCAATGAAAATCGTGCGGGTCGGGCTCGATGTACCCGTAGGGCAGACTTTCGACTATTTGTCATGCGACGCTGGGGTTGGCGACGTAGGGTCTCGGGTGCTCGTGCAGTTCGGCAAGCGCGCGATGATCGGTATCGTGCTTGAAGTGCAGGATAGCTCTGAGGTACCCGCCACTCGGCTCAAACAAGTCGTACGGCTCCTCAGAGACACACCCGCATTGAGCCACGAGGACTTGCGCTTGCTGCGGTTCGCAAGCCAGTACTACCACTATCCAATGGGGCAGGTGGTTGTTAGCGCGTTGCCTCAGCGGCTTAGGCGCGTCGGCAAATGCATTCCTGCTGAAACGGACTATGCGCTCACAAAGGTCGGATTGGAGGCGCAAGTCGACCAGCTCCCGACACGCGCACGGGCTCGACGCAAGTTGTTGCTCGCCTGCCAAGCCCAGAGCGTGCTGAGTTCAGCTGATGTGCAGCGGCTGTCTCCCGCAGAGCGCAAGGCACTCAATGCTTTCGTTGCCGTTGGCTGGCTTGAACGACGCGCGCGCGAAAGCGCTGCTCCTGCGCAGTCCTATGCCGCGCTCCCCGGTCTGCCGCTAACCCCACGGCAATCCGATGCGGTTGAGTCGCTTCTCGGTGCGCTCGGGCAGTTTCGAGCTTTCCTGCTCCGTGGGGTAACGGGGAGCGGCAAGACGGAGGTCTATCTGCGTGCGGCGGCGGCAGCAGTAGCGCGCGGCACGCAAGTGCTGTTGCTCGTACCGGAAATTGCGCTCACACCGCAGTTGGAAGCAACGGTTGGGGAGCGATTTCCCGACGTTCGTATCAGCAGCTTGCACAGCGGTCTGAACGAGACCGAGCGCCTGCGAAACTGGCTTGCGGCATACACGGGCGAGGCGCGCATTGTTCTCGGGACCCGCCTCGCCATATTCACGCCTTTGCCGAATCTCGGCTTGATCGTCGTCGACGAAGAGCACGACGCTTCGTTCAAGCAAAGCGAAGGGTTCTGTTATTCAGCGCGTGACTTGGCCGTTGTACGAGCGAGTCAGCGCGGTGTGCCGGTGGTGCTCGGCTCCGCGACGCCTTCGCTGGAAACCTATTACAACGCAAAGGTCGGGCGTTACACACTTTTGGAGTTACCCACGCGGATCAATGCCCGGCCGCCGAGCATCGCATCTATCCCTCTGCGCGGCGTTCACGCGGCGGATGGGCTCTCGCCGCAGCTTCTAGAGGCCGTTGCAAAACGTTTGGCGCGCGGCGATCAGACGCTCATTTTCATAAACCGGCGCGGATTTGCGCCCGTGCTGATGTGTCACAGCTGCGGCTGGCTGTCCGGTTGTCACCGCTGTTCTGCGCAGCTTGTCCTGCACCTGCCTGCGCGCGAGCTTCGTTGCCATCATTGCGGGTATCGGGCACCGGTGCCACAAGCGTGCCCGGAGTGCGGAAATCCGGCTCTCGCACCCCTCGGACAGGGCACACAGCGTATCGAAGCTGCGCTTGCGCAGCATTTTCCGGCCGCCCGCATCTTGCGCATTGACCGGGACACGACCCGGCGCAAGCATTCTTGGAACGATATGCGGGATCGCATCCGTTCACGGGAAGTGGATATCCTGGTCGGCACCCAGATCCTCGCCAAAGGGCACGATTTTCCGCATCTGGCGCTGGTAGGAGTGTTGAACGCAGACGCGATGCTCTACAGCGCCGACTTTCGTGCGTCCGAGCGCCTGTACGCTTTGCTCACACAAGTTTCCGGGCGCGCGGGTAGAGGGGACGCCCACGGCGAAGTCCTTATTCAAACGGAATTTCCCGAGCATCCTCTGTACAGCGCACTGCGCGCTCAAGATCTAGAAAGGTTCGCCGAAGGCCTGCTCGCGGATCGGCGACGGGCGGGATTCCCGCCCTTCGTCCACCAGGCTCTATTGCGTGCAGAGGCGACTAAAGTCGAATTGGCTCTCGCATTTCTCGAACACGCGAAAGAGATCGGTCGCGTCCTCGGTGGCGTCGACCTCTACGACGCAGTACCAGCACCAATGGTAAGGCTGGCCGGTCGTGAACGGGCGCAGCTCCTGGTGCAGTCGACGTCGCGGCCCGCCCTACACAGATTCCTTGCAACATGGCGTGACTTGCTCGAAAAAAGCAAATCGCGCGCAGCCCGTTGGACACTCGAAGTCGATCCGCTCGAGCTCTGAGCACCGGCGCCGCCCCTGTTTGTACTGATAAAATTCCGCGTTTTCCCCCAATCCCATTCCCGATGCGGACCCTCCATGACCATCCAGCTGAATGCGTGACTCCCTGGATAGAGCATGCCGGGTTGAAAACCGTGTCACGCACTCGCGTAAAGACCCCGCGCATTTAAGTGCGGCCGAAAACTCCGGATCGACCAAGATTGACATCAGTTTCTGAGGTGCACAGCGTACCTACAACGAGCGCACGGGGGATCTGCGCAGAGCTAATACGACAGGCGTTGGCGCAAGCGTGGCCCGACGGCAGCAATTCGGACGTCGTCCTCGACCGACCCAAGGACCTGCGACACGGGGACTACGCTTGCAACGTCGCGCTACAGCTCGCGCGCACGCTAAAACGCTCGCCACGCGAAATCGCAAACGCGATCGTGGCAGCCATTCCACCCTCTTCATACGTGGAAAAGGCTGAGGTCGCCGGGGCAGGCTTCATCAACCTCTTTCTGAAGCGCTCGTTCAAGCAACAGATCGTCGCCGAAGTACTGCAACGAGGCGTACAGTTCGGCAGTCTCGAGCTGGGTCAGGGTCAGAATATCCAGGTGGAGTTTGTGTCGGCCAATCCGACGGGCCCCGTGCACGTCGGGCATGGACGCGGTGCCGCGTATGGCGCAAGCCTCGCGAACATATTGACGACAGCCGGCTTTCGGGTTGCACGCGAATATTACGTCAATGACGCGGGACGACAGATGGACATCCTCGCGCTGTCGACATGGCTGCGGTATCTGGAGCTTGCGGCTGAGGGTATCCCTTTTCCACCCAATGCTTATCAGGGCGAGTACGTGCGTACGATGGCTCAGGCGATGGCGCACGCACACGGCACACGATTTGTCAGGCCCGCTCAGGAATTAACGCGCGGCGTGTTGCACGCCTCGGACCCGGAAGCTTATCTCGATGCGCTGATTGCTCAGGCAAAATCGATGCTAGGCGCCGATTACGACTACGTCCATAGCTACGCTCTCAGCGAACAGCTCGCTGACTGCCGCGACGATCTGACTGAATTCGGTGTCGTTTTCGATAACTGGTTTTCCGAGCGCTCATTGTTCGATTCCGGGCTTGTCGAGCGCGTCGTAAACAGGCTCGCCGAAAGCGGGCATACCTACACGAAAGACGGAGCACTGTGGTTTCGCTCGACGCAATTTGGTGATGAAAAGGATCGCGTGGTCCGACGTGAGAATGGCCAGTACACGTACTTCGCTTCGGATATCGCATATCACCTCAACAAATTCGAGCGTGGTTATGACCTGGTGATCAACGTCTGGGGCGCCGATCACCACGGTTACATCGCCCGAGTCAAAGGCGCGCTCGAGGCACTCGGCTTGAACCAGGAGCAGCTGAGCATCTCACTGGTGCAATTCGCTGTCCTTTATCGCCAGGGCGAAAAGGTATCTATGTCCACGCGCGCGGGAGAATTCGTGACACTGCGCGAGCTTCGGCACGAAGTCGGTAACGATGCAGCACGCTTCTTCTACGTATTGCGCAAGAGCGATCAGCACCTTGATTTCGATCTCGATCTGGCGAAATCCCAAAGCAACGAAAACCCGGTTTACTACATCCAATATGCGCATGCGCGTGTATGCAGCCTACTCGACCAATGGGGCGGCGACGTGTCCCGCTTGTGGCAAGCGGATACTTTCACGCTCGACTCGGAGCATGAGCTTGCGCTACTCGAAAAAATGATTTCGTATCCGGATATCGCTGAAAGCGCCGCCCGCGAGTACGCGCCGCACCTTATTGCTTTTTATTTGAAGGAGCTCGCCGGCGATTTTCATAGCTATTACAACGCGACGCGTATTCTGGTTGACGAGGAACCGGTCAAACTGGCGCGTCTTGCGCTTGCGACAGCCGTGCGCCAGGTGCTCCGTAACGGGCTCACCCTGTTGGGTGTGTCAGCGCCTGAAAAAATGTAAGATAGCCCGATGTCGAAGGACTATAAGGGTAACGAGCGCCGACGCTCAGGGCGTGGCAAGGGCAGCTCTCTTCTTACAGGTATTCTGATCGGCCTCATACTCGGGCTCGCTGTGGCTTTAGGCGTAGCGTGGTACATCAACAAGATGCCGAGTCCGTTTTCATCGCGAACGACGCAACCGAGCAAGGCCGAATCGCCCAAAGCACCGCCAAGCCAAACTGCGAAAATCGAAGAGAAGGCGGCGAAGACGGAAGATGGGAAACCGCGCTTCGATTTTTACAAGATTCTGCCGGGCGCCGAAGAGGCCGCACCGGAGAAAGCCCCCAAACCCTTGCAGAAGGGGTCAACGGGGGGCGTTAATGAGGCGTTCTTTCTGCAGGCAGGCGCGTTCCAGAACGCCCCTGACGCCGATAACCTCAAAGCTCGGCTTGCGCTCCTCGGCGTGGAGGCCAGCATCGAGACGACTACGCTGCCGGAGAAAGGTGTGTGGCATCGCGTGCGCATGGGTCCGTACACGAGCGTGGAAGAACTCAATCGCATCCGCGACACTCTCAAGCAGAATGGCGTTCAAACAACGCTCGTCAAAGCGCGCGAGACTGAACGCTGAAACCTCAAGATACGGAATCACGGAGTAACGACATGCAACGTTTTGCAAGCTGGCTGCGCCTGGTCACAGCCTTGATATGGCTGTCCGTATCCGTCACGGCCGCCGCCCAGGTGGCAGGAAAAGACTTCCAGCTTATCAATCCACCTCAGCCCACAGAGAGCGGCAACAAAATCGAGGTGATCGAGTTCTTCTCGTACGCGTGCCCGCACTGCCATTCACTGCAGCCGTCGCTCGCGGCGTGGCTCAAACGTAAACCCGCTGATGTGGAATTCCGGCGTATTCCTGCCGTGTTTCAGGACAACTGGATCCCATTTGCGCGAATCTTTTACACGCTCGACGCCATGGGCCTGGTGGACAAACTTCATCATGACGTGTTCGCCGCCATACACGATCAGAGGGTACGTCTTCAGGAACCCAAAGTGCTGTTTGACTGGGTAGCGTCCAAAGGCGTCGACAAGCAGAAGTTCATCGATACCTATAACTCGTTTTCCGTACAAAGCCGCACTCAAAGGGCAACGGACGTAACGCGCCGCTATAACGTGCCCTTTACACCGGCTATCGTCGTCGACGGGCGGTATCTCACAGGGCCCTCCATGACTGCAACTGGCAATGCTGTCGACTACGACCGCTTTTTCAAAGTGCTCGACCAGATAATAGCGAGCGCTCGTAAAAACCACTCAGCGAAGTGAGTCCAGACCGAACAAGCGCGAGGTGGAGTTGCGCGCTCACCTGGATCTTTTTTTTCCTTATTGCGAACGGTTGCATCCCGACCGCTGACGCACAGCAGCCGCGGGTCAATTACGAGTACCGGCTCATCCCGCCGCAATTGTCGGCGACCGGTGAGCGGATCGAGGTCGTCGAATTTTTCTGGTACGGCTGCCCGTACTGCAATCAGTTGCAGCCTTTCCTCGAAAGCTGGCTGCAGCGCAAGCCTGCAGATGTTGAACTGAGGCGTATCCCCGCCGTTTTTCGTGAGAGCTGGATGCCCTATGCCAGGCTTTATTACACTCTCGAAGCGCTCGATGAGCTCGGTCGCCTCCATCAGGAGGTTTACCGGACCCATCATCTCGAGCACGAGAATCTGAACTCAGCCGAACGCAGTGCGGATTGGGCTGCTCGCCACTTGATAGACCGCACGACCTGGCTGGCAGTCTACAACTCTCCTCAAATCGATGAAAAAGTACGGCGAGCCATTGCCGACACCCGGGCGTATTCGGTCCAAGGCACCCCGTCCTTAGTCGTCAACGGCCGTTATATCACTTCAACGGGAATGACGGAGACGGTCTCGGGTGTCATTCCGATTCTCGACGAACTGATTCGCCTCGCGCGTGAGCAACGCACGCTGGGCAAGTGACACGCCATCGTCAATCGCGCAATGCGCGTGTTCATCACAGGTGCATCATCTGGATTGGGTCGCGCTTTGGCTGCGCGCTACGCGGCGCGTGGTGCATCGCTTGGTCTGGTTGCGCGCCGACGTGCCGAGCTCGAAGCTTTTGCTTC
Organism: Betaproteobacteria bacterium; assembly: GCA_028291945.1. Lineage (GTDB taxonomy): Bacteria > Pseudomonadota > Gammaproteobacteria > Burkholderiales > SG8-41 > JAQGMV01. The sequence goes on from JAQGNH010000343.1 coordinate 64,010, forward strand.
GGCGAGCAAAGCGCCCCATAGCATTTACGCTTTAGATGTTCGTAACACTGATGCGGTGCGGCAGGCAGCAGCCGACTTTGTTGCGCGGCACGGTTGCCCTGACGTCGTAATCGCCAATGCCGGTGTGAGCACCGGCACAGCTGGCGAACGACCGGAAGATCTCGACGTCCTGCGTGAAGTTATCGACATCAATGTGATCGGCATGGCCAACACGCTGCAGCCCTTTGTCGCATGCATGCGTGCTGCGGGTAAAGGTCGGATGGTGGGGATCGCGAGCGTGGCAGGGTATCGCGGGCTGCCCGGCGCGGGCGCCTATTCAGCGTCCAAGGCCGCAGTGATCTCGTACCTCGAAAGCTTACGCGTGGAATTACACGGCTCCGGGGTACAAGTTACCACCGTGAGCCCTGGCTATGTCGCTACCCCGATGACTTCCGGCAATCCGTACCCCATGCCGTTCATCCTTGAGGCAGATGAAGCGGCGAGGAGAATTATACGAGTGATAGACCAGGGGCGGCGTTACGCAGTGATCCCCTGGCAGATGGCGATAGTCGCGCGCGTGTTGCGCGCGATGCCGGACGCTCTATACGACCAGCTTTTTGCACGCGCCCCTCGTAAACCGAGGGGTCCTCCGCAAAGCTGAGGCAATAAGAGTTATTCGACGGTGACGGACTTTGCGAGGTTCCGCGGTTTATCGACATCGGTACCCTTGCGAAGGGCGACATGATAAGCGAGCAGCTGCAGCGGAATCGTATGCAGGATCGGCGAGAGGAGACCTGCGTGATCCGGCATGGTAATGACGTGCACGCCCTCACTATCGGCGAGCCCGGCATCCTGGTCCGCGAACACGTAAAGCTCGCCGCCACGCGCGCGCACTTCCTGCAGATTCGATTTGAGTTTTTCAAACAACGCATCTTTAGGCGCAATCGCAACGACTGGCATGTTCTTGTCGATCAACGCGAGTGGCCCGTGCTTGAGCTCACCCGCCGCATACGCTTCGGCATGGATGTAGGAAATTTCCTTCAGCTTCAATGCACCTTCCATCGCAATCGGATAATGGATACCGCGACCGAGAAATAATGCATCGTCGCGCTTTGCGAAGGTCTCAGCCCACTGTTCGACTCGATCTTCCACGCTCAGCACGTGGGTAAGCGCAGCAGGCAGGTGACGCAGCGCGTGCATGAGCTGCGCCTCACGCTCTTCAGAAAGTCGTCCGCGCAGCTTGGCTATGGTCATTGTGAGCAACACCAACGCCGCAAGCTGCGTCGTAAAGGCTTTGGTAGAGGCAACCCCGATTTCAGGCCCGGCTCGTGTCAGGAAATGCAGCTGCGACTGCCGCACGAGTCCAGACTCGGGCACGTTGCAAATGCTGAGACAATATTGATGCCCAAGCGATTTGGCGTGTTGCAACGCTGCGATCGTGTCTGCCGTTTCACCCGATTGGGAAATGGTGACGATCAGCGCTTTTCTGTTCGGTACCGATTCACGATATCTATACTCGCTCGCGATCTCGACATTGCACGGTATGCTGGCGAGCGCCTCCAACCAGTATCGCGCCACCATGCCGGCGTGGTAACTCGTGCCGCAAGCGAGGATCAGTACGCTGTCGATGTCCCTGAATATCCGCTCGGCATCGGCGCCGAACAGTTGCGGCGAGATCCCGCGCGAATTGACTACGAGCTCAAGCGTGTTTGCAACAGCAATGGGCTGTTCGAAGATTTCCTTCTGCATGTAATGGCGGTACGGGCCCAGCTCGACTTCCGCAGAGCTGATGCTGCTTACGTGTACTGGGCGCTCCACCTTCTCACCCTTTGCATCGATCACTCGAATAGCTTCCAGAGTCAGCTCAGCGCAATCGCCTTCTTCGAGGTAAATCACGTTTTGGGTGACCTGCACCAGCGCGGAAGCATCCGACGCCGCGAAGTTTTCACCTTTGCCCACACCAAGAAGGAGAGGTGCGCCCATGCGGGCAACAACCAGACGTGCAGCATCCTTCTCCTCGACTACGGCGATCGCATAGGCGCCCGTGAGCTCCGCTATACTCGCGCGCACTGCATCGAACAGGCCGAAACCGAGCGCGAGCTTCGAATGTACGAGATGCGCGATCACCTCAGTATCGGTGTCGGACGTGAACGTGTAACCCTCGCGCTGCAGGCGCTCCCGCATTTCTTCGTGGTTTTCAATGATGCCGTTGTGAACTACCGAAAGGCCGCCCGAGATGTGCGGGTGCGCATTGCGCTCCGACGGCACGCCATGGGTCGCCCAACGCGTGTGCGCGATCCCGAGCGGGCCAGCCAGGCTAGCATCTTGAGCCCGGCGAGCGAGCTCGGCGACCCTGCCGGTGCTGCGCACTCGATGCAGCGCGCCGTTCACCACAGCGATACCGGCTGAGTCATACCCCCTATACTCCAGGCGTTTCAAACCTTCGAGGAGTATTGGAACAACGTTGCGTCGCGCAATTGCACCGACTATTCCGCACATAGCAGTATCCCGAAGAAAGAATGTGGAGAGGAGGCTGCAATTGAGTCGGTCCAAACCCAGTGTCTCTTCACGCTTGTCCCCTGTTTTTCTTGCGCGGGCGCTTCCAGCCCGGTATGGCAGCCTGCTTGACGCGCGTCAGCGCGAGGGAGTCTGCAGCGACCTCTCGAGTGATCGTCGAACCTGCGCCGATCGTCGCGCCGCGCCGCACCGTAACAGGTGCGACTAACTGGGTATCGGAACCAATGAATACGTCGTCCTCGATAATGGTGCGATGCTTATTCGCTCCATCATAGTTGCACGTGATCGTGCCGGCCCCGACGTTGACGTTACAACCAATCGTCGTATCGCCGATGTAAGCGAGATGGTTTGCCTTCGAACCCGCCGCAATATCGCTCGCCTTGACTTCGACGAAGTTCCCAATATGCACGTCTTGCGCCAGGCGTGTCCCGGGCCGAATGCGCGCATACGGTCCGATGCGGCAACGCTCGCCGATTGCCGCCTCTTCGAGCAAACTAAAAGGTTCTATCCGCGTTCCCGCAGCCACCGAAACATTCCTGAGGACGCAGTTGGGTCCGATTTCCACGCCGTCACCGAGTGTCACGGCGCCTTCGAAGACGCAGTTGATGTCGACTCTCACGTCTCTTCCACACGTGAGAGTGCCTCTCACGTCGAGCCGATCGGGATCGGCTAACGAAACGCCTTTGTCGAGAAGGCTCTCCGCGCAGCGGCGTTGAAAAACTCGCTCAAGCTGTGCAAGTTGGGCACGGCTGTTGACGCCGAGCGTTTCCGAAAAATCGTCGACGCAAACAGCCGCGACGCTCACGCCGTCATTCAGGGCGAGCTTCACGACGTCGGTCAGGTAATACTCGCGCTGCGCATTGTCGTTATTCAGCCGACCCAGCCATCGCGCGAGACGCGAGGTGGGCAGGGCCATCACACCCGTGTTCACTTCTGTGATGCGCTTGTGCTCCGCGGTGGCATCCTTCTCTTCGACTATTGCTTCGATCGCGCGATCGGCGCCCCGCACGATACGGCCATAGCCGGTTGGATTGTCGAGCATAGCCGTGAGCACAGCCACCGAACCATGACATGCATCAACCAGCCGCTGTAGGGTATCGGGCCGAATCAGGGGAACGTCACCATACACGACCAGCGTGACGGGCGCGTCCGACAGAGCGGGTAACGCTTGCTGAACCGCATGTCCGGTTCCGAGCTGCGGCTCCTGCCGCGCGAATGCGAGCGCTGGGTCCTGCATCGCTTCACGCACTTGTTCTCCGCCATGGCCATAGACGACGCATATACGCGTGGGTCGCAGCGCACGCGCGGCCGCTATGACGTGCGCGATCAGCGGCTTTCCGGCGAGGGTGTGGAGCACCTTCGGGAGTTCGGAGTACATGCGCTTGCCTTGACCGGCGGCAAGTATGACGACGTTGAGCGACATCGCGCAAATTATCTCATAGGGCCAGCGCGCGTCGTGCCATGTAAGCGCGCAGTTTTCCCTGCTGGTCCCGGGAAAGATGAAGCCCCGTTTTGGTCCGCCGCCACAGCACGTCGTCGGCATCCAGAGCCCATTCCGCATGCATGAAATAATCGACCTCGCGTTCGTAGAGGTGCCCGCCGAAATGTGCCCCTAGATCCTCGAGAGATCTCGCCGCTCCAAGCACCTCCGGCGTACGCGAACCGTGGCGGCGGACGAGGGCGCGAATCAACCCTCCCGGTAACATGGAATGGCGCTCCGAAAGCGTTTCGGAGTAGCCCTCAATATCGCCCTTTATGTCCCCTCCAGGCAGCGTCGCAGAGGCTGTCCACGGTCTGCCTATGTCCGGAAACCACGGCGTCAGTTTTTCCAGCGTGCGCTCCGCAAGTCTGCGGTACGTCGTGATTTTTCCACCCAGCACCGAGAGCAGCGGCCCCTCGCCAGGCTTCCCGTCCAACCGCAGCAGATAGTCACGGCTCGTTCTTGATGGATCGCGGGCACCATCATCGACAAGCGCGCGGATGCCGCAATAGCTCCAGATCACGTCTGAGGCGCTCACTTGTCGCTCGAGATAACCGTTCACACCGCGACAGAGATAATCGATTTCTGCGGGACTCGTTCGGCAAGCGATCGATTCATCATCGAGCCCTACCTCAGTGGTGCCAATCAGGGTGTAGTCGTGTTCATACGGATAGACGAAGATCACGCGGCGATCATCGTTCTGAATGATAAAAGCATGCTCCCCGGCATAAAGCCGTGGCACGACGATATGACTTCCCTGAACCAGCTTTAACAAGCCCTCCGCCTTCAGCCCAAGGCTCTGCGAGCGAACGCGGTCAGCCCAAGCGCCTGCAGCGTTGATGATGGCTCGAGCAGCCACATCCGTTTCGCCGCCGGCATGCTGCAATCGTGCACACCACTGGTTACCTTGGCGTTGCGCGTCGATACAGGTCGTGCGCGGCATGATTCGCGCCCCCAGGTCAGCCGCCGCACGCGCATTGCCAATGACGAGCCGTGCGTCGTCCACCCAGCAGTCCGAGTAAGCATAAGCGTGCGTGTGCTCCGGCTTGAGTCCGGAACGCGACGTCGCATCGAGCTTCAGGCGTCCTGAGGCCGGCAGGGTACGTCGACCGGCAAGCTGGTCGTACAGAAACAAGCCACATCGGATCATCCAGCCCGGGCGCAGGTGCGGCGCATGGGGCATGACAAAACGCATCGGCCGGACGAGATGAGGAGCGATGCGGAGCATGACTTCGCGCTCGCGCAGCGCTTCCGTGACGAGTCTGAACTGCAGCTGTTCGAGATACCGCAGGCCGCCGTGAATCAGTTTGCTACTCGCCGAGCTTGTTCCGCTGCCGAGATCGCCCTGTTCCACCAGCACCACTCGCAATCCGCGCCCGGCTGCGTCGCGCGCGATTCCGGCCCCATTGATTCCACCGCCTATTATCAGCAGGTCCGTTTCCATGTGCCGTTCGAACCCCATGGTGCTCAAAACAAAAAAGGCGGACGAGCCGCCTTCTTTATCTGCTGCGGGCGCGTCAACTCATCGGCGCTTGCGCAGCTTTTGTATCGCTGCAAGCTGCGCGACCGCGGTTGCAAGCTCGGCTTGCGCCTGTGCGATCTCGAGCCTGGATGTGCGATTTTGCATCGCCTCTTCTGCCATCTTTTTCGCTTCGAGCGCTTTCGCTTCGTCGAGGTCGTGTCCTCGTATAGCGGTATCGGCGAGGACGGTGATCGCCTTCGGCTGAACTTCCAGAATGCCGCCCGCGACGAAGATCAGCTCTTCAACGCCGCCTCCGGCTGGTTTGATGCGCACCTCTCCCGGTCGAATACGCGTAATGAGCGGCGTATGACGCGGATAAATGCCGAGCTCTCCGGCTTCTCCCGGTAGAACAACAAATTCGGCTTCGCCGGAATAGATCGACTCTTCAGCACTGACGACGTCGACGTGAATAGTGTTTGCCATGCTTCTATCGTGACGACAGGTTGGAGCAAGATGTGACGCACGCGCCTGAACAGCCCGGGGCGTGCTCGTTCACTTGTATGCTCATTCCTCGTGCGCCTTTCACTGGAGTGTTTTTGCCTTCTCAAACGCCTCTTCGATCCCGCCGACCATATAAAAAGCCTGTTCTGGGAGCGCATCGCATTCGCCGCTCACGATCATCCTGAACCCTTTGATCGTATCTTTTAGCGAGACATACTTGCCGGGTGAACCGGTAAACACTTCCGCGACGAAAAACGGCTGCGACAGGAAGCGCTGGATTTTGCGGGCGCGGGATACGCTCAACTTATCTTCCGGCGAGAGCTCGTCCATGCCGAGAATGGCGATGATGTCGCGCAATTCCTTATAGCGCTGCAATGTCATCTGCACCTGGCGAGCGACGTTGTAGTGCTCTTCTCCGACGACGTGCGGATCGAGCTGCCGTGAAGTCGAATCGAGCGGATCCACAGCCGGATAGATGCCCAGGGCAGCGATGTCGCGCGAAAGCACGACGGTCGAGTCAAGGTGGCCGAATGTCGTTGCTGGCGAGGGATCAGTCAGATCGTCAGCTGGCACATAGACCGCTTGAATCGATGTGATGGAGCCGGTTTTGGTGGAGGTAATGCGTTCCTGCAGACGTCCCATCTCTTCAGCAAGCGTTGGTTGATAACCCACGGCCGAAGGCATCCGACCGAGCAGGGCGGACACTTCAGTACCGGCAAGGGTGAAGCGATAAATGTTGTCGATAAAAAGCAGCACGTCACGCGCTTCGTCGCGGAAAAATTCAGCCATCGTGAGCCCGGTCAGGGCGACGCGCAGGCGGTTGCCGGGAGGCTCATTCATCTGTCCGTATACCAGCGCCACCTTGTCGAGCACCTTCGAGTCCTTCATCTCGTGGTAGAAATCGTTGCCTTCGCGGGTTCGTTCTCCGACGCCGGCAAACACCGAATACCCCGAGTGCTCGATCGCGATGTTGCGGATCAGCTCCATCATATTCACGGTCTTCCCGACACCGGCACCGCCAAACAGACCCACCTTGCCGCCTTTCGCAAAGGGGCAGATCAGGTCGATAACCTTGATGCCGGTTTCGAGCAGCTCCTGGGAGGGCGCAAGCTCATCGAATTCGGGCGCTTTCCGATGGATCGACATGGTCTGTTCGGCACCGATCGGACCCGCTTCGTCGATCGGCCGTCCGAGCACGTCCATGATTCGGCCCAGCGTCTTGGGTCCGACCGGCACCATGATCGGGGCGCGCGTGTTGATCACCTTCATGCCACGTCGCAAACCATCGGAGGAGCCGAGCGCAATCGTACGCACGACGCCGTCACCCAGTTGTTGCTGAACTTCCAGCGTCAATTCGGAGTTCTCCGCGTCGAGCCGCAGCGCATCGAACACGTGCGGCATACTCTCGCGTGTGAACTCGACGTCGATCACGGCGCCGATACACTGAACGATCGTTCCTGCTGATTGAGCTTGTGCCATAGTAGTTTCCTGACTCAACAATTCGTTTCGCGCGGCGCGTATAGCAAGCCGCGATCAGATTTCGTTATACGGCGGCTGCGCCGCTCACGATCTCCGAGAGCTCTTTGGTGATCGAAGCCTGGCGCGACTTGTTGTAAATGAGTGTGAGCTCATCGATAACGTTCCCTGCGTTGTCCGAAGCCGACTTCATGGCCACCATGCGTGCGGACTGCTCGGACGCCATGTTCTCCGCGACAGCCTGATAGATCAGTGCTTCGATATAGCGCGTCAACACTTGGTTCAGCACCACTGCGGCGTCGGGCTCGTAAATGTAATCCCACGTGCCCGTGGGTATCGCAGCGCCGCTTTCCGGTGAGATTGAAATATGCTCTGCCGACAATGGCAGGAGCTGCTCCATCACGGGTTCCTGCTTCATCGTATTGAGGAAGCGGGTGTAGAAAATCAGAAGACGATCGAAACGATCCGCCATGTAGCCGTCGAGCATTACTTTCACGGCACCAATCAAACGCTCCATGTGTGGCCGATCGCCCAGGCCCGTGACCTGAGATACGACCTGCGCACCCAGGCGTTGGAGAAACCCCAGACCTTTGTTGCCGATTGCGCAGGCTTCGATTTCCTCGCCGGCGGCTTCCCAGTCGCGAACGTTCGAGAGCGCAAGTCGCAGCACATTGGTATTCAGGCCGCCACACAAGCCTTTGTCCGCCGTCACGACGATGATGCCGACACGTTTCACGGTGTCGCGCTCGATTAGAAAAGGATGGCGATACTCGGGGTTCGCGTGGCTGATGTGCGCCGCGACGTTGCGGATTTTTTCGCCGTATGGGCGCGCCGCGCGCATGCGCTCCTGCGCGCGGCGCATTTTCGACGCGGCGACCATTTCCATCGCCTTGGTGATCTTGCGCGTGTTTTGAACGCTCTTGATCTTGGTTCGGATCTCTTTCGATCCCGGCATCGCTGTGTCCTTTAACCTGGTGAACTACGCTTAGTACGTCGCGGTGCTCTTCCAGTCCTTCATCGCCTGCTGCAGCTTCTCTTCGTCGTCTTTGCTCAAATCCTTCGTGTCTTCGATGCGCTTGACGAGGTCCGGATACTTGCCTTTGATGTAGTCGCGCATCGACTTCTCGGCTGACAGCGCTTTCTTCACATCGATGTCGTCGAAGTAGCCGTTGTTCACAGCGAACAGCGTCAAAGCCATTTCCCAGACTTGGAGAGGCTCGTACTGCGGTTGCTTCATGAGCTCCGTGACCATTCTGCCGCGCTCCAGTTGCTTGCGCGTCGTCTCATCCAGGTCCGATGCGAACTGCGCAAATGCGGCGAGCTCCCGGTACTGAGCGAGGGCGAGGCGCACGCCACCGCCGAGCTTCTTGATGACTTTCGTCTGCGCTGCACCACCGACGCGAGACACGGAAATGCCCGCGTTGATCGCAGGCCGAATCCCGGCGTTGAACAGATCGGTCTCGAGGAAGATCTGACCGTCGGTGATAGAGATCACGTTCGTGGGCACGAACGCAGTCACGTCGCCAGCCTGCGTCTCGATGACCGGGAGGGCAGTCAGGGAACCGGTCTTGCCCTTGACTTGGCCCTTGGTGAAACGCTCGACGTACGATTCATTCACACGCGCACCCCGCTCCAGCAGCCGCGAGTGAAGATAGAACACGTCGCCCGGATATGCTTCCCGGCCAGGCGGCCGACGAAGAAGCAGCGAAATCTGGCGATAGGCCCAGGCCTGTTTCGTCAAATCGTCGTAGACGATCAGCGCGTCCTGCCCGCGGTCGCGAAAGTATTCGCCCATCGTGCACCCGGAGTACGGCGCAATGTATTGCATCGCTGCGGAATCCGAAGCCGATGCAGCGACGACGATCGTGTAGTCCATGGCGCCATACTCTTCGAGCTTGCGCAGCACGTTCTTAATCGTCGACGCCTTTTGGCCGATCGCCACATACACGCAGATCAGGTCTTTGCCTTTCTGGTTGATGATCGTATCCACGGCGACGGCGGTCTTGCCTGTTTGCCGATCACCGATGATCAGCTCGCGCTGCCCGCGACCGATCGGCACCATCGAGTCAATGGCCTTAAGACCGGTCTGCACCGGCTGCGACACTGATTTGCGCGCGATCACGCCCGGGGCCACTTTTTCGATCACGTCGGTCATCTTTGCATTGACCGGCCCCTTGCCGTCGATCGGCTGGCCAAGCGCGTTCACGACGCGGCCAATGAGCTCGGGACCCACGGGCACTTCCAGAATGCGCCCAGTGGTTTTGACGATATCGCCTTCGGTGATGTGCTCGTAGTCTCCGAGCACGACCGAGCCGACGGAGTCGCGCTCGAGATTCAACGCAAGTCCGAAGGTGTTGCGGGGGAACTCGAGCATCTCGCCTTGCATGACGTCGGCCAGACCGTGGATGCGGCAAATGCCGTCGGTCACGGAAATAACGGTACCCTGAGTCCGTGCTTCCAGCGTACCGCCGAGGTTCTGAATTCGGCTCTTGATAAGTTCGCTGATCTCGGAAGGATTGAGTTGCATGTAGTACTCCTATTGGGCCAGCGCGGCGGCCATCGCATCGAGCCTGCCTCGCACCGTTGCATCGATCACTTTGTCGCCGACCACGATACGCGCGCCGCCTATCAGCGCGGCGTCGACTTCTACCTGAGCATTTACCTTGCGCCCGTATTTTTTTTCCAGTGCAGCGAGAAGCTGTTGCACTTGTTCGTCGCCGATGGGCATGGCCGAGACGATTCTCGCCTCCACCACGCCTTCATGCTCGCGACGCAGCTCTTCGTAAAGAGTGCGAATGTGCGGCACCAACTCGAGCCGCTGGTTCTGAATAAGGATTTGCACGAAATTCCGGCCCTGCCCGTCAAGCCGATCGCCGAAGGCGCCGAGGAGCAGGCTCTCGAGCGCGCGATCCGTGACGTTCGGGTCACCAATGCGGCTCGCCACGCGCTCGTCACGCACGACGGCCTCGAGAAGAGACAACATGTCCGACCAGCCCGCGAGATTTTTATTCTCGAGCGCGAGCTTGAATGCAGCCTCGGCGTACGGCCGCGCGATGGTAACGAGCTCAGCCATGTGTTGCCTTAGAGCTGCCCTTGTAAGGTCGCGAGAAGGCTTGCGTGCACTTTCGCATCTACCTCACGCCGCAGAATCTGCTCGGCTCCCGCCACTGCGAGTCCAGCGACCTGGGTCCGCAAGGTTTCGCGGGCACTCGAAACTTCCTGTTCGATTTCCGCCTTGGCGGCTACGATCAGGCGAGCGCCTTCTTCCGACGCCGCAACCTTCGCCTCTTCGATGATCTGGGAGGCGCGCTTCTCCGCCTGCGCAAGTATTTCCTGCGCCTGCTGCCGTGCGTCGCGCAGCATGTCTGCTGTTCGCACCGCGGCCTGCTCCAGGTCCTGCTTGCCACGCTCAGCGGCCGCCAGTCCTTCGGCAATATGCTTCTGCCGGGCCTCGATCGCACGCGACAGATGAGGCCACACGAACCTGGCAGTGAACCAGATGAAGATCGCGAACGTCGCTGCCTGCGCGAACAATGTGAGGTTTATGTTCATGGCGTTCTACGGTTCGTCGTGTATACCGAGCGCCCGGCCTTAGCCCGCAACCACGGACAACAGAGGATTGCCGAAGGCGAACAGCATGGCCAGACCGACACCAATAATGAACGAAGCGTCGATCAGGCCGAGCAGCAAGAATACCTTCGCCTGCAGGGCCGGTATCAACTCGGGCTGACGCGCGCCCGCTTCGAGGAAGCGGCTGCACATGATGCCGATGCCGATACACGCTCCGGCCGCGCCGAGTCCAATCATGAGGCCGATCCCGATGCTGGTATACGCCTGGATCATGGCCAACATTTGCATCTTTTCCATCTGCGTTCCTTTCTCCTGAGAGATAGTTGTTGTTGAGGGTTTGTTAATGCGTCTCGTGCGCCATCGACAGATAGACGACCGTCAGCATCATGAAAATAAACGCTTGAAGCGCGACGATCAGAATGTGAAAGATCGCCCAGCCCACTCCGAGCAATGCGCCGAAGATAGTTCCTGCGAGCCCTGTTGCGGCCCACAGCCAGAGGAGCAGGAAAATAATTTCGCCTGCGTACATGTTCCCGAACAGCCGTAGCGAGTGCGACAGCGGCTTCGACACGTACTCCACCATATTGAACAGAAAGTTGGCCGGCCACAGCAGCGGATTGGATCCGAAGGGCGCGGTGAAGAGCTCGTGTATCCATCCGCCGAGGCCTTTTATTTTTATGCTGTAGAAAATCATCAGCACCCACACGGATAACGCCAGAGCGAAGGTCGTATTCACGTCTGCCGTGGGCACCTGGCGCCAGTTGTGCTGGTGAAACACGTGCTCATACACCCACGCCATGATGTCCACAGGAAGGAAATCCATGGCGTTCATCAGGATCACCCACACGAACACCGTCAGCGCGAGCGGCGTGATAAAGCTGCGGTTGCCGTGGAAAATGCCTTTGACCTGATCGTCTACGAAACCCACAGCGAGCTCTACGAACGCCTGGCGCCTTCCGGGAACAGCTGCAGTCGCGCCACGCACGACAAGCCACAGAAAGCCAAACGTGATGAGTCCCAACAATGCAGATGTAACCACGGTATCGAGGTGCAGCGTCCAGAAAGGCGAGTCCCCCAACGAAATCGTACGGTTCGTTAGGTGGTGACCTATATACGAAGTGGGAGAAAGTTCCTGGGCCGGCATCGTGATCCTATTGCGTTACCTGTCGCGGACGAAAAACGCCATGCTGAAGAAAATAACCGTCAGAATGAATGTGCAGAAGAATGGCGCGAGCACGAGCTGTTTGTAATTCACGAGAACGAGCCAAAGCTGTAACACGATCAATACAACCTTGCCAGCCTCTGCTCGCATGAGCGCTATGAGCGCTTCGCCTACCGTTCGCTTCCTGCTGCGCGTCGCTACCAGTCCAAACACCGCGCCAGCCGTGACGTTGATGAGGCCGCCGAGCAGCGCCGATAAGGCGCCGTGACGTCCAAACCACAATCCGGCTATTAACATCGAAGTGGCGGTTGCATACACCTGCCACCGAAGGACGGTGCGGAGAGGCTTGCCCTCGATGAAGAGAGGCACGCTATTCACCCGCGTAGAAAACTGCGGGATTATACGTTGAGGCGCGGGAGTGCGTCAAAGACTGCAGTGCGTTTGAGCCGGCACGCGCAAGCTGTTATTGCAGACGCGCAAGTTTTTGGAGAAGGTGCTCGAGCTCATCGAGCGAGCGATAGGCGAGCATGAGCTTGCCACCGCGTTTGCCGCGCGGTTTGATCTGAACCGTGGTGCCCAACCGATCGGACCACTCTTCTTCCAGCCGCGTGATGTCCCGGTCAACGCGCGGGCGCCGCGGCTGTGCATCTTTCAAGGCAATCGCCACACGCTGCTCGACTTCCCGAACGCTCAGGCCCTTAAGTGCGGCTTCGCGCGCAAGTTCGATCTGACGGGCAACGGGCAGTGCTAAGAGCGCGCGTGCATGGCCCATATCGAGACGACCTTCCGCCAGCAGCTCACGCACGGGCGGGGCGAGCTCGAGCAAGCGCAGGAGATTGGTTACTGCAGCACGAGAACGGCCCAGCGTATCAGCGATCGCTTGGTGCGTAAGGCCGAACTCCTGCGTCAGCCGCTGTATGCCAGTCGCCTCTTCAAGAGGGTTCAAATCTTCACGCTGGATATTTTCGATGAGGGCGGCCGCGAGCGCCTGCTGATCCGGTATTTCCTTTACCAGTGCGGGTACCGTCTTAAGGCCTGCCATGCGTGCGGCGCGCCAGCGGCGTTCGCCCGCGACGATTTCATACCGTCCCGGGGACACCGTGCGCACCAGAATGGGCTGCATCACGCCTTGCGACTTGATCGATTCGGCCAGCTCTGCCAAGGCAGTCTGCGCCATCTGCGAGCGCGGCTGGTATTTCCCGGACTGCAGCTCGTCTATGCCGATATTGCGCAAACCGTCTTCAGCGCGGGGCGGCGGATCGTCATCGCCAAGCAGCGCATCGAGCCCACGCCCCAACCCCTTCGCTTTCACCATATATTCATACCTCAGCCATCTCGTGTCGGTTGAGCATCTCTCCAGCGAGCGCGAGGTAGGCTTGCGCGCCCTTCGAGGTTCTATCGAACTTCAGCACCGGCACGCCGTGGCTCGGGGCCTCAGCAAGCCGGATGTTGCGAGGGATCACGGTGCGATACACCTTGTCGCCGAAGTGCTGGATGAGCTGCGCCGAGACTTGCTGGGCGAGCATGTTGCGCGGATCGTACATAGTCCGCAGCAATCCCTCGATTTCAAGCGCGGGATTTAGGTGCGCACGAACCTTCTTGACTGTCGCGACGAGATCGCTCAAACCTTCGAGCGCGTAATACTCGCACTGCATCGGAATCATGACCGCGTCCGCCGCTGTCAATCCATTCAATGTCAGAAGGTTCAATGCTGGCGGGCAATCGATCAGTATGAAATCATAGTCGCCATCGATTTGTGCGAGCGCTTCCTTGAGCCGTGTTTCACGGCGGTCGATATCAACCATCTCGACCTCAGCGCCGGCGAGGTCGCGATTGGCGGGCAGCAGATCGTAGTCGGCTCCACCGGCGCGAACAGTGGTCCCCGCAATCCCGTTGCTGCCGATGAGCACATGGTAGATGGTGTTTTTCAGTCCGCGTTTGTCGACGCCGCTACCCATCGTTGCGTTACCCTGAGGATCCAGATCGATCAACAGGACCCTGCGCTTTGCTGCACCGAGGCTCGCCGCGAGGTTGACACCCGTGGTGGTCTTCCCCACTCCGCCCTTCTGGTTCGTGATCGCCAGAATACGCGTCACAGCGGTTCCTTCACGGGACGGATCATCACGAGGTGGCGTTCCGCTTCGAGTCCGGGAACGGTCAGCGGCTTGACTTCATCAACGTGATATCCCGTTGGAACGTGGTTGAGCTCGTCGTAGGGATAAACGCCTTTCATTGCGGCGAGGACGCCGTCCGGGGCGCACAAATGCCCGGCAAGCGTGACGAATTCACCGAGGTCTGAAAAAGCGCGCGATATGACAATGTCAAAGGGCTGGCTCGGATGCCATGCTTCGGCGCGCGCGTTTGCGACCTCGACGTTTTTCACCTCCAGCTCGATAACGGCTTGCTTGAGAAACGTACTCTTCTTGTGGCTGCTTTCGACCAATGTCACATTGGATCGGGGCAATGCGAGTGCGATCGGTATGCCGGGGAACCCCGCGCCGCTGCCGACATCCACGATTCGCTTACCGGTTAGATGCGGCACGACGGAGAGGCTGTCCAGTACGTGATGAGTAAGCATCCTCTCGGGCTCTCGTATCGCGGTCAGGTTGTAAACACGGTTCCATTTTTGTACAAGCGCGATGTAGGCGAGAAGCTTATCTTCTACTTCGTCGACGGCGGATAAATGAAGTGCTTCGAGGCCGCTCGCGAGCGCGGCATCGACGGTCATGCCGTTTTGTGCCTCGAGTCGAATCCGCGCTTCAGGTGGACAAGAAGAATCGAAATCGCCGCCGGCGTAATACCGGAGATCCGCGCAGCTTGTCCGAGAGTCTGCGGTCGGTGTAGGTTGAGTTTTTGCTGCACCTCAACCGACAACCCACGCAGATTGCGATAGTCGACATCGAGCGGCAAACGGGCGTTTTCGTATTCGTCTTTGCGCTCGACCTCCTCGCGCTGACGTTCGATGTACCCGTGGTATTTGGCCTGGATCTCGACCTGCTCCGCGGCATGTCGATCAGCCAGCCCGGGGCCCGCGCAGGCCAAGGTCATGAGTTGCGCGTACGACACATCCGGCCGACGCAACAGCGCAGCAAGAGTGAACTCGTGATCGAGCGGCTGCCCAAGTACTCGCGTTGCATCCAAAGTCGAGACCAGCTTCGGGTTTACCCACGTGCTCTTCAATCGCTCTTGCTCACGCGCGATAGCGTCGCGCTTTTCGCAGAATGCTTTCCACCGACTATCATCGACGAGGCCGAGCTTACGACCCGCTTCCGTCAAGCGCAGGTCCGCGTTGTCCTCGCGCAATGAGAGACGATATTCAGCGCGACTCGTAAACATGCGGTAGGGTTCGGACACGCCGCGAGCGACTAGGTCATCGACGAGCACGCCCAGATAAGCCTCGTTCCGACGCGGACACCAAGGCGCCTCACCCCGGACAGCAAGGGCCGCGTTGATGCCGGCAAGCAGTCCTTGTGCAGCCGCTTCCTCGTAACCCGTGGTCCCGTTGATCTGTCCCGCAAGAAAAAGTCCAGCGATTGCTTTCGATTCGAGCGATGTTTTCAGCGCACGGGGGTCTAGATAATCGTACTCGATCGCATAGCCCGGTCGAGTGATGTTCGCGCGCTCCAACCCGACAATGGAGCGAACGAGGTCGTGCTGGATGTCGAACGGCAGACTCGTCGATATGCCATTGGGATAAAATTCATTCACCGTCAGACCCTCCGGCTCCAGGAAGATCTGATGCGAGGTCTTATCCGCGAAACGGTGGATCTTGTCTTCGATGGACGGACAATAACGAGGCCCGATGCCCTCGATCACGCCGGTGAACATCGGTGATCGGTCGAGACCGCCACGAATGATTTCGTGAGTGCGCGAATTCGTGTGCGTAATCCAGCACGGCAGTTGCGCGGGGTGATTTTCCGCTGAGCCTACGAAAGAGAATACCGGGGTTGGGTCATCGCCCGGCTGTTGGGTCAGCGCCTTGAAATCGATGCTCCGCCCGTCGATGCGTGGTGGAGTACCTGTTTTCAATCGGCCCAACGGCAAGGCGAGCTCGCGCAAGCGGTCCGCCAGACGGGCGGCGGGTGGGTCTCCTGCCCGTCCTCCGGCATAGGTCTGCAAGCCGACGTGGATAAGCCCGGAAAGAAAAGTCCCTGTCGTCAGTACAATCGCGGGCGCTTCGAAACGTACGCCAATCTGCGTTACAGCACCAGTAATGTGGTCGCCCTCGACTAGCAGATCGTCTACTGCCTGCTGGAAAATTCGGAGGTTCGGCTGATTCTCCAGCCTTTTTCGAATCGCATGCTTATAGAGCACACGGTCTGCCTGCGCTCGAGTTGCCCGAACCGCCGGCCCTTTTCGCGAGTTGAGGATTCGAAACTGAATGCCTGCCTCATCCGTCGCGCACGCCATAGCCCCACCCAGCGCGTCAACCTCTTTGACCAGATGACCTTTGCCGATGCCTCCGATCGAAGGATTGCAGGACATCTGTCCCAAGGTTTCGACATTATGTGTCAGCAAAAGCGTGCTACAGCCGGCCCTGGCGCTGGCTAAGGCGGCCTCCGTGCCGGCGTGGCCGCCTCCCACTACAATAACATCAAAGGTTTCAGGCACTTGGGGGTCACTGCGCTGGTTGACGGGGTAGCGCATAATAGCGGATCCCAGCGTGAAATAAAACCGATTCGCGTAAATGTTTCACGTGGAACGTGATGGGCCTGCCGTCTGGAAGTTCCACGTGAAACCTCACTTTCCGATGCAGAACCGTCCAAAAATCACACCTAGGAGATCATCGGCTGTGAACTCGCCCGTAATCACCGACAGGCATTGGTGAGCCAAGCGCAACTCCTCGGCTAACAGCTCGATGTGCATTTCATCCGCGGCTGCAGCCGCGAGATGGCGATCGGCATCCCGCAAGGCCACCAGATGACGTTCGCGGGCAAGAAACACGCTGTCGGTTCGACCCTCCCAGCCCGCAACCGCCGCAATGGTGCTGCGCAAGCCGTCGATACCTTCGCCGGTCTTGGCGGAAAGCCACACGACCGTTTCTGAGGCCGCTGTTTCGACGCACGACGCACGGCGGAGCAGGTCGATCTTATTCATGACGCGCACGCAGGGAACGTCCGTCGGCGCACGCTGGAGGATCTCGCGATCCGCATCTCCGAAGCCCGCGGCGGCATCGACCAGCAAAATCACGATATCTGCGCCGCTGATAGCGTTCCAAGCGCGATCGACGCCAATCCGTTCCACCGGATCCATCGGATCTCGCAGGCCAGCGGTATCTGTAATCTGGACCGGGATGCCGTGCACCTCGATCGTCTGTCGCAGCACGTCTCGCGTCGTTCCGGGGATGTCCGTAACAATCGCCACTTCATCCCCGACAAGACGGTTCAAAAGGCTGGACTTGCCGACGTTAGGCCGGCCCGCAAGGACAACATGAAGGCCATCGCGCAGGAGACTCCCCTGCCGCGCACCGGCGAGCAGTATCTTCAAGTTGGCGTGTACGTGGTCGAGGCCCGCACGGATCCCGGCGCGCTCCAGCACCTCGACTTCGTCTTCAGGAAAATCAAGGGTAGCTTCAACGAGCGCGCGCAGTTCGATCAGCGTTGACGAAAGCCCCTCAATGCGCTCAGAGAAATCGCCCTGCAACGAACGCAGGGCGCAACGTGCCGCCTCGGCTGTTGCAGCATCGATGAGATCCACCACGCCTTCAGCCTGGGCTAGATCGAGCTTCCCGTTCAGAAAGGCTCGCCGGGTAAACTCTCCCGGTTCGGCCACACGGGCACCAAGTTCTAGACACCGCTGGAGTAGCATGCGTAGCACGACCGGTCCACCATGCCCTTGGAGCTCCAACACGTCCTCACCCGTGTAGGAGCGGGGCGCTCGGAAATAAATCGCGATACCCGTGTCGATGGCTTCGCCACTGCAGTCGCGAAAGGTCGTCAAGACAGCGTCACGCGGCTGAAGCGCCCGGCCCGTTAAGCTCTTTGAGAGTGTAACGAGGTCCGGACCCGAGACGCGAACCACACCGATACCTGAGCGCCCGGAAGCAGTCGCGATTGCAGCAATTGTCTGGTTGTCAGTCATCGTGAGCGCGCATAGCCGCTCGCCGCTAACTGGGTTTGCTAGGCTTGGGCTTGCGGGGCGGTGCCAGATTCGCTTTTTCCAGCACGCGGTTGATATTCCATTGCTGCAGGATCGACAGCACGTTGTTGACTAGCCAATACAGAACCAGACCCGCTGGAAAGAAGAAAAAGAAGACACTGAAAGCGATGGGCATTATCTTCATCACCTTCGCCTGCACCGGATCGGGTGGCTCCGGGTTAAGCCGTGTCTGGATGATCATTGTGGCCCCCATCAGGACCGGCAGAATGAACCACGGATCGGGCCTCGACAAATCGTTGATCCACAGCATGAATGGCGCGTGCCGGAGCTCGACGCTGGCGAGCAATACCCAATAAAGTGCAATAAAAACAGGTATTTGCACAACTATCGGCAAGCAGCCGCCGAGCGGATTGATCTTCTCCGTCTTGTACAGCTCCATCATGGCCTGCTGCATACGCTGCCGATCGTCGCCATACTGTTCTTTCAAGCGCTGGAGCTTGGGCGCCAAAACCCGCATCTTGGCCATCGAGCGATAACTCGCCTCCGACAGCGGGTAGAAGAGAAGCTTGATTATCACCGTGAGGATGATGATCGCGACGCCCCAGTTGCCCACCCAGTGGTAAAACCACGATAGCAGCCAGAAGAGCGGCACTGCGATGATGGTCAGCCAACCGTAATCGACCGACAGATCGAGGCCCGGAGCAAGCTTCGCGAGCTTGTCCTGCTCTTGGGGGCCTGCATACAGCGGGACCGATACCGTTCCCGTAGCGCCAGGTTGCACCGCAGGCGCTGGCACGATAACGCCCGCTGCGTTCAAGTTGTCCACGCGCCGGATGTAGAACTCCCGTGGCGTGCCGTTTTTCGGCAGCCAGGCGCCGAGAAAATAGTGTTGGAGCATGGCGACCCAGCCGTCCTCGCTGGTCTTGGGATAGGACGCCTTGCCTTTCTCGATATCGGCGAACGTCACCTTGTGAAACTTATCTTTCTCGGTGTAAACGCCGACCCCGGTGAAGGTCGGCAGCATCGCGGAATCTCCCACAGGGGGCTTGTCATCCCGCAGGAACTGAAAATAACCGTACGCTTGCACCGGAGCCGAGCCCCCGTTAGCGATCTCGAACGAAACGTCGATCACGTAAGTACCGCGATTAAAGCGATAAACCTTCGTGACCTTCACGCCATTTACCGGCGGAGCCTCAAGCCGAACCTCTACGCTGTCGCTGCCGTCCGCCAGCTTATATTGCGTGGATTGGGTTGAGTACTGCGTGCGATGCGTTGGCAGGTCGCCCCCGATGAGGCCCGACTGTGCGATGTAGACGTGATCCGGGCGTTGTTCAAACAGTAGGAAATTGCGCTGCTTGTCTTCGGTATCCCTGTGCTGCTTGAGCTCGAGCGTGCGCAGATCACCGCCCGTAGTGCTGATCTCGGCACGAAAAAGATCGGTGTCCACAGTCACGACGCTACCCGACGAGAGCCCGCCGCCTGCAGGGGCCTGAGGGCCCGCCGCCGGAACAGGTGGAGGCGGCGCTAATTTCTCACTCGGCGCTGGCAGGCCAGCGTCCTTTTGCGCGGTCCCTGTGACGGGTGGTCGCGATTGCGCGGGCTGCTGGTCCCGATGCCACGCATCGACCAACATGAACAAAGAAAACGAAAAAACGAAAAAAAGTATGAGCCGTTGTGAGTCCATGCTACTGCCTGTTCGGTGAAGGGGCGCGCTGCTCCAGCACGTTGTCAGATGAGACTACCGTGCATCGGCGAACGAGCGACGCTATCAAATGCTGCAGTTCTGCTCGCACAGTGCTGTTGTGCTCGCTGCGCAGGTCCGTGCGCAACTGGACAGTCACATCACATGCGATCAGCGCAGAAGGGATACGAAACGCTTCACGGATGAGCCGTTTGCCGCGATTACGATCGACTGCGCGCGATGCCGCCTTACGTCCGGCGATAATTCCAACGCGCGTCTGGCCTACCCCATTCGCGCACGCGCGCATGACGAAATTGCGGCTTGCCACGCGCAGCCCAGACCGCAATACAGCCTCGAACTCGCTGCCCTTGCGCAGCACGCCCGGTCGGGTGACGACCGTCGATTTGCTCAAACAGCCAGGCGTGCGCGCCCCTTGGCTCGACGCGCATTTAGTACGGCGCGTCCGGCCTTGGTTTTCATGCGTGCGCGAAAGCCATGCGTGCGCTTACGGCGCGTTTTGGACGGTTGGTATGTACGCTTCATGTTGACTGCCTTGAACTCAAACTGAAAAACCCGGTATTACAACGCGTCTGCTCATGTAGTGTCAATTAATTCCATGCAGCAGAGCGAGGCCGACTAGCGCGTCGCCCGCTTGTGGATAACCCATTTCAATGAGCGTAAAATCGAGCAGCTCCCACGCCTTTTCCCGGCTTCAAATAAAGTTATCGCTGCATGAATAGCTTCTGGCGCTATTGCCTGTCCCATTTCGAGAAGGAACTCCCCGCACAACAGTTCGTCACCTGGATCAAGCCCCTGAAGTTCCACGCCGATGGCGATACGCTGACGCTCGTGGCACCGAACCGCTTCGTCTTGCAATGGATACGTGACAAGTTTTACGTGCGCATTCAGGAGCTCGCGGCCGAACAATTGAAACGGTCGGTGGAAATTCGTCTTTTGCTCGCGGAGAAGGAAACCGGTCCCGTCGTCAATATACCGGCGGCGGCTGAGGTACCTCAGCCCAAGGGTTCGCGCGACATCTCCCGCCTGAATCCCGCGTTCACGTTCGTTACGTTCGTAACGGGCAAAGCGAACGAACTCGCACGAGCCGCGGCAACGCAGGTCGCAGAGAAACCCGGCGCCGCATACAACCCGCTCTTCATCTACGGCGGTGTCGGACTGGGCAAGACCCATCTGATTCATGCGATCGGCAACCATCTGCTGGGGCGCGCGCCCGAGAGCAAGATCCGCTACATCCACGCCGAGCAGTACGTATCGGATGTCGTGCGTGCATACCAGCACAAGGCCTTTGACGATTTCAAACGCTACTATCACTCCCTTGACTTGCTGCTCATAGACGATATCCAGTTCTTCAGCGGAAAGAGCCGCACGCAGGAAGAGTTTTTTTACGCGTTCAACGCGCTGATCGAGTCTCACAAGCAGGTGGTGATCACTTGCGACACCTATCCTAAAGAAATCTCCGGCATGGAGAACCGCCTGATTTCCCGCTTCGGCTGGGGCCTTACGGTTGCGGTAGATCCACCCGAACTCGAAATGCGTGTCGCGATCCTCTTGAAGAAAGCGGAGGCGGAGTCGCTCAAGCTGGACGAACCAGTTGCGTTTTTTCTGGCTAAACATATTCAGTCCAACGTGCGCGAGCTTGAAGGAGGTCTCAAGCGCGTGCTCGCGTATGCGCGGTTTTCCGGGCAGGAGCTTTCGATCGATTTGTGCCGCGAGGCTTTGCGCGACCTGCTCGCCGTACAGAACCGGCAGATCTCGATCGAAAACATTCAGAAGACTGTAGCGGACTACTACAAAATCAAAGTTTCCGAGATGTATTCGAAGAAGCGCAGTCGCAATGTAGCTCGCCCGCGGCAGGTTGCAATGGCGCTGGCGAAGGAGCTTACACAGTTGAGCCTGCCCGATATCGGTGAAGCTTTCGGGGGTCGAGACCACACAACCGTCCTGCACGCATGCAGAAAAATCGCCGACCTCAGAACCAACAACAGCGACATCACGCGCGACGTGAACTCATTGCTCAAGGTTCTTCGTAGTTGATATCCCCGGGACAATTTGTGGATAACACGTGTTTGCGCGTGAATGGCTCAAACGTTCCACAATTCATCCGCTCATCCACGGCCGTTAATCCACACCTTTTCGTCCGCGCAAACCGGTGACTGCAAACGGTTCTTTCAAGTGTCCACAGGTTTGCGGCAGGCCTATTAGAACTACTAAATAAAGAAGTACTACATGAAACTTCTTCAAATCGAACGTGATGCCCTGTTGAAACCGCTTCAATCAGTGACCGGCATCGTAGAGAAGCGCCACACCTTGCCGATACTTTCGAATGTATTGCTCGAGCGGAAGCAGGATGATCTGCAGCTCGTCGCAACTGATCTCGAAATACAGGTATCGACGCGGTGTCAAGCAGGTAAAGGCGCCACGGGTGAACAGCAGCTGACTGTGTCTGCACGCAAACTTCAGGACATTCTGCGTTCGCTACCCGAAGGAACAGAGCTTTCGCTCGATGCGCAGAACAACAGGCTGCAGGTAAAAGCAGGCAAGAGCCGCTTCAACCTTCAGACCCTGCCCGCGGCAGATTTCCCGCTGCTAGGCGATTCGGGCGTTCCGCTCTCCGAGGTAACGGTGCAGCAAAAAGATTTGCGCCAGCTACTGCTGCTGGTCCAATTCTCCATGGCACAGCAGGACATACGCTACTACCTGAATGGAATGTTACTTGTGCTCGAAGGCGAGCTCATCCGCGTGGTTGCGACGGACGGGCATCGTCTGAGTTACGCTAGCGGTGCAGTCGAGACTCAGGCGGAAAAGCGCGAAGTCATACTCCCGCGCAAAGCAGTACTCGAGCTCACACGTCTTTTGACGGACAGCGAGGACCCGGTCAGTATCGAGCTTTACGCAAACCAGGTGAGATTTCGGTTCGGCACCGTTGAACTCACCACTAAAATCATCGACGGTAAATTCCCCGATTACACGCGAGTCATACCCGCCAATTATCAAAAGCATATCACCGTCGATCGCATCGTTCTTCTACAGGCATTGCAGCGTGCGGCGATACTCTCGAACGAAAAATTCAGAGGTGTACGGTGGATGCTCACTGAAGGCAGTCTGCGCATCTCGTGCACTAACAATGAGCAGGAGGAAGCTCAGGAGGAGCTCGAAGTCGACTTTGCGGGCGATGCGCTCGATGTCGGTTTTAACATCACGTATTTGCTAGACGTTCTCAACAACGTCGACAGCGAACGCATCGACTGCGCGTTCGGCGATGCCAACAGCAGCATGCTCATTACCTTGCCCGAACGTGCCGATTATCGGTATGTCGTCATGCCAATGCGCATTTAACATCTAACTCGAAGAAAGACGACATGAACGATAACCACGACGATCCAAAAGGTGCCGAAGAGTACGGTGCGAGCAGCATCAAAATGCTCAAAGGGCTGGAAGCGGTGCGCAAGCGTCCCGGCATGTATATCGGAGACACGGCGGATGGCACCGGCCTGCATCATATGGTCTTCGAAGTGGTCGATAACGCCATTGACGAAGCGCTCGCTGGCTTTTGCGACGAAATCCTCATCACGATCCATCCTGACAATTCGATCAGCGTACTCGACAACGGCCGGGGGATTCCGACTGAAATTCATCCCGACGATGAGCTGAAAAGATCGACAGCAGAAGTGGTGATGACCGAGCTCCACGCCGGCGGGAAATTCGACAGCAACTCATACAAGATTTCAGGTGGACTTCACGGCGTTGGCGTGTCAGTAGTCAATGCCTTGTCTGAATGGCTGCGGCTTACGATCAAGCGCGATGGCCAGGTCAACACGATGGAATTTCGCCTGGGCGACGCCGTGTCACCGTTGAAAGTCACGGGCAAGAGTGAGCGCAGAGGTACGGAGGTGCATTTTCTAGCGTCCAAGGAGATCTTCGGGAACATCGAATATCACTACGATATTCTCGCGAAGCGCATTCGCGAGCTTTCATTTCTCAATAATGGCGTGAAGATCACGCTCATCGATCAACGTAGCGGCAAGGAAGAGAATTTCGAGTTCAGCGGCGGGATCAAGGCGTTTGTCGAGTACATGAATCGCGCGAAAACGGTACTGCACCCGACGATTTTCCATGCGGTGGCTGAAAAAGACGGTATTACTGTCGAAGTCGCCATGCAGTGGAACGACTCTTACCAGGAGTCAGTGCAGTGTTTTACGAATAACATCCCACAACGGGATGGTGGCACTCATTTGACAGGCCTGCGTGCTGCGATGACGCGCACGTTGAATCAGTATATCGAGGCGACAGAGCTCGCGAAAAAAGCGAAGGTGGAGACCACCGGCGATGATATGAAGGAGGGCTTGACCGCTGTTCTCTCGGTCAAAGTACCGGAACCCAAGTTTTCCTCGCAGACCAAGGACAAGCTCGTATCATCCGAAGTGCGCCCGGTCGTCGAGGAGCTCGTTGCGCATAAGCTCATGGAATTTCTGCTCGAAAAGCCGGGCGATGCAAAAATCATCTGCGGTAAGATCGTCGAAGCCGCGCGGGCGCGCGAGGCCGCACGCAAGGCACGCGACCTGACCCGCCGAAAAGGCGTCCTCGATTCTTTTGGACTCTCGGGCAAGCTCGCTGATTGCCAGGAACGCGACCCTGCACTATGCGAGCTTTATATCGTCGAGGGCGACTCAGCCGGCGGCTCGGCAAAACAAGGTCGCGATCGTAAGAATCAGGCGATCCTCCCACTGAAAGGCAAGATCCTGAATGTTGAGCGCGCACGTCTGGACAAGCTACTTTCCTCCCAGGAAATTGCGACGCTCATTAGCGTACTTGGCACCGGCATCGGAAAGGAAGAGTTTGCGCCGGATAAGCTTCGCTACCATCGCATTATCATCATGACCGATGCTGACGTCGACGGTTCGCACATTCGGACGTTGCTGCTCACCTTCTTCTACCGTCAGATGCCGGACCTCATCGAGCGCGGCCATATCTATATCGCCCAGCCACCTCTCTACAAAGTCAAGCACGGTCGGCAGGAGCGTTATTTGAAGGATGAGCACGAGCTCAAGCAGTTTCTTCTCAAGCTGGCTTTGTCCGAAGCTGAGCTCTATACGTCAGACACGGGTCCAGCACTGTCCAAAGAAGCTTTCGAAGAGGTCGCCAAGGAATATTTATTGGCGGAAGCCGTGATCCAGCGCGAGAGCCGCGTGGTGGATGAGGAAGTGCTTTACGCTTTACTGAAGCAGTCACCGCACCTAGATGTCTCGGACGAGGGCACAGCCAGGGAAAGCGCGAAGACATTGGCCGCATTGCTTGCCGACGCCAACCTGAGCGTAGAGGCAAAGTTCGACGACAAACTTGAACGATGGGTGCTTGCAATCTATCGCATTCAGCATGGCGTCATTCGTCATAGTTACATCGACGCCGATTTCCTGCAGAGTGGTGACTACGCCCAGATCCAGCGCACCGCGCAGGTGATTCATGGCTTGCTGGGCCAAGGCGCATATGTAAAACGGGGCGATCACTTGCATCCGGTGAAGGATTTCCGCGACGCTATAGAGTGGATACTCAGCGAGGTGCAACGCGGTGTATCCACGCAGCGTTACAAAGGACTCGGTGAGATGAATCCTGAGCAGTTGTGGGAAACCACCATGGACCCGAGCACGCGGCGGCTTCTCAGGACGCAAATCGAAGACGCGATCACGGCCGAGGAAATATTCTCAACCCTGATGGGCGATCAAGTCGAGCCCCGCCGCCACTTTATCGAAAGTAATGCCCTGGGCGCGCGAAACATTGACGTCTAGAAGTGCGTCAGGAAGCAGCCTTGCGCGCGCGTGCAGCGGTCTTCGTTTTAGCTGGCGTCTTAGCGGTCGCGCGGGGCGCGAACTCGAATCCCACCTTCCCATCGGAACCGCGAACGAGATAGGCTGAAAACGGCCGGCCCTTCTTCGATATGAAGCGGTGAAGCAAATCGGTCTTGCCTTCTGTCAGCAGTTTTTTCATCTGCTCAGGCTCGATCGGGCGCTGCAGTATGATCTTTCCGGATCTGAAGTCGCATGATCGCGGGTTGGCGACGGCGTTCTCGCAAATGTAGGCCATACCGTGGGCGTACACGGCGCCCGCGCATTTCGGGCATGGCCCCAGTTGCTCCTGCCCGGAGAAATCCACTGGCTCACCTTCGCCCTCGGCGTGTTGCTGCCCGAAATCGAACTCGATCTTGAAATCAGGCATAAGCTTGATTATTGCGGCGAAGGGCTTTCCAAGCCGGCTGCGGAAACCCTGCAGCGGACCAATCTGATGCTTCACAATCAATTCGTCGATTTCAGCCGGTTCGAACTGACGGCCTGACAGTATTCGCCATTGCGCGAAGTCGCAATTCTGACACTGGAACTTTTTGTAGTTCTCCTTGATGACACCGCCACACTTCGGACAAGGCGTTTTCAGAGTCGCATAATTGCCGGGGACAGTGTCACTCTCGTGTGCTTTAGCGCGTTCCACGATGTGCCGGGTCATTTCCGCGATGCCCTGCATGAACTTGTCTCGGGACAGCTTTCCCTGTTCCATTTCCTTGAGCTTGTATTCCCAGTCGCCCGTGAGCTCAGGAGAGGTGAGCTCTGGTATCTCGAGACCGCGCAGTAGCGTCATCAGCGAAAACGCCTTGGGCGTGGGCTGCAACTCGCGCGCATTGCGTATCACGTACTCTTCCGCAATGAGCTTCTCGATGATTACTGCACGTGTAGCGGGTGTGCCGAGACCTCGCTCCTTCATCGCATCGCGCAACTCTTCGTCTTCAACGAGCTTGCCCGCGCCCTCCATCGCCGTAAGCAGGGTCGCTTCCGTGAAACGCGCTGGCGGCTTCGTCTGGGTCGCTACGACGTTTATTGCGAGCGTCTCAGCGGATTCACCTTGCACGACGGGTACGAGGGTGGCTTCATCATCTTCCTGTACTTCCTTGCCGTGGACTTCGAGCCAGCCCGCGAGCTTCAGCACTTTGCCATCACTCTTGAATGCTTCCCCGGCGACTCGTGTAATGCGCGACGTCACAAGGTACTCGGCCGCGGGGTAGAACACCGAAAGGAAGCGGCGGACGACGAGATCGTACAGCTTTGTTTCAGCTTCGTTCAAATGCTTGGGCGTCAAAGCAGTAGGAATGATTGCAAAGTGGTCCGATACTTTCGCGTTATTGAAGATTCTTTTGTTGGCACGCACCCACTGTTGCTTGAGTATCTTTCTTGCGTACGTTGCGTAGGGGTGTTCAACCGTCTTCGTCTTGCTTCCGCCGACCAGAGCCTCGAGCGTCTCCTTCACGGTGTCTAGGTAATCTTCGGGCAAGGCGCGCGAGTCTGTCCGCGGGTACGTCAACGCTTTGTGCTTCTCATACAGCGCCTGCGCAACGGACAGCGTCATCCGTGCTGAGAAGCCGAAACGACCATTGGCGGCACGTTGTAGACTCGTGAGATCGAACAGCAACGGGGACAGCTGGGTCGATGGTTTGCTCTCTTCGGTGATTTCACCAGGCTTACCTTCGCAGCGAGAACGGATGTCGAGTGCGCGTTTCTCTTCCCATAGCCGCTCTGCGCGCAAGTCACTGAATTCATCGCCCTGCTCACGGGAAAAGTTCTCGTCGACCCAGCGACCTTGATATTCTCCGGCAGCCACGCCGAAGGTCCCATGCACTTCCCAATAGTTACGCGAAACGAACCGTTTGATTTTCTCTTCGCGTTCGACAAGGATCGTGAGCGTCGGGGTCTGCACCCGCCCCACCGGCGTCTTGTGAAAACCACCGCTTTTTGAATTGAACGCGGTCATTGCACGCGTGCCGTTGATGCCGACGAGCCAGTCCGATTCAGAACGGCATACCGCTGCATCGGCGAGCGGCAACAGCTCACTGTCCCCGCGCAACCGCTCGAAGCCGCTTCGTATGGCTGCGGGCGTCATCGACTGCAGCCACAACCGCTCTATCGGCTTGTTCGTTTTGGCGTGGCGAGCGATGTACCGAAAGATGAGCTCGCCTTCGCGCCCGGCGTCACACGCATTGATGATGCTGTCGATGTCCTTGCGTTTGATCAGCTTTGTAAGCAGCTTCAAACGGGCCTCGGTCTTCTCGATGGGCTTCAAATCAAAGTGCGGTGGTATCACGGGCAGATGTGCAAAAGACCATTTGCCGCGCTTGACCTCGTATTCCTCCGGCAACGTGAGCTCGAGCAGATGCCCAACCGCAGAAGAGATCGTGTATTCGTCATTTTCGTAATAGTCGTCTTGACGCTTGAAATTGCCTAGCGCTCGCGCGATATCACCGGCCACTGAAGGCTTTTCGGCAATGATGAGTTTCTTTCCCATGGGGGCGCCTGGAGGTTAGCAGCGGTCGAAAGATCCGCACGCTGCGAAGCAAACACGTGGCGTGAGGTCGGTCAAAAAGAGCGCAAGATGATAAGAACAAACCGGCCCGGAGTGCAAGCGACCGGTTTCGAAACAACGTAAGCTGCGCTAAAACACGATTTGCGAGGCAGCAACGCGCGTACCTTAACGTACTCGTTGGTAGCGGCCGCCGGGGAGTGCTTCTACGCGACCTTCGATTTCCCATTCCGTCAGCAACGCAGAGATCTTATCTGTGCCCATTCCAATGCGTGCGCTTAGCGTGTCGATATCGCACGGTTCGAAGCCGAGCGCGTCGAGCACGCGGTCAGTAGCGACGTCCGAATCGCCCGCCTGAGACAGCGCACGGCTCACCGGCAGCCGCAAGTCCTCCAGTATGTCTTCGGCGGTTTCGGCGAGCTTTGCACCTTGCTTGATGAGACTATGACAGCCCTTGGCGAGCGGCGAATGTATGGAGCCCGGAATTGCAAACACGTCTTTGCCTTGCTCATTAGCCATGCGGGCAGTAATGAGAGAACCGCTGGAGATGGCCGCTTCAACGACCAGACATCCGCGCGCGAGACCGCTAATCAATCGATTGCGACGCGGGAAGTTTGCAGCGGCCGGTGGCGTGCCAAGTGCAAATTCGGAAATAATGCAGCCGTGTTGCGCCAGTTCGTGGGCAAGTTCTCGGTTGCGCGCGGGGTACACAATGTCCAGACCGGTACCGATAACGCCTATGCTGCTCGATGCGCCCGCGAGTCCGCCGCGGTGAGCTGCTGCGTCGATTCCGAGAGCGAGGCCGCTGACGATGGTGAGCCCCGCATCAGACAGCACGCGCGCGAATGATTCAGCATGCGCGAGTCCCTGCTGTGTCGCATTGCGGCTCCCCACCACCGCAAATGACGCGTGATTCAGAAGCTCGACGCGCCCTTTGCAGTAGATCACCGGCGGCGGATCGGCGATTTGCAGCAGAGCCTGGGGATAATTCGAATCGGCGAGCGTCACGATGTGGTTCGCGGCATCATCGAGCCACATACCAATTGCCCGCATGCGTTCCTCTGGAACAGGGGCGCACACCGCTGCAGCGACCTGTCGTGGAACGATCCGGGCGAGGTCGGCCGCGCTCGCGGCAAGAATTTGTTGAGGACCGCCCAGCGCGACCAGCAAGCGTCTGAAATGTTCGTCACTAAAGCCATGGGCAAGACTCAATCTGACCCAGGCTTCCAGCTCCGTATCAAGGTCCACACAAGACCTTCAAGTCACTGCGCGCCTCACCGCGCAGTGAGGACGCACAGGGTTAAGGGTTCGAAATGATGTCTGAAACCCCGACCGGCCGCGACGCCTGCATAACAAGCGCATAAGATGCCCGCTCGAACGTGCGAAAGACCATGACCAGCCCGTAACGCTCACTCGGAAGTTTCGCGAAATCGCTCGCACGAATTGGCGCGGGACGCTTGAACAACGGAGCGTCGCGGCCGGTAATCTCGGCGGGATAGTAAGGGATGCGTCCATCATTTCCTGTCGGGCCCTGACGCCCAAAGAGAGGCTGCGTGCGTTGATCATAACGCGTGCTCTTCTGGTCGCGATATAGCGCGAGCACATGACCGACTTCGAGGCCGTCCCGCCTCCCTTTTGAGAGTGCGACGATTGCCAGCGGACCGCTTTCCGACAAACCACCATACGTCGAAATGATGCGTCCTGCCACAGGTGTTTGCGGCGAGTGCGGGACGTACGCAAATACAGGAGCCTCATCTCCTACCGGCAGCAGCTTGTCGCCACGCAACACTTCTTGCACCGCGCTGGTGATCTGAATGGTAGCAATATCGCCCGATTTTACGAGCGCTGCTTCTCCGGCGTAGACCGCAATATACCCAAGTATCTGGTTCGACTCCGGATCAACGAGCGGGTCCCCGCGCCGATAGATCTGCCAACGTGTGTCCTTCTTGTCCACGCCTTGAGCGTACGCCAGGCTGCC
This sequence comes from Betaproteobacteria bacterium, assembly GCA_028291945.1. GTDB lineage: Bacteria > Pseudomonadota > Gammaproteobacteria > Burkholderiales > SG8-41 > JAQGMV01. Next base: position 94,270 of record JAQGNH010000343.1, read on the forward strand.
ACTGCCAAGGACGACGCGATCCTCTTCGGTGGCGATGATCTGAGGTGCTTTGTCGAGCTCGTTGGCTGTAACGACCAAGGGCTTCGAAAGGAAGGGTTCAATGGCGGAAGTCGGTATCGTGTGGATCGCTTCGGCTTCACGCGCTTCGCTGCGAACGCGCGGACCAAGACGCGTCGCGCTCGCGTCCACCCGTAATGCGACCTCTCCGCTACTCGACCGTTCCAGGACGACCACTTCGCCGGGGTAGATACGGTGGGGATTTCGAAGCTGAGCCTGGTTCATTTTCCAGAGCTCGGGCCAGCGCCAGGGATCTTTGAGGAACCGCGTGGATATACCCCACAAAGTGTCTCCGGGCGCGACTACGTGCCGGTCCGGCGCGTCAGGTTGCAAGTCGCTGGTTGTCGCTGCGGTTGCTGAAACTGAAAAAGACAGCAGCAAAATCAGCGATATAATTGCTTTTTTCATCGCACACCCCAATTTTAGGCTCAACACGCGGCCTCACCGATTTGGAAGGGACCGCCACATCTTACGTATTGGTTTAAATTCTGCATGTAGCTGCTTATAGTGGCAAGCTTTTTTATGGCGTTATTACCCATCTTGCACTATCCCGATCCACGTTTGCATAAAGTTGCGACACCGGTGGTCGTTGTAGACGACCGGATTCGCAAATTAGTCACGGACATGGCCGAAACGATGTATGCCGCACCGGGGATTGGCCTCGCTGCGACGCAGGTCGACGTACATGAGCGGGTTCTCGTCATAGATATCTCCGAGGCGCGCGATCAACTGCAGGCGTTCATCAATCCCGAGATCGTGGAATCGAGCGGCGAAGCTGAGACCGAAGAAGGCTGCCTCTCCGTCCCCGGTTTTTTCGACAAAGTGCGGCGCGCCGAGCGCATCAAGGTGCACGCCGTCAACACGGCGGGCGAATCCTTTACCCTCGAAACGGAGGGCCTCCTCGCTGTATGTATACAGCACGAGATCGATCATCTCGAGGGCAAAGTTTTCGTCGAGTACCTTTCACGACTTAAGCAGCAGCGCATCGCGGCCAAGCTCAAAAAACAGCGCACGGCAATGTAGGGTCAGATCCGCTGCCAGCCGGCCGCGCGGACCCGCATTTATGAAGATAATTTTTGCTGGAACTCCCACGTTCGCGAGTGTCGCGCTCGACGCGGTCCACCGCGCGGGCCACGAGATCGCGCTCGTGCTCACGCAGCCGGACCGCCCTGCCGGACGCGGGCTTCAGCACCTGCCTTCTGCGGTGAAACGGCTGGCGCTCGACCTGCATCTCACGATCGCGCAGCCGAGCTCGCTCAAAACGCCGGATATTTCGGCGTCGCTGCGCGACATCGGCGCAGATGTCATGGTCGTCGCGGCCTACGGTTTGATAGTGCCTGCCGATGTACTGGCAGTGCCTCAACTCGGTGGCGTCAATATTCATGCGTCGCTGCTGCCGCGCTGGCGCGGTGCCGCGCCCATTCAACGCGCCCTACTCGCCGGGGACGCACAGACCGGAATCAGCATTATGCAGATGGAGGCGGGTCTAGATACCGGTCCGGTGCTGCTTCAGGAAGCGGTCACGATTGCTTCAGACGATACGGCACAGAAGCTTCATGATCGACTCGCAGCGCTCGGTGCGCGGCTGATCGTGCGCGCGCTCGACCAGTCATTCGTTGCAAAACCGCAGGATGGATCAAAAGCCACCTATGCCGCCAAGATCGATAAGCGAGAAGCCCGCATCGAATGGAGCGAAAACGCGGAGACGATAGAACGAAAGGTGCGCGCATTCGACCCGCTTCCAGGGGCGGCTACCCTATTCGATGGCGCAGTACTAAAGATATGGCGCGCAGACACGGCCCCCGCTGTAGATGCTCCACCAGGCACGATTCATGAGGCCTCCAGCGACGGGATCACAGTCGCCTGTGGTTTTGGTGGCGCGCTGAAAGTGCTCGAGTTGCAACGGGCAGGCGGCAAACGTCTGCCTGCGTCAGCTTTTCTTGCCGGCAATCCAGTCCAACCCGGCAAGAGGCTCGGCACTTGATGTTTGAGGTGCAGCGCCTCGGTTCCGATATCGTTGGCGGGGTGATGGGCGGCCGGAGCCTGGATTCGACGCTCCAAGCCGCGTCGCTTCGCCATCCCGCGCTCAGCGTCCAGGATCGCGCCGTCCTGCAGGATATCAGTTACGGCACGTTGCGGTTTCTAGGTCAGCTCGATGCGATTCTGGATCAATTGCTGCAGCGACCGCTCAAAGACGACGACGTGCGTCAATTGCTCAGGGTCGCGCTCTATCAGCTCGCACACACGCGAGCGGCGCCTCATGCAGTCGTAGACCACGCGGTACGCACATGCCTAGCGCTCCGCAAGCCGGCGGCTAAGGGCCTGGTTAACGCGGTTTTACGTAACTTCCTGCGCCAGCGCGAAGTATTGCTTGCTGCCGCGAGGCGCACTGAAGCCGGACGCTACTCGCACCCTCAGTGGTGGATAGACAAGCTGCGCGTGCAATACCCCGAGCGGTACCGGGACATCCTGGAGAACGCAAACCTTCATCCCCCGCTGACGCTACGTGTGAACCGGCGGCATAGTACAGTCGACGATTACATGAAGCGACTGGCGACGGCTGGAATGAACGCACAGGCACTGGGTGGCGCCGCGCTGATGCTGGAGCGCCCCGTAGCGGTGGCCCAAATACCCGGGTTCGCCGACGGTGACGTCTCGGTACAGGACGCCGCGGCTCAACAAGCCGCATCGTACCTCGATTTGCAGCGAGGTCAACGCGTGCTCGATGCGTGTGCAGCCCCCGGCGGAAAGACTGCGCACATACTCGAATGCGAGGACGTCGAACTCTTCGCGGTAGACCAGGACCCCAAGCGTCTGGAGCGTGTGCGATCGAACCTGAACCGGCTTCGTTTGAATGCAAACGCGATATGCGGCGACGCGGCCGACCCGCGTGCCTGGTGGGATGGCAAACCGTATGCGCGCATACTCGCTGATGTTCCCTGCTCTGCATCGGGTGTCGTTCGGCGCCATCCGGACATCAAGTGGCTGAGACGTCCGGACGACGTCGCGCGCTTTGTTGCGCGTGAGTGCGACATTCTGGAAGCTCTTTGGCAGTTGCTCGGCAGTGATGGTAAATTGCTCTACGTGACCTGCTCGCTGTTTGTCGAGGAGAACAATGACCAGATAGAGCGGTTCCTCGAGCGCCATCACGATGCGCGACGCCTGCCTCTGCCCGGGCCGCATACGAACGCACAGCGGCTCGCGGGCCAGATTCTTCCGGACGAAACGCATGACGGCTTCTTCTACGCGCTGCTGCAGAAGTCTTGACTGGCTCGGCGCGCTCGTCGCGCTGTGGCTCGCCGCCGCTGGGTTTGCGGTGCAGGCGCAAGGCATCGAAGTCAGAAAGGCGTCGTTTACTGCGGGCGAGGATTACTACGTACTCGAGGCGCAGTTCGATGTCGCGCTCACGCACACGCTCGAAGAAGTTCTGAACAAGGGCGTACCGCTGTATTTCGCGCTCGAATTCGAGCTTATTCGCCCGCGGTGGTACTGGTTCAATGAGCGCGTCATACATTTCAATCAGCAGTTCCGCCTCGCATACAACGCGCTCACGCGACAGTACCGGCTAGGGGTCGGCAATCTTCACCAGAGCTTCGGTTCCCTCGATGAAGCGCTGGAGGTGATGACCCGGGTGCGGCGCCGTGAGGAGATCGAGCCCGGTACGATACGCCGGGAAACATACACTGCGGGGATCCGCATGCGGCTCGATACGTCCCAGCTCCCGAAGCCGTTCCAGTTGAATGCTCTCGGCTCGCGGGAGTGGTACATCGGCTCCGACTGGTTTCGCTGGACAGTGACGCCGCGCGACATTCAGCAATGACAGCCGCACCCATCAAAGCACCGGCGTGGCTGCGCTACGTGCTGGTGTTATTCATGGCGCTCGCCGCAGTGACACTGTTCCTGCTGGCCACTGCCACTGCGAATACCACGCTCTTTGCCGAGCGCTACCCGACACTGCTCGGGCTGAACGGCGCTGTCGCGCTCGCGCTCGCGACACTCGTCGGCTACCAACTCTACATTCTCAGGCGCAAGCTGCGCTCGCGCGTCTTTGGTTCCAAGCTCACGCTGCGCCTCGTCATCCTGTTCGCACTCGTAGGCATTCTGCCCGGGGCGCTCATTTACGGGGTATCGGTGCAGTTCCTCGCGAAGAGCATCGAATCGTGGTTCGAAGTGCGCATCGACAAGGCGCTCGAAGGCGGGCTGAATCTGGGCCGCAACGCGCTCGACAGCATGCTCAGGGATCTCACCGGAAAAGCTGACGCCATGGCCCTCGCGCTTTCGGTGCGCCCTCCTTCCGAGCACCTTGCGCTGTTGAATTCGTTGCGGCAACAGGGCGGCGTACAGGAAGCGACGCTATATACCCAGCGCGGCAAGCTCATCGCGTTCTCCGGCGACGACCGCGCCGGCATTGCGCCGGACGCGCCCGGCGCCGCTGCGCTGAGAAAGCTGCGCTCACAGCAGACCTATGCCGCGATCGAGGCGATTCCGGAACGCGGCCTATACTTGCGTGTGATTGCACCGGTCAACGTCGTTTCACTTTCGGAGGAGTCACGCGCTCTGCAACTGATGCAACCCGTGCCGGAGGAAATCGGCCGAGAGGCAGAAATAGTGCAATCCGGTTACCGCGAGTACCAGGAACTGCTGCTATCTCGGCGCGGCTTGAAGCGCCTTTACGGAATCACCTTGACCCTGACGCTTCTACTGGCGCTGCTCTCCGCGCTGGCTGCTTCGTTCCTTCTTTCGGACCGTCTGTCTGCCCCGCTCAATGTGCTGGTCGAAGGAACGCGCGCCGTGGCCCAAGGCGACTTCAGTCAGCGCGCCGCGGACCCCAGCCGGGATGAGCTTGGGATGCTCACGCGTTCCTTCAACAGCATGACGCTGCAGCTCGCTGAAGCGCGTGCGCAGGCCGAACGCAAAGAGATGGAGCTCGCGCATGCCAAGGCGCAGTTGGAAAGCATCCTGGTCAACTTGTCTGCGGGCGTCCTGGCCTTCGATGAAGGGCTCAAGCTGCGCTCGGCGAATCGAAGTGCGCACCATATTCTTCGCCTGGACTGCTCGCCGCTCATAGGCCGCGAGCTAGGCGCCTGGGATGAGCTCGACCCAAGCCTCGCCCCCTTATCAGACGCGCTGCGCCTCGCATTCAGCAACGATGAACGGGACGAATGGGAGCAGCAGGTAGAACGGGAAGCGAGGGACGGCACTCAAGTATTGCTCGTGCGCGGTTCGCGCTTGCCGGCGGGCGCCGAAACCGGCTACGTTGTGGTGTTTGACGACGTCACGCACCTGCTACAGGCGCAGCGCGATGCGGCGTGGGCCGAAGTCGCCCGGCGTCTGGCGCACGAGATCAAGAACCCGCTCACTCCGATACAGCTCTCCGCCGAACGAGTAGAGCTGAAGCTTGCGCCCAAGCTCGCGCCACCTGACGCAGAAATGCTGACACGCTCGACACGCACTATCGTCAACCAGGTCGCGGCGTTGAAGCGCATGGTGGATGCATTCAGCCAGTACGCCCGCACGCCGGAGCCGGCAATGCACGAGCTCGACCTGAACGCGTTGGTGCGCGAAATATTGACGTTATATGAGTCCCTCGGCTCGAGCATACAGGTCGAGCTCGCCCACGAGCTGCCGTCGATCGTTGGCGATGCCGCCCAGCTTCGCCAGGTGGTGCACAACCTGCTGCAGAACGCTCAGGATGCGCTTGGTGAAGCCGCCGAGCCGCGCATCGTCGTGCGCAGCGAGCTCGCGGGCAATGCGGTGCGCTTCAGCGTCACCGACAACGGCAGCGGATTTCCCGAACACCTCATGAAGCGCGCATTCGAACCTTATGTTACGACCAAGCCTAAAGGCACTGGGCTCGGCCTCGTCATCGTGAAAAAAATCGTTGAAGAACACGGCGGCGACGTGACGATAGCGAACGACATACCGCAGGGTACGCGAGTAACGATCACGCTGCCGACCGCGGCTGCGTACGAGGCCGCCAAGAAGTCCGCAGCGTGACTGAATGGAGATGTAGCCGCCACTTATGCAAGAGATTCTGGTAGTCGACGACGAGATGGGCATACGAGAGCTGCTCTCGGAAATACTTTCCGAAGAGGGCTACGACGTGCGTCTTGCGCAGAATGCAAGCGAAGCGCGCGCGCGCCGGGCGCAAGCTCGCCCCGATCTCGTGCTGCTCGATATCTGGATGCCGGACACGGACGGTGTAACGCTGCTCAAGGAATGGGCAAGCGCCGGACTGTTGACGATGCCCGTCGTGATGATGTCAGGTCACGGCACCATCGACACCGCAGTTCAGGCGACGCGCATCGGCGCCTATGACTTCCTCGAAAAACCCATCGCTTTGCAGAAATTGCTCTCGACCGTCGGTCGCGCCCTCAAGCACGGCGGTGAGCAGCCGCAAGCGGCCCTGTCGCTTGCGGCCCTCGGCAGAGCGCCAATCATCGCGGAGCTCAAGCAAAGGCTAGAGCGGATCGCCAATCTGCGCACCCCCGTCCTGTTGGTTTCGGAACCCGGTTGCGGGATCGAGCTCTGCGCCCGAATGCTGCATGGACGCAACACGCCGTGGGTCGCGGTGGAAATCAGTGGACAGCTCGCCGAGGCGCCGCTCGACCTCCTGACACAGGCTCGTGAAGGTACTTTATTCGTTCATGAAGTAGCAGATCTCAACCGCGTGGAACAGAAAGGACTGTTGCTCCTCATTTCCAAGCTCGATCGCTACAACGCGCGCGTGATCGCAGGGGCGACGCGGCATCTTGCCGAGCTGGTGGCCGCTGGCAGCTTCGACGCTCGACTTTATGCGGCGCTTTCGGGCACGACGATCCGCGTGCCCAGCCTGCGTGAGCATCGGGAAGACGTGCCGGACATCGCAAATCTCGTGCTGTCGCGGATGATAGAGGCTAAGGAAGTGCCGCCCCGCGAAATCTCGACCGCAGCCTTGAACACACTGCGCAATTACGATTGGCCCGGCAATCTGATCCAACTGCAGACGACTGTTCAGACACTCGCGCAAACAGCGCTTGGCGAGCAGATTGCGCAGGAGGACGTCGAGCGGGTCTTTCCGCAGCAAACGAACGTGCGTCAGCTCACCCACGATCTCCCCTTCGATGTGCCATTGCGGGACGCCCGCGATGCTTTTGAGAGGGTGTATTTCGAATATCACATCGGCAAGGAAGGCGGCAACATCAGTCGGGTCGCGGAGACGGTCGGACTCGAGCGCACGCATCTCTACCGCAAGCTGAAGCAACTCGGCATCAGAGTCAGCCGGCGGCTGGACGAGCCGTCTCAGTAGGCTTTCCGGCAGGGCTCCCGCCGGTTGCAGGCCCCGCTATAATCACGCTTTTTCCGCTGTGCCCCCCTTCAGGAAGACATGAGCTCTCGTCTGGAACTAGCGAACGCCGTTCGTGCGCTCGCGATGGACGCCGTGCAGAAAGCAAATTCAGGCCACCCGGGGATGCCCATGGGGATGGCCGACATTGCAGAAGTGCTCTGGAACGGACACCTGCGCCATAATCCGGCGAACCCGCAATGGCCCGATCGCGACCGCTTCGTCGTGTCGAACGGCCATGGTTCCATGCTGCTCTATGCGGCGTTGCACCTGAGCGGTTACGACCTGCCGATGGATGAGCTCGTGCGCTTCCGGCAGCTGCATTCCAAAACGCCCGGACACCCCGAACATGGGTATGCGCCTGGGGTCGAAACAACGACGGGGCCACTCGGTCAGGGTGTCGCGAACGCCGTCGGCATGGCAATCGCAGAACGCATGCTCGGGGCCGAGTTCAATAGCGAAGGCCACGATATCGTTGACCACCGTACGTATGTTTTCCTAGGCGACGGTTGCCTCATGGAAGGCATTTCCCATGAAGCCTGCTCGCTCGCGGGAACGCTGGGCCTGTCCAAGCTGATCGCGTTCTGGGACGACAATGGCATCTCCATCGACTCCGAAAAGGGATCGATGCAGCAGTGGTTCACCGACGAAACTCCCAAACGTTTTGAAGCCTACGGTTGGCACGTGATTCGAGGCATCGACGGCCATAACGCTGAAGCTATTGACGGTGCGATCGTGGACGCCAAGGCGGAAGGCGCGCGACCGACGTTGATTTGCTGCAAAACGGTGATCGCGAAAGGAGCCCCGAAGAAAGCGAACACCGGGGCCGCACATGGATCGCCGCTGGGCGCGGATGAGGTCGCGGCTACGCGCGAGCACATCGGCTGGAAGTACAAAGCTTTTGAGGTGCCAGAACGCGTGTACGCGGGGTGGGATGCGCGCGAGCGCGGCGCGAGGTTCGAGGCTGATTGGAACGAGCGGTTCGCTGCCTATCAGAAGGCGGATCCGGCCCGCGCAGCCGAGTTTCGGCGGCGTGTGGCGGGCGAGCTACCGTCTAGCTGGCGGGCGGAGCGCGAACGGCTCGTCACGAAAGTGAGCACTAACCCCGAAGCCATTGCCACCCGTAAAGCATCGCAAAACGCGCTTGAAGCGCTGGGACCGTTGCTGCCTGAGCTCGTCGGGGGCTCCGCCGACCTTGCGGCGTCAAACTTGACCCTGTGGTCCGGGTCACGCCCCGTCGGGCGCTCGGGAGGCGGTAATTACATTTACTTCGGTGTGCGCGAGTTCGGGATGGCAGCGATTTCCAATGGCCTGGCGCTGCATGGCGGTGTGATCCCGTACTGCGCCACGTTCCTGACTTTTTCGGATTACGCTCGAAATGCGTTGCGCATGGCCGCACTGATGAAACAGCGCGCGGTCTTCGTCTTCACCCATGACTCGATCGGGCTGGGAGAGGACGGGCCGACTCACCAGCCGGTGGAACATGCCGCGACGCTGCGACTCATACCAAACATGGATGTATGGCGGCCTTGTGATACCACCGAAACGATGGCCGGGTGGATTGCTGGCATCGAGCGCCGGGATGGTCCGGTGAGCCTCCTGCTGACGCGCCAGAACGTGCCTTTTCAAAAACGAACAGCCGCGCAGGTTACCGCGATCGAGCGTGGCGCTTATGTGCTAAGCGATGCGTCAGGCGTGGCACGCGCAGTCGTGATTGCGACGGGTTCGGAGGTAGCTCTAGCGATCGAGGCACAGAAAATGCTCGCGAATGAGAATATTCCCGTCCGCGTCGTTTCGATGCCCTCGACCAGCGTATTCGATCGGCAAGACGCTGCCTATCGCGAGAGCGTGCTGCCGCGCGGCGTTCCGCGTATTGCAGTCGAGGCGGGCGTCAGCGACTACTGGCGCAAGTATGTCGGGCTGGAAGGCGCGGTCGTCGGAATCGACCGGTACGGCGAGTCCGCGCCAGCCGCCGATGTCTTCAAGTTTTTCGGTTTCACCGCAGAAAACGTGGTGAAAACGGTCAAGCAAGTACTGTAACGCCCACTTTCCGGAGAGGCACATGACCATTAAAGTCGCGATCAATGGTTACGGTCGCATTGGCCGCAACATCCTCCGCGCTCACTATGAGAGCGGCAAGAAACACGCGCTCGAGATCGTTGCGCTGAACGACCTCGGAAATGCGGAGACCAACGCGCACCTGACCCGCTACGACACCGTTCACGGCAGATTTAAGGGCACGGTCAAGGTCGACGGCGACTCCATGGTGGTGAACGGAGATCGCATCAAAGTGTTGGCGCAACGCAATCCAGCGGAGCTCCCTTGGGCTTCCCTCGGTGTGGACGTCGTGCTCGAGTGCACCGGCTTGTTCACCACCAAGGAAAAGGCGGGAGCGCATCTCAAAGGCGGCGCGAAGAAGGTTGTGATCTCTGCGCCAGGCGGGAAGGATGTCGATGCGACGATCGTCTACGGCGTAAATCACAGCACGCTGAAGGCGAGCCACACCGTCATTTCGAACGCATCGTGCACGACCAACTGTCTCGCGCCGATGGCCAAAGCGTTGCACGATAAGCTCGGCATAGTGCAGGGGCTGATGACGACGGTGCACTCTTATACCAACGATCAGGTGCTGACCGACGTGTATCACGAGGACCTGCGGCGTGCGCGGGCGGCGGCGCTGAACATGATCCCCACAAAAACGGGTGCTGCCGCCGCGGTCGGTCTGGTGCTACCCGAGTTGAACGGCAAGCTCGACGGCTTCGCCGTGCGCGTGCCAACGATCAACGTCTCGCTGGTCGATCTTACCTTCACGGCTGGCAGGTCAACGACCGTCGATGAAGTCAATGCGATCATGAAGGCGGCCGCGCAAGGACCACTGAAAGGCGTGCTGGAATACACCGATGAGCCGCTCGTCTCCAGCGACTTCAATCACACGCCGGCGTCGAGCATCTTCGATTCCAGCCTCACGAAGGTTTCCAACGGCGTCCTTGTGAAAGCCCTCGCCTGGTACGACAACGAGTGGGGATTCAGCAACCGCATGCTCGACACGACGGTCGCGTTAATGAACGCGAAATAATCTGCGCGAGCAGCAGTCCTTGCGGAGCAAGCTACTTCTGGCGCGATCAGGCGCAAGCGAGGCCCGTAATGGGCCCGCCGGAACCGCGGTGAATGGGGTATGCCGCGGCCGCTCGTTTGCTTCTCGCCATTGGTATCTTAAGGCTTCGTCGTGAAAATACTAAAAATGACCGACCTCGACCTCGCCCAAAAGCGAGTGTTCATTCGCGAAGACTTCAACGTGCCGATGCAAGACGGCAAAATCGCGGACGATACGCGCATCCGTGCAGCATTGCCCGGTATTCGCATCGCGCTCGAAAAAGGTGCCCGCGTGATGTTGGTGTCGCATCTCGGCCGGCCTAAGGAAGGCGAGTTCGACGAAAAAGAATCGCTCGCGCCCGTCGCTGAGCATCTGTCGAAATTGCTCGAGATGGATGTGCCGCTGCAGCGTGACTGGTTGAAAGGCGTCGACGTCGCCCCGGGCCACGCCGTACTGCTCGAAAACTGCCGCTTCAACAAAGGCGAGAAGAAAGACGACGAGAATCTGTCGAAACAGATGGCGTCGCTTTGCGATATTTATGTGAACGACGCATTCGGTACAGCGCATCGCGCCGAAGCGACGACGCACGGCATTGCCAAACTCGCCAAAGTCGCGTGTGCCGGACCTCTGATGGCTGCCGAGATAGAGGCCCTCACTCGCGCACTCGATAAACCCGCGCGGCCGCTAGTTGCGATTGTCGGCGGCTCGAAAGTATCGACGAAGCTGACGATACTCGCCACGCTTGCGCGCAAAGTAGATCAGCTCATCGTCGGCGGCGGGATCGCCAATACGTTTTTGCTGGCGTCCGGCATGCCAATAGGCAAGTCGCTCGCGGAGCCCGAGCTCGTCGACGAAGCGCTCAAGATCAGTGAAATCCTGAAAGGGAAAGGAGGCTCAGTGCCCGTGCCCACCGATGTCGTATGCGCTAAGGAATTCGCGGCCACTGCGCAGGCCAGGACCAAGCTAGCCGGCGAAGTCGCGGACGACGATCTCATTCTGGATATCGGGCCGAACACGGCGGAGGAACTAGCGCGGTCGCTCAAACAGGCCGGCACGATCGTGTGGAATGGACCCGTGGGCGTATTCGAATTCGACCAGTTCGGGAACGGCACGCGAACAATTGCCCGTGCCATCGCGGACTCCGACGCGTTCTCGATCGCAGGCGGCGGTGACACTCTTGCAGCAGTCGCGAAATACGAGGTCGCCGACCGTATCTCGTACATCTCGACCGGCGGCGGCGCATTCCTTGAGTTTCTCGAAGGCAAGAAACTGCCGGCGATCGAAATACTCGAGCAACGGGCGGTGGGACCATGATGCCGCGCCGGACCAAAATCGTGGCGACGCTCGGGCCTGCTTCGAGCGATGCAAAAGTACTGTCCCGCATGATCGAAGCCGGACTCGACGTGGTTCGCATGAATTTCTCACACGGGACGGCGGCTGAGCATGGCGAGCGGGTTGATCTCGTGCGAACGCTCGCCCAGCGCGCCGGCCGCGCAGTCGGCGTGCTGGTCGACCTTCAGGGCCCGAAAATTCGTATTGGCAAGTTTCGCGATGGCCGCATCACGCTTCAGGGCGGAGAGCCGTTCGTGCTCGACGCGGAGCGCGACCTCGGAGACCAAGAGGGCGTCGGACTGGATTACAAGAATCTTCCAAAAGACGTGCGCCGTGGCGACACGCTGCTCCTGGACGATGGCCGCATCGTATTGGGTGTGTCCGGTGTGCGCGGTTCGCGAATCAGCACCGTCGTGGAACAAGGCGGCGTACTCAGCAATAACAAGGGGATTAACCGCAAAGGCGGAGGGCTGACAGCGCCCGCCCTTACTGAGAAGGACATGCGTGACATCAAGACAGCTGCCGAGCTCAAGGCGGACTTTCTTGGTGTGTCGTTTCCCCGTTCTGGCGACGACATCCGATGGGCGCGCGATCTGATGCGCGAGGCCGGTGGAAACAGTCTCATCGTTGCGAAAATCGAGCGCGCCGAAGCCATCACCGCGCTCGACGAAATCCTCGATGCGTCCGACGCGATCATGGTTGCGCGCGGCGACCTGGCGGTCGAAGTCGGCGACGCGGTGGTTCCCGCGCTGCAGAAGCGCATGATCAGGCTCGCTCGAGAAAAAAATCGTGCCGTGATTACCGCAACGCAAATGATGGAATCGATGATCAGCAATCCGATTCCGACCCGCGCCGAAGTTTCGGACGTGGCGAACGCGGTGCTGGACGGAACCGATGCGGTGATGCTTTCCGCGGAAACGGCGACCGGCGAGTATCCCGTCGAGACCGTGGCTGCAATGGCGCGGGTGTGCATCGAAGCCGAGAAGGAAGATCTGATTGCCGTCGAGCGCAGGCGCGAGCTGCCGCCTGCAGACGTCGAAGAAGCCATCGCGCGTGCAACCGTGTTCACGTCGAACAGCCTCAACATCAAGGCTGTCGCAGCTATGACCCAAAGCGGAAAAACCGTGCTGCTGATGTCGCGCTTGCCCACGACCGTTCCCATCTATGCGATGAGCGCGGAGGAGGGGACGCGGCGCAAGGTGACGCTTTTCAGGGGCGTTTACCCGGTGAAGTTCAAAGGCGCACGGGACCCGGAGAAGGCGCTCAACATGGCCGAGGACGAGCTCCTGAAACGCGGTGCCGTGCAGGATGGCGACTACATGGTGCTCACGATTGGCGAGCCCTACGGCAAAGCAGGCGGCACCAACACGATGAAAATAGTAAAAGTCGGCGAGCACCGCCAGGCATGAAGCGCGGAAGGCGCCGGTATTGTTCCCGTGCGAGCCCGAAAAGGGACGCGCTAGAATATTCGAGCTAGCGATCACCTTCCCACTATCCCGTAATGCCACGCAGGAGACCCCTATGCCTACGCAACAAGATCTAGTGTCCATCGCCCAAGCCCTGGTCGCGCCCGGCAAAGGCATCCTGGCCGCCGATGAAAGCACCGGCACCATCGAAAAACGCTTCGACAGCATCAAAGTCGAGAACGTCGAAGAAAATCGGCGTGCGTATCGCGATATGCTTTTCACGACCAAAGGTCTCGGGCAATACATCAGCGGCGTCATACTCTATGACGAAACACTTCGCCAGAAATCGTCCGACGGCACGCCTTTTGGTGAGCTTTTGAAAAAACAAGGCATCTTACCGGGCATCAAAGTCGACGCCGGAGCTAAGTCGCTTGCGTTTTGCCCCGGCGAGACGATTACCGAAGGTCTGGACGGGTTATCCAAGCGCTGCGCGGAATACGTGAAGCTCGGCGCGAAATTTGCCAAGTGGCGCGCAGTGATCACGATCGGCCGCGACATCCCGAGCCGCACGTGCATACAGGAAAACGCACATGCGCTCGCGCGTTACGCAGCGATCTGCCAGGAAGCCGGGCTGGTGCCGATCGTAGAGCCCGAAGTGTTGATGGACGGCGAGCACACGATCGATCGATGCGAGGAGGTCACCGAGTGGACGCTGAACTCGGTGTATGACGCGCTCTATCTCGATAAAGTGATGCTCGAAGGTTCCGTGCTGAAGCCGAGCATGGTCATAGCAGGCAAGGATAGCGCGAAGCAGGCGAGCGTCGAAGAGGTCGCCGAACGCACGATACGAACGCTGAAGCGCACCGTACCGGCTGCGGTCGCGGGGATCGTGTTCCTCTCGGGCGGCCAGAGCGACGAGCTCGCAACGGCGCACCTGAATGCCATGAATCGCATGTTCCAGGGCAAGCTGCCGTGGCCCGTATCGTTCTCGTACGGCCGCGCATTGCAGCAGGCGTCGCTCAAAGCCTGGAAGGGCAGCGCATCGAACGTAGCAGCGGGACAGGCCGCGCTGCTGCACCGCTCACGCATGAACAGTCTGGCGTGCTCGGGACGTTATTCGGATAAAGAAGAAAAGCAGGCAAAGGCAGCTTGAGACGGGAACGTCAATCAATGTTTGAGAAGAGAGCACCGATCTCAAAATTCTTGTTGTGATTCGAAGGGGCGAAGCAGCGCCCCTTTTCTATTTGCGGCATCGCTTCACATCGTTCGCGTTCGCTTGACCGTGCCAATGGAAGCGCTTACATTGGCTTGGCAACGGATAGCAGCAGTTCTCTCGGTGTAAGTACACTGCACCCGATCCGCAGCGCGCTTTTGACGTCACAACTCACGCATCATCAATTTAAGCTTCGCCGAATGAGCGAGCACGTGGCCGTCACGATCATCACCGGATTTTTGGGTAGCGGTAAAACGACGCTGCTCAATCATTTGCTGCAGCGGCCCGAGCTTGCCGACAGCGCAGTGATCATCAATGAATTCGGCGAGATCGGCATCGACCATCTTCTCGTATCCGCGCCGGCCGAAAACATGGTGCTGCTCGATACAGGCTGTCTTTGCTGCACCGTGCGCGGAGATCTCGTGCAGACGCTCACCGACCTCTATGCGAAGCGCGCAGACGGCACGGTCCCGAGCTTCGCGAATGTCATCATCGAAACGACCGGACTCGCCGATCCGGTGCCGCTCCTGCAAACCATCGTCGCCGACCCCGAACTGAGCCGCGTGTATCGGATTCACGATGTCGTTACGCTGGTCGATGCGTTGCACGGCGAGGCGCAGCTTGATACGCATCCGGAAAGCCTGAAACAGGCGGCGGTTGCTGACGCAATGCTTATTACGAAGGGCGATCTTGCGGGGCCGCACGCAGTCGATTCACTCCGTGAGCGTCTGCACCGCGTGAATCCGGGCGCTGAGCTACATGAAGCCGTGCGTGGTGCAATCGATCCCACACTGTTTCTGCGCGGCAGCGTATATGACCTGGCACGCAAGCCATCGCATGTAGGTTCTTGGCTCAAGGAGCATGCCCATGGCGCGATCGAGATCGACCACCACGACCATCGTGATGTGAACCGGCACGACGCGCATATCCGCGCCTTCTGTCTGTACCACGATCGCCCGATCCGTCGCGCGGGGCTCGTGATGTGGCTCGACATGCTTGCAAATCTCCGCGGGGCGAATCTGCTCCGCGTCAAAGCGTTGCTTAACGTCGAAGGCGATCCGGTCGTCGTGCACGCCGTGCAAACTGTCGTTCACGAGCCTGTCGTGCTCGAGGCGTGGCCCACCGACGACCGTCGTTCACGACTGGTTTTCATCGGACGCGACATGGCGCGCGAAGAGATCGAGCGAACATTCGACGCATTCGACTATGCGCCGGCAGTCACCGCTAGAAAAGGCATAGACCCCGGTGCATACGCGCAGTTCGTGGAGGCAATGAAAGGATTTCGTTAAAGCAGCCCCTCGAAGCGCGTTGTTGATAAAGCATGTCGGCGGACCCGCCGACCCAAGACAGGAGGAGGCAAGTGAGGTCGCAAGAATTTTTGAGTGATCCGGACAACGGGCCGTTGCGAGTGATCAAGGGCGCAACCTTGATCGACGGCCGCGGGGGCGCTCCGGTTAGAGATCCGATCATCGTTACGCAGGGCCGTCATATCAAAAGTGTCGGCAGTCGCAACGACGCTCAGACGAAAACGCAGCTGCCACCCGACGCCGAGATCATCGACGCCGAAGGCTGCACGTTGATGCCTGGCATGATGGATCTGCACATCCACACGGCGATGTTCAACTGCATGACGTTTCACAATCACCGTGTCGCGCAGTTTGAAATCATGCCACACCTGCAGCAGATGTACGCTTTGTTTCACGCACAGAACTGCTTCGACATGGGCTTCACCACTTTGCGCGATCTAGGCATGAACGGCCCGCGCGGGCTGCTGGTCGACGAAATGTGCGCCGTGCGCGACGCGATCAATGCGGGGATCGTGGAAGGTCCGCGTATGCTGATCGGAGCGTTCACCACGATGACCGGATCACATCTCGATCTGATTCAACCCCGCGCGATGTACCGATGGGGTTTCAATACGGCGGACGGTCCCTGGGAGCTGCGGAAGCTCGCGCGCAAGAACCTCCTCGCAGGCGCAGACGTGATCAAGACATGCGCGTCGGGTGGGGGCGGCACGGACAAGGAGGAGCCCGACATCCGCAACATGACTCAGGAAGAGCTCGACGCCATCGTCGACGAGGCACATGCGCTGCACAAGAACACCGCCGTGCATTGCTTCACGACGCAGGCCCAGCGCATGGCGCTCAAGGCCGGAACCGACACGATCGAACACATGGTGTTCCACGACGACGAGACGATCGACATGATCCGCGAGGCGGGCGTTCCGGTAACGCCGACGCTGTCGCATCGCACGGATCACGCCATTCAGCTGCGGCGCGAACACGGCACCGCTGAATTCGTGCTGAAGAAGATGAAGTATCTGCAGCCGTTCTGCTTCGATACATTTCAGAAGATGTACAAGGCGGGTATTAAAATCGCCATGGGCACCGACATGGGTTTCGAGCCTGATATGGGCTCCAACGCAGGCGAGCTCGAGATTTACGTGAAGCTGGGCATGAGTCCGATGGACGCGATACTTACGGCAACGCGCAACGCCGCGCAGGCGATAAAAGTCGACAGCGAGCTCGGCACGATCGAAGCCGACAAACTCGCGGACATCATTGCGGTAAACGGCGACCCATTGAAAGACATTTCATGTCTGCAACAGAAGCGCAATATCCAGCTGGTCATCAAGGAAGGCCGCGTTCATGCGGATCGCAGACCCGGGAGGAGCAAGAACGTCGTGAATGTAAAGCCGGGCGAGTGGAAGATGGTGGACCACTTGTGAGCCCGTCGACGACCGAATGCGACATGCGGAAAGATCAACGCGAATGGACTGCTGGTTTGGCGACCCGAAGGGCCATTCAGCATTTAGCGTTGATCGTTAAAACCGGAGGAGCAATGGCAACAACAGCAAAAAGCAGCGCTCAAACCAAGACCGCTGGCGCGATCAAGGGCGGCGAAGGAAAGTATCACTATGCCTTGAGCAAGGTAAAGAAGGTCCCGGCTGGCACGGGCTACTCGACATCTCACGGCGGTGTCGTAGAAGGCAACCGCATGCTGGTCGGCTATATACACAAGCCGCGCGGCACGGGATCGCGTATGCACACGCATAAAAACGAACAGTTCAATTATGTCGTGCAAGGCACGCTGACCGGCAGCGTTAACGGCAAGCGTGTCGTCGCGCCCGCGGGCACGCTCATATACATACCGGCGAACGCACCGCATACGCTGATGGCCACGCCTGAGGAGGACGTGATCTTCATCGCCATCAAAGACCTTTCGCAAGGCATCGTCGGCACGGCGGTCGATGGAACGATGGCGGGACCAGCCTACTTGAAGGGCTATGAGCCGAAGCAGCGTCCGGTCGCGCGCAGACGCGCTAGCGCTTGAAGTGATATTGCCGGAATGATTGGTGTTGAGGTAAAGACGGGACACGAGCGCCGTCTCTAATGCGCATAATCGAGGAGGTCGGTCGTGAAAAAATCGTTCTTGTGCATGGTCGCGCTCAGTTCGCTATGTACCGCGCCGTGCGCGCATTCGCAGGCGTACCCGGCGAAGCCGATTCGCTTCCTAGTGGGGTTTCCCCCGGCAGGCACCAACGATATCGTGGCGCGTATCGTCGCGCAAAAAGTGTCAGAGCTCATCGGTCAGCCGCTCATCATTGAAAACCGCGGCGGCGCGAACACGGCAATTGCGACAGAGCTCGGGGCGCGTGCAGTCCCCGATGGGTATACGATTTTGCTGAACTCTCCGGGCCACGCGACCAATCCCGCGCTCATGAAGCTCAGCTTCGATTCGGTCAAGGACTTTGCCTTCGTCACGCTCATTGCAGAAGCGCCCAACCTGGTGGTGATTCATCCATCGCTGCCCGCGTACAACATCAAGGACCTGATCGTCGTATCCAAAAAACACCCGGGGCAAATCAATTACGCGTCTTCGGGCACCGGTACGACCGTGCATCTTTCAGCCGAGCTTTTTCAATATATGACGGGCGTGAAATGGATACACATCCCCTATAAGGGCGGAGGCCCCGCGGTGATCGAGCTCATTGCGGGTCAGACTTCCATCATGTTCAGCAACATGCCGACATCCCTCCCACAAGCCCGCGCGGGCAAGCTGCGGCCGCTGGCTGTGACGAGCTCGAAGCGCTCGGCGGCTGCTCCGGAAATTCCCACCGTAGCGGAGAGCGGCGTTGCGGGATTCAACGTAACGGCGTGGTATGGGGTGTCCGTGCCCGCGAAAACGCCGCGCCCCGTGGTGGACCGGCTAAATGCAGAATTCGTGCGGGCGATCAGATCGCCCGATCTGCGCGATCGCTTGATCAGCGCAGGCGCAGACCCGGTCGGCAACACACCCGAGCAGTACACCGCATTCGTCCAGGATGAGATTACGAAGTGGGGCAAGGTGATCAAAGCAGCGGGGATCAAAGGCGAATGAGCAAGCGCGGCACCCCGGCTGGAACAGGTGATAGCGTACGGACGCGATCGCCGATCAAACTTCTATGATACGCGACGCCGAAACGTTCAACGTTCTGCTGAGCAGCATTGAACGCTTTGTGCGCGAGCGCCTGATCCCGCGTGAGGCCGACGTGGTCGAAGCCGACGCAATACCCGTGGACCTGCTGTCGGACATGCGCGCGATGGGACTCTTCGGCCTCACCATTCCCGAGCAGTATGGCGGTCTGGGGCTGACCACAGAAGAGGAAGCGCTTGTCGCAATGGCGCTTTGCAAAGCCTCACCCGCGTTTCGGTCGATCGTTGGAACGAACAATGGCATCGGCTCGCTCGGCATCGTCATTGATGGGACGCAAGCGCAGAAGGACAAGTATCTTCCCCAACTCGCGGCGGGCGAGCTGATCGGCGCCTTTGCACTGACGGAGCCCGGGAGCGGTTCGGACGCGGCCTCACTCGTGACAAGCGCGAGGCGAGAAGGCGATCATTACGTGCTCAACGGTGCGAAGCGGTACATCACGAATGCTCCCCAGGCGGGCATCTTTACCGTCATGGCCCGCACGGATCCGGCGTCCAAAGACGCGGGCGGCGTCTCTGCTTTCATCGTAGAACGCGATGCGGCCGGCATGAGTGTCGGCAAGCCTGATCGCAAAATGGGTCAACGCGGCGCGCAGACGGCTGACGTGATGTTCGAAAATGTGCGCGTTCCGGAGAAGAACCTCATCGGCAGCGTCGAAGGTATGGGTTTCAAGACTGCGATGAAAGTGCTCGATAAGGCGAGGCTGCATATTGCGGCAGTCTGCGTGGGTGCGGCGACGCGTATCCTCGAAGACGCGCTCGAATATGCGATCCAGCGTAAGCAGTTTGGCCAGTCTATCGGCGAATTTCAGCTCGTGCAGGCCATGCTTGCGGACAGTCAGACCGAGCTGTACGCGGCGCGCAGCATGACGCTCGATGCCGCACGCAAGCGGGACGATGGCGAAACGGTCACGATGGAGGCGTCGTGCTGCAAGCTGTTCGCCTCGGAGATGGTGGGGCGGGTAGCGGACCGCGCCATACAGATTCATGGCGGTGCAGGCTATATGCAGGACTATGCAGTTGAGAGATTCTATCGTGACGTCAGATTATTCCGGATCTATGAGGGAACGAGCCAGATCCAGCAGCTGGTGATCGCTCGCAACATGATCAGGAAAGCGCGGCGCCGCTAGCCTGCGGCAGCCCGGCTTCACGAGACGCGCCGATAAATGAACAGAGGGCACCTCAGGGTCTCCTCCGCAACCTTCGCCTCCATCGGCCGTTTACTGGTCGCGCACTTCAGGAGGCAAAACGAAACAAAGGAACCCCGTGCCATTCGAAGATCTTCTCAAGGAATTTCAGAACAAGAATGCGGAGGCGCTCGCGATGGGCGGCGCCGAGAAGCTAGCCAAACGCAAAGCCGAAGGCGTGCTGAACGCGCGGGAGCGAATCGATTACCTCATCGATGAGGGGAGCTTCATCGAGTCGGGCCGTTACGCGCGTTCGATAAGACCCGAGGTGAAGCATAAAACGCCTGCCGACGGCAAAGTGGCGGGGTTTGCACGCATCGCCGGACGCGAGATCGCGCTCGTCTCGAACGATTTCACCGTGCTCGGGGCTTCATCGGCGGTCATCAACATGAAGAAGATCAAGCACGTCAAGCAGGTCGCGGCGAAACGCGGCGTGCCGCTCGTGCTGCTGGGTGAATCGAGCGGAGCGCGCATGCCCGATCGCATGGGTGCAGCGGGCCGCGCGATCATCGCTCAGGATCCGACGGAGTATCAGCGCCTGCGCGAAAGCCTGTGGTGCTCGGCGTTGCTCGGCCAGTGTTACGGCTCGTCTACGTGGTATTCGGCGATGTCGGATTTCGTCGTGATGCGGAAGGGCTCGATCATGGCGATCGCCAGTCCCAACGTCACTTCGATTGCAATCAACAAGCCGATCGATGCTGAAGAGCTGGGCGGCTGGAAGCTGCTCACCGGCGTCTCGGGTCTTGCCGATCTGGCGGTCAATACAGACGAGCAGGCGCTCGATGCGATCAAAAAATTTCTATCGTATTTCCCGAGCAACAACATGGAAGCGCCGCCCGAGTATCCGGTGCCGGAGAACTCGGACGAGGCGTGCCGGAAAATGCTCGAAATTATTCCCGAGTCGCGCAACCAGGTGTACGACGTTCGCAAGGTCGTTCAGGCGATTGCTGACAAGGAGTCGACATTCGAGCTGAAAGAGCGCTATGGCAAGTCCATAGCCACTGTTCTCGGGAGGCTGGACGGCAGGAGCGTCGGTTTCATCGCGAACAACCCGCTCTTCAAAGGCGGAGCGCTCGATGCCGACGCGTGTCAGAAGGTGACGAGCTTCATGGTTTTGTGCGACTCGTTCAACGTGCCGCTGGTGTTTTTGGTCGACGTTCCTGGATTTTTGATAGGTCTCGAAGGCGAAGTGCGCGGCATGCCTGGCAAAGTTATCAACTGGATGAACGCGATGACGCTTGTTACGGTGCCTAAGATCACCGTGATCATGCGCAAGAGTTACGGTCAGGCGTTCATCAACATGGCCGGAGGGCGCAACGCGGATGAAGTTGCGGTCTGGCCGACTGCAGACCTGGGTTTTATGGATCCGGCCGTGTCGGTCAACGTGCTCTACGGCGTGCGCTATCAGGACGACCCCGAGCGCTTCGCAAAGCTTAAAGGCGAAGTAGAACGGGACACCTCCGCTTGGGGGCTTGCCGAGCTGTACGAAGCGCAAACGGTGATCGATCCCCGGGACACGCGTGATTACCTCACCCGCACGCTGCAGGTGCACCGGCTGCGCATGAAAAAAGGAATAGGGGATCATTTGCTTCGCAACTGGCCGACCAGTTATTAGGCGTCGGCAGGCAGCACGTATCCACTAGCGCGCGGACAGCGACTTGTAAGTTTCGCGACAGGTTACATTTCAACTCCAGGCGTTGTGCCTCGGCGCGTTGCGCTCAGCGCACTTTCTCGGAGCGCCCTCGCGGTTCCGCAACCGCGTAAACCGATATGCTGGCGTAACGGGGAACACGCCCACCCCTGCGGCGTAGTCGCGAGCAACCAGGGACGTGTGGTTGGCCAAAATGTTGCTTTACTTTCGGTCCGCGCCAACTTGCAGTAGGGTTCTCCTTTGGGCGCCGCCCTTTCCCGAGTCGGATCGCCAACGATAGGCCGCACATGAAACGCGTAACCCTCTATAGTCGTTCCACGCCTTCGCGCCCGCGGGCGCCCCAAGTGCAGCTGCCGGAGCAAAACAATGAAGTCCCCCCTGCGACCGTTGCGAAAACGCCCGGACGTCTGCGGAAGTTCTTACAACGTTCACGCTCACCGCTGCTGGTTTTTGCCGGCGCGCTTTTCGCGCTGCTACTCGTGTATACGCACAGCGCGACGAGGCCGCCCGTACGAGAGCTGACACAGAAGGACATCGACGCGGCGGTTTTGCGTACGCTTGAAACGAAACCGCTGCCTTCACGCGCTGCGGAGGCCTACGAGCTGATCAAGGGCTCGGTCGTGCGGGTGCGGGGACTCGGCGGTGATGACGAAGCCGACAAAGACGACGAAAGAAGCGTGGGTACCGGCGTGGTTATTCTCGATAATGGAACGATTCTCACCAATTTGCATGTTGTTGCAGGTGCCAAGCGACTGAACGTCGTTTTTTCCGATGGGCTCGAAGCTGATGCCACGGTGATCGGCACCCGGCCGGAACACGATCTGGCAGTGATCAAAGCGGCTACTGTCCCCGATGACCTCGTACCGGCGACCTTGCGATCGACGGCCGATCTGCGGCTCGGAGACGAAGTGGTTGCAGTGGGTTTTCCTTTTGGTATAGGACCCTCCGTCTCCTCCGGGGTTATCTCGGGGCTGCGGCGCGAATATCGATCGCCGGAGGGCAAGCGGCTGCTGACCAATCTGATCCAGTTCGATGCCGCCGCGAATCCCGGCAGCTCGGGGGGGCCCTTGCTAACGACCGACGGTGAAGTCGTCGGGATCGTCACCGGTATACTCAACCCGAGCAAACAGCCGGTATTCATCGGGATCGGCTTCGCGGTGCCTATCGAGAACGCCGCTGCTGCGGTTGGCCTCTCACCTTTTTGAGATTCACTACGCACTTCGACCCAGGAGGTCTATGGAGCCCACCGAACTGAGCCGCGATGAGATCGCTTCGCTCATGCAGCGCATTCTTTATGAAGTGAAGAAGATCGTCGTAGGCCAGGATCATTTTCTGGAGCGTGTGCTCGTCGCAATCCTTGCCCAGGGGCATCTGCTCGTAGAAGGCGTGCCCGGTCTCGCAAAAACCCTGACCGTCAAAACGCTTGCGAGAACCATCCGCGGCACGTTCCGGCGGATTCAGTTCACTCCCGATCTGGTGCCCGCGGATCTCGTCGGAACGCGCGTCTACAACCAGAAGACAAGCGAATTTACGACTGCGCTCGGGCCGGTGTTCACCAATCTGCTGCTCGCCGATGAAATCAACCGCGCCCCCGCCAAGGTGCAGAGCGCGCTGCTCGAGGTGATGCAGGAGCGGCAGGTCACGATAGCCGGTGAGACGCACAAGGTGCCGGAGCCTTTCCTGGTGATGGCCACTCAGAACCCGATCGAAACCGAAGGCACGTATCCCCTGCCTGAAGCTCAGGTAGATCGGTTCATGATGAAAGTGCTCGTCGGTTACCCGACGGAAGAGGAAGAGTTCGTGATCGTCGAGCGCGTTACGGGCGTGGCCAAGGCGGTTACGTCAGTCGCCACGACCGAACAACTTTCAATGCTGCAGTGTGAGTGCCGCAGTGGATACGTCGACCCGTCGCTCACGCAGTACGCGGTACGCCTCGTAGCGGCGACGCGAAATCCAGAACGCTATGGTATCAAGGATATGCAGAAGTACATTTCATATGGCGCCAGCCCACGCGCTTCGATTCACCTGATCGAAGGGGCACGCGCGCTTGCTTATCTGCGAGGCCGGGACTATGCGCTGCCGGAAGATGTGATCGACATTGCGGGGGACGTGTTGCGGCATCGTCTTGTGCTCACGTACGAAGCGCTCGCTGAAAGCCAGGCTGCCGATCAGCTGATCCATCGCATCATGGAACACATACCTGCGCCAGATAAGCCGCTCGACACTCATGTCCGAGTCGCAGCCAAGGGCTGACCCCGAACAGATCCTGCGCCGACTCGAATGGACGGTGATCCGCCGTCTGGACGGGCTCCTTCATGGCGACTACAGGACGCTGTTCCGGGGATTTGGACTCGATCTGGCCGATCTGCGCGAGTACCAGTACCAGGACGACGTTCGGCACATCGACTGGAACGTTACAGCGCGTCTGCAGACGCCGTACGTCCGCGAGTATTACGAGGACCGCGAAGTCACCGCCTGGTTTCTGCTCGACCTCAGCCCATCGATCGACTTCGGCTCGCAGCACGTCAGAAAACGCTCGCTCTCGACCGAGTTCGTGACAGTACTTGCGCGCGTGCTAACCCGTCATGGTAACCGCGTCGGCGCGCTCTTTTATGGGGATACCGTTGATACGGTCATCCCCGCGCGCAGTGGTCGCCGGCACGTATTGCACTTGCTGCATCGTATGCTGTCGCGGCCAACTCGAGCACAATCGGGCGAAACGGATCTGAAGCACCTGATGCAAACGGCATTTCAGGTGATGCATCGCCGCGCCCTCGTTTTCGTCGTTTCCGATTTCATCAGCATTCCCGGTTGGGCGCAACCGCTTGCTCACATCGCTCGGCGGCATGAAATCATCGCGGTGCGGCTCTATGATCCGCTTGAAATGGAGATGCCCGATCTCGGGCTCGTGATGATTCAGGATTCCGAGACCGGCGAGCAGCTGTTCGTTGACACCCACGACCGAGGGTTTCGCAAGCGCTTCGCCGCGGCTGCAGCGCGGCGCGAGATGACGCTGCGGGCCGCTTTCCGCGAAGCAGGCGTCGATGCGCTCGAACTTTCCACGGACGATGATTTGGTCGACGCGATCATGCGCTTCGCGGACTTGCGCAAGCGCCGCACGCAACTCGCCGCGGGAGGCGGATTGCCGCAGCATCTGGCGACGAACGCATGACATTCCTGTGGCCCCACCTGTTGTGGCTGATGTTGGCGGTACCCGTACTGATCGCCGCGTATATCTACGTTCTGCGCCGCAAGAAAAGCTCCGCCCTGCGTTACGCGAG
>JAQGNH010000359.1 GCA_028291945.1 Betaproteobacteria bacterium
CACCAAACTTCTTCGACAACACCAGCGTGATCGCCGCCGTCAACGTCGTCTTGCCGTGGTCCACGTGACCAATCGTGCCCACGTTCACGTGGGGCTTCGTCCGCTCAAACTTACCCTTGGCCATGGCTGTTCCTTATTTTCCGCTTGTCTCGCTCTGTTACGTGTAGGGTTCTTACGATCTGCTGCATAGTCTCTGGTGCCCACGGCGCGGATTGAACGCGCGACCTCTCCCTTACCAAGGGAGTGCTCTGCCACTGAGCTACATGGGCGCGAAGTCGTGTGTTATCCAATTGGAGCGGGTGAAGGGAATCGAACCCTCGTCGTAAGCTTGGAAGGCTTCTGCTCTACCATTGAGCTACACCCGCCTTGTCCGAATCGCTGCGTCTATCGCGCATTCAAGCTGCGTCAAGGCACCCAAACGCCCGCTAATGAACTGGTGGAGGGGGAAGGATTCGAACCTTCGAAGGCTGAGCCAACAGATTTACAGTCTGCCCCCTTTGACCGCTCGGGAACCCCTCCGAACGAAACCGGGCATTATCTTGAAATTCGTGACAAATGTCAAACAAGTTACGGATTTTGTGGGGCTAATGGTAGACGACCCCGGCTGCGCCGGCACCGAGCAAGATCAAGCGCCTCCAGAGCCGCTCACGCTCGAGCCGCCCCACATGAACAACGTCTGCCGGTAATGTAGCCGCTTTCGTCGGCCAGCAGGAAACGTTACTGCTCGCACAATATCCCCGGGCGTTCCGACGCGTTTGACCGGAATGCTGTCGATGACCCGCTGCCTTTTTTCACTGCCTTTTGGATGGCCGTTGTCGAACAACTCCGTTGCGACCGGGCCGGGCGCGATCACATTCACGGTGATCCCATCGCTCGCGAGTTCCAGACTGAGCGTGCGTGTCATGCCGATGATGGCGGCTTTTGCAGCCGAGTAGACCGTGCGTTGTGTTTTTCCGAGCACCGCGCGGGACGACATGCTCACGATGCGCCCGAATCCAGCCTTACGCATCCCTTGGGCGAACCCTTTGATCAGGACCATCGGGGCGCGAACGTTCAGCGCGAAAGAGTAGTTGAGATCACTGGCTGTTGCCTGCTCCAGCAGTGCGGGACGATTCGCTCCGGCGTTGTTGACGAGATTGCGCACAGGGTAACGCGCCGCGACCTCGTCTGTTACAGCCGTCGCAGCGCTCACATCAGCGAGATCGACTTCGCGATACACGAGCCGCTCGTGTCTCAGGCGCGGCGGCCGGCGCTGCAAAGCAACTACAGTTCACCCTTCATCAAGCAAACGCGCCGCCATCGCTTCACCAATACCCGCACTCGCGCCCGTCACAACCGCTACGCCCTGCATGATATGCTCCAACTGCGTGTAATCTCTCTGATTACAAGCACGTGCACATCGCTGCTACGCGCGGTCGAAAAGCGCCCTGCTTCCTACTCGTCCGAAACACGATCGCCCCGATGTCTTCAGTCGCTGACCTGCTGCGTGCTGCCATCAATCCGCGCGCAGTCGCCGTCGTTGGCGCGTCAGCTGACGTCGGCAAATTCGGTGGCCGGGTCATGCAATTTCTCGTCAAGCACGGTTATCCGGGCCGCATCGTTCCAGTCAACCCTGGCGCCACCTGCGTATTCGGAATCCCGGCCTACAAGTCCATAACCGAAGTCGGAGCGGCTATCGACGTCGCGCTACTCGCACTGCCCGCGCAGCACTTGCCTGCAGCACTCGAGCAGTGCGGGGCGGCCGAAGTCCCCTGCTGCGTCATCATCACCGCGGATTTCGCAGAGCTCGGCGACGAAGGTGCAGCGCGCGAAGCCGAGCTCGTCCGCATCGCTCGCAGTCACGACATGCGCTTGATCGGACCCAATTGCCTAGGCTTCATCAACCCACATGTGAAGCTTGCGCTCACATCATCGGTCGCGCTTGCAGTCGAACCCATGCCAAAAGGGTCGGTTGGTTTGGTGAGCCAGTCCGGGTCGATGATGGCTTCCATGATCTCGCATGCGGCCGATTCGGGGGCCGGGTTCAGCGCGTGCGTCACCGTCGGCAATCAGGCGGATCTGGAAATCTGCGATTTCATCGAGTACTTCCTGCAGGACGACACGACGCACGCCATATGTACGTACATTGAAGGGCTCAAGAACGGGCCGCGCTTCCTCGCCCTGGCGGAACGCTGTCGGGAAGCAGGCAAACCGCTGCTTGCGGTAAAGGCCGGAAGCAGTGACGCCGGGGCGCACCTCACGCGCTCGCATACCGCGAGTTTTGCGGGCTCTCACGCGGTCTGGCAAGCCGCCGCGCAAAGCGGGGGCGTGCTGGCCATAGATGACCCCGAAAGCATGATCGACTGCGCGCATTTCCTGACGCGCTTCGGCCCGGCCCGGAACGCGGGCGTCGCGGCGCTCTCGCCGTCGGGGGGCACGATTGCTGTCACTGCAGATCGCCTCTACGGGGCCGGCCTCGAGCTCGCTGAATTGGTGCCGGCCACCCGCGAGGCGTTGAGCCGTATCGTTCCGCCAACTCGGCCGCTGAATCCACTCGATGTCGGCGGATTGCCGCGCGAGCAAGGTGTCTCGGCAGCGAACGACGCACAGGCACTCCTATCGAACGATCCCTCCGTAGGCATCGTGTTCATTGTGGTGGCAACTACGCCGCATCTCGACGAGAAGGTACGCAAGTGGGGTGAGACGGCGATCGCGAGCGGCAAGCCTACGGCGATATTGTTTACACCTGGGCGCTTGGTGGATAGCGCTCGCAAAACGTTGCGCGAAATCGGTTGCCCCTATACCGACCGCATGGACGACGCGCTGAGAGTGATAAGGACGGCGGTCGACTACGGCCGCGTGGTATCAATGCGACGCGGCGAGGCGCAACCGCCCGCGTTCATTGCAGTTATCGAAAAACAACTCAGCCAGCTGCCAATCGGCCGGTTGACTGAGCCCGAAGCGAAGTCGCTGCTGCGAGCGGCCGGGCTGAGCGTAACTTCGGAAGTGCTCGCAACGAATGTTGAGGATGCGGTCGCAGCCGCAACGCGTCTGGGCTATCCCGTCGTCCTGAAAGCAGTGTGTCGTGAGCTCGTCCACAAAAGTGACATAGGCGCAGTCAAGCTGGGTCTGTTAGACGAAGATGCCGTGCGCAACGCGTGGCGCGATGTGATCGCGAACGTGGCTCAGCACTTCCCGCGATCGCGTATGGACGGTTGTGTGGTACAGGAAATGGCAGCCGGTGGAATTGAAGTGATACTAGGCGCGAGGTGGGATCCACAGTTTGGCGCAGTTGTTATGGCGGGCGCCGGGGGCATTCTTGTGGAGGTCATGAGCGATGTCGCACTCGCCTTGGCACCGCTCGGTCCAGACGACGCGAGGACACTTCTCCAAAAACTGAAGATATGGCCCGTGCTGGCAGGCACCAGGGGCCGTCCGGCACTCGACCTGGAGGCGCTGACCGAAGCGCTTGCTCGCTTGAGCTGGATCGCACACACCGCTGGTGCTCGACTGCTCGAGCTCGATGTGAATCCGGTGCTGGTGAAGCAGCACGGCGTCGTTGCTCTGGACGCACGGGCGACGACGGGACCGGCGTCATCATGATTCGTGGTTCAAGCAGCGACTTCGAACTCGTCGACAGATAAACCACACCCGCGCATCACGCCTTCAACGAGGAACACCTATGGCTGATCAACCGCTGACCTACGAATCCCGAGACGGGGTAGCAATCATCACGCTTAACCGCCCGGAAAAGCGCAACGCGATTAACAACGACATGGCGCACGCACTGCGGGCGGCGTGGCTACGTCTTAACCAGAGCGACGATCGCGTGGGCGTCATCACGCACGCGGGCGAACATTTCACGGGTGGCGCAGATATCAAAGGACCCCCGGAAGACTTTCCTGCATGTGTGCCGAACGTCGGCGTCGTTGTTGAGAAACCACTCATTGCTGCCGTCGGCGGATGGGTTGTCGGCGGCGGGGTCGTGATCGTTCAGATGTGCGACCTGTGCGTCGCTGCCGACGACGCACGCTTCATGTTTCCCGAAGCCAAGGTCGGCTTCACCGGCGCTCTGATTGCGGGTCTCGCCGCACGCATTCCTCACAAGGTGGCGATGGAGCTCATGCTGCTCGGCGATGAAGTCAACGCCGAGCGCATGTATCAGGTTGGACTCGTGAACAAACTGGTGCAGCGCGGCCAACAGCTCGAAGCAGCACTCGATTACGCGCGCAGGCTTGCCGCAAATGCACCGCGGGTGCTGCAGGTGCTGCGTGAGTTCGTCGGACACGTCGTTCCAAAAGGACCTTCCGAGCTCGCTGCATACGGTCGGCTTGCGATAGGAAGCGTGCGACAAAGCGACGATGCGAAAGAAGGGATCGCAGCCTTTAAAGAGAAGCGCAAGCCTCGTTTCCAGGGGCGGTGATAGGGGTTCATGCGCGCACCGATAGATGGCGTAACACGGACTTGCGTTTGCGTCATTTGTGCTTCGCGTTGCGCGCCTGCTCATTAAAGGCTGAACGCTGACGAAATGTCTTACGATCCCCTCCGTGCATCTCACCCCGGCACCGGTCTCGACTATATGCCGTCGTATTGGACGGCAACGGCCGGCGTTCGACCGACGGACGACGGGCCTCTCACAGGAACAACGGACGTCGATGTCGCAATCATCGGCGGCGGTTACACCGGTCTCTCGTGCGCCTACCACCTCGCACGCCATTACGGCATTCGAGCGACGGTGCTTGAAGCCAATCGACCAGGCTGGGGCTGCAGTGGCAGGAACGGCGGATTCGCGAGAGCTGCAATTGGCCGGCACAGCTTCGGCAAAATGATTGAGCGCTGGGGTCGGCAGACAGCGCGCCGTGTCTTCGGGCAGGCGTTGTCGGCGGTCGATAATGTACGGAGCATGATCGGTGAAGGCGGTATAGGCTGCGACGCGCTCGAAGCAGGTCATCTGAAAATTGCGCACCGGCCGAGCCGCGCTGCCGCACTCGCCCGTGAAGCGGAGCTGCTGCAGCGCGAGTTCGAGTATCCCGCGGAATTTCTGACCGGCGCGAAGCTACGCAGTGAACACATTGGCGGCTCACAGTCGCATGGGGCTCTGCGTTTTCCTGATGCGCTTGCGGTGCATCCGCTCAAGCTCGCGCTTGGAGTCCTGAACATGGCTCGGGCAGCAGGCGCCAAAGTGCACAGCGCCTCGCCAGTCCTCAGCTGGAGAAAGAATGGCCACGCTCACGTACTGATAACGCCGTCGGCGACCGTACGCGCACGGACCGTAGTGCTCGCCACCAATGGATACACACCTGAGCATCTGCACGATTGCATTCGTGCGACCACGCTTCCCATGCTGTCGCACATCATCGTCACACGTGCGATGACCGCAGAAGAGAAAGTCACGACCGGATTTCGTACTGAGCACGTCCTGACAGACACTCGCAACCTCTTGTACTACTGGCGGCGTCTGCCGGACGATCGCATTCTGTTCGGAGGCCGAGGCCAGATTACCGAATCGGCCGCGGGCCAGGTTGCGCATCGCGATTTTCTGCTCGCAGAGCTCAAAGCTAAGCTGCCTGCGCTCGGTGCAATCAGAGTTGA
Source organism: Betaproteobacteria bacterium (assembly GCA_028291945.1). Classification (GTDB taxonomy): domain Bacteria; phylum Pseudomonadota; class Gammaproteobacteria; order Burkholderiales; family SG8-41; genus JAQGMV01. The sequence continues at coordinate 5,572 of JAQGNH010000359.1, forward strand.
TTACGACTGGTGGGGCTGGGTGTGTCTCACCGCTGACTTCATGCCTCACGTCTACCATGCAGCCGACGACACGAGCACGCACTATGCTTTAGGCTATCAAGGCAGCGGCGTATCGTACTCGCTTTTCGCTGGCAAGGTGCTTGCGGCGCGCATCGCGAATGATGCCTCTCCGGACCCGATACCCGCGACAACGACACCGCTCCCGCGTTTTCCGTTCGCCGCATTACGGCGTGTCGGCCAGCGCGCGGCGTATCAGTGGTATCGATATTCGGATAATCGTGGTTAATCGCTGCGGGCCCTTCTAATCGCTCAGTTTGATGCCGGCGATTTTTATGACTTTGGCCGTGCGGGCCATATCGGTCTTGACGAAACGTGTAAATTCTTCGGGCGTGCTCGTCCAGACATCGAAACCCTGGGCGGTAAAGCGCTCTTTGACATCCGATGTCGCAAGTGACGCAATGATCTCCTTGTTCAGCTTGTCAATGATCGTCCGCGCTACGCCAGCGCGCGTGACGACGCCGAACCACGTGCCGCCTTCGTAACCTTTAAGGCCGGCCTCGCCCACCGCAGGAATGTCGGGCCAGTTCGACAGACGTTTGTCGCCGCACACGCCAAGGATCTTGGTTTTGCCGCTTTTCCATTGCGGCAATACGCTCGCAATACCCGTAATGACGAAGTTGACTTCGCCGCCCAACATCGCGGTGGTTGCAGGTCCCGATCCCTTGTACGGCACGTGAAGGAGCTTGATTCCCGCCATCGTTTCGAGCAATGCGCCGGCGAGATGATTCGTGGAAGCCGTTCCGGGTGTCGAGTACTTGATCGCACCGGGCTTCGCTTTAGCAAGCGTGATCAGCTCCACAACGGTATTTGCCGGCACCGACGGATGCGCCGCGATAACGTACGGGAAATACACCACGGGCGTGACAGGGGCGAAATCGCGCGCAGCATCGTACGGAAGCTTCGGGTAAAGCTGTGGATTGATCGAAAGCGTGGTGGCGGTCACCAGCAGGATCGTATAGCCGTCAGGTGCTGCTTTCGCAGCAGCTTCAGCACCGATGATCGTGCTCGCGCCGCCACGATTATCGATGATCACCTGTTGCCCGAGTCGCTCTGAAAGTTTGGCAGCGATTCCACGCGCCACGATATCCGTCGTCCCGCCCGGCGGATAAGGCACGACAAAGCGAATGGGCTTGTTGGGGTACGACGCCACGCCGGTTTGCCCCAAAACATTCGAAGGTGAATGCATTGCAAAGGTAATCACGGTTGCGAGTACCCATTTTTGCCTATCCACAGTCACTCTCTCCCTTTTTACGCTACACCGCGGTGCATCAAGCGCCATTATGGAGCCAAATACAAATGACGAATGGAAATCACGCTCCGCTTCACTTCTTACGAAAGAGCAAAGCTGCGATAAAAAAAGCGCGGGGGTCTGTACAAATCCGCTAGACGTATGTACAAACACCGATGAACGGAATATATAGCCGGGAAATCTTCCTTCGGCTATTTAGTTGCGGGGCGTATATCGTTGAAGAGCATCGTGCGTTAACAGGAGAGTAATCTTGTAAATTAGGAATCGGCGTGCCCACCTCTGAGTATGGCGCGCATTAAAGCTCTCACGCGGACATCCACGTTTTTGATCACGCAGTACGCGTCCGGCGCGTGTACCTGGAGGAGCAGCATGACCTGGTACGCTGTTTGAATACAGCAAGCGAGAGCATCTTGCGCGGAGGGTAAATATGACGAACCGTACGGAAGAGTCTGAGCGCCACGGCGACTTCGTTAAAAGTCTTGTCGCTTTCACCCAGCAGCATCGTGCCGCACACTGGTCGGGAACTTTTGCCAGCTTTCTAGAGCAAGTTTTGCCGGCCAACCCCCGTGCAATCACGCGCAGCAGCCACCAATACATCTGGGACATGATCCGTTGGCAAGGTGTAGACGAGAGTGCCAACGGAAAATCGCGCTTCAAGCTCTTTGCGGAAGACCTTTTCGGCATCGATGACGAGCTCGAACGACTCGCGGATTACTTCCGGGCGGCGAGCGCGGGTTCTGAAGTTGGCAGACGCCTCCTCCTGCTGCTAGGACCGCCCGCCGGCGGCAAATCAAGCATAGTTATCCTGCTCAAACGCGGCCTTGAAGAGTACAGCAACACCGACGAAGGCGCGCTGTACGGGATTCAGGGCTGTCCGGTCCACGAATCGCCCCTTCACCTCGTGCCCTATACGCTGAGACCTAAATTCCGCGAAACGTACGGCGTAGAAATCACTGGCGAGCTTTGCCCGCTGTGTCGCGCCCGACTCGAGGAAGGACGCGCGCTTCATAAACCCGACGCAGCTGAAAAGCGCGCCGATGGCCTCGTCGGCGATTTCATGAAAATGCCGGTCGAGCGTATTTTCATTTCCGAAGCGGGCCGTATGGGTATCGGCACTTACGCGCCGCACGATCCGACAACTGCGGACATTGCTGACCTCGTCGGCTCTGTGGATCTGTCGAAAGTCGCCCAGTTTGGCGACGAGGGCGACCCGCGCGCGTGGTCGTGGTCCGGCGCAGTTTATGCGGCGAGCCGCGGCATGCTCGAGATGATCGAGATTTTGAAAGTCAAACGCGAGTTTTTGTATCTCCTGCTCACGCTGACCCAGGAAAAGAACGTCAAGGTGTCGCGCTTCCCGCTGATCCACCTGGACGAGACGATTCTTGCGCATACCAACCTGGCCGAATTCCGGAAGTTCCTTCAGGAAAGCGAGAACGAGGCGCTGCTGGACCGGATGGTCATCATCCAGGTACCGTACACCCTCAATTTCAGGGATGAAGCGCGCATATACCAGAAGCTGATTTCAAATGCGCCAGCATTCAGCGAAGTACATCTGGATCCCCATGTGCTGCATTCGGCGGCCGTGTTCGCGATTCTCACGCGCCTGCACGAAGGCGAGAACGAATCCGAGGCTTCAAAGAAAGTGCGCGTTCACGCCGGAGAGGAAGCCGAAGGCATCAGCCGCACCGAGGCCGAGCGTATCCGCGCACGGCTCCCCGATGAGGCACTCACCGGCATCAGTCCCCGCTTCGTGATCAATGCGCTCTCGAATGCGATCGTGCAAAGCGCCGCCAAAAGTCTGACCACGATGGACGTGCTGCTTGGGCTGAAGGACGCGATCGAATCGGATGCGCGGATAGATCCGAAGAAGAAGCGCAAATGGGTCGACTTCCTCGTGATCGCGCGTAAGGATTTCTACAACAAGTGGGTTAAGGAAGACGTCCACAAAGCGCTTTTCGTGTCCTTCGAGCAGGAGGCGCAGGACCTACTCGACAAATATCTCGACGAAGTGGAGGCCACACTCGACAACCGAATGATCAAGGATCCGATGACGGGCGAAGAGCGCAAGCCGGATGAACGTTTCCTGCGCTCGGTCGAAGAGAAGATCGACGTGTCCGATTCGGGCAAGCAATCGTTCCGGCAGGAAATCGTGCGCAAAGCGATGGGCGCCTTCAAGCGTGGAGACAAGTTCACGCTGAACAGCCACGCGCTGCTGCACGATGCCATCGGTCAATACCTGTTTGAGCAGCGCCGCGATGTCCTGCGGCTCGTCAGCTCCGCGACCCGGCCCGATGAGGAAGCGAAGCAGAAGATTTCTGTCGTCGAAAAGCGACTGGTAGAGGAGTACGGTTACGACGCACACAGCGCCAGAGAAGCGCTGAACTACGTCACCACCCTGCTTGCGCAGGAATAGGAGCACGTATGTCAGTCTCAGCTCTGACGCGTTCGGTACTCGCCGGGATGTTTCTATGAGTTACCCCGGCGATCCGCTGTCCTCGCGCTGGCAACAGTCGATCCGGATTTCGACCGAAGTCGGCTGGTACGATCTGTTCTCCCGCGGCGCGCGCGACTGGCTGCGTCACAACGAGAAAGTGCGCGAGTCCGTCGAAAAAAGTCTTCCCAATCTGATCGCAGGCCCTGACGTTTTGAGTGGGCCGGGCGGCGGCACTGTCCTCGTGCCGGTGCGCCTCGCTGAACACGCGCGCTTCAGATTGCGGGATGCGGAGTCGGAAACCGGCGCAGGCCAAGGTGCCGGCGAGCCGGGACAAGTACTGCGTCCAGGCCAACCGCAGCAGGGTGACGATAAAGGCGGCGAAGCCGGCAGCGGCCAGGGCGATCTGCAGTTCGTGCTCGAGCTCAAAGTCGAGGACGTGCTCGACTGGCTATGGGAAGAGCTGAAGCTTCCCGATCTCAAACCGAAGCAATCGGCGCGTCAGGACGACGAAGAATTCGTGCGGGAAGGCTGGGACAAGCGTGGGGTGCGATCGCGCCTCGATCGGCGGCGTACCGTCAAACAGGCAATTCGGCGCCGCGCGATCCAAACCAATCCCGCGCCATTTACCGATGACGACTTGCGCTTCCGGCAACTCAAGAGACGCGAGCGCCCGGCAACGAACGCAGCCGTGATTTTCGCGATCGACGTGTCGGGGAGCATGGGTGAAACCGAGCGTCAGCTCGCGAAAACCTTCTTCTTCTTCGCGCTGCAAGGCATCCGGCGTCAATACGCAAAAGTCGAAGTGGCTTTCGTAGCCCATTCCGCGGAAGCCTGGGAATTCAACGAGACGCAGTTCTTCCAGACCAGCGGAACCGGCGGAACGGTCTCGTCGACGGTATTCAAGCTGTCCAAGGACATCATCAAACAGCGATTCGACCCCTCGCAGTACAACGTGTACCTCTTCTACGCCTCGGACGGGGAAAACCTGGTCGACGATCGCGAGCTTGCAACTGAAGCGCTGCGCGATGTCTGTGTGGGTCTCAACTACGGCGGTTTCGTCGAGATCAGGCCGGCTTACGGAATCTCGCCCGAAACGGAGTTGGCCGGTATCTTTGCTCGGATGCAGCGCGAAAACCTGCCGCTCGGCATGGCTCGCGTGACCGGACGCGAGGACGTATGGAATGCGCTGCGCCAGTTTTTCCAGGAGCAGCAAGACCGGGCGGAGGCGGCATGATGACCCTGTCCCAGGCCGACATGAACGAGCGGCTGCAGGACTACGGGAAGCGAATCGAATCACTCGGGAAGTCGCTCGGACTCGACTATTACCCCGTCGATTTCGAGCTGGTGCCGAACAATTTCATGAATGAAGTGGCGATCTACGGCCTGCCGATCCGCATGCCGCACTGGTCGTTCGGCGTGCGCTACATCCACCAGCTCATCCGGCAATCGATGGGGCATTCACGCATTTTCGAGGTGATGTTTCCAGGCAACCCCTGCCATGGTTACCTCGTCAATTCGAATACGCTTGCCGAAAACACGCTCGTCACGGCGCACGTGCTGGGACACGCTGATTTCGCAAAGAACAACCATTTGTTCGCGCGGTTTGCCGAAATGTCGGGAACGAATATCGTCGAACATGCGGCTGCGCAGGCCCATCGTATCGAACAAGCGGTCAAAAACTATGGGCAGCAGCGTGTCGAAGCGCTACTCGACGCCGCACTGGCACTGGAACCGCACGTCGATCTCGATCAGGAGCTCCACCGGCCGTTATATCCGACCGGCCCCAAGCCGGCAGAGCACGGCCCTCGCGCGGGGGATGATCCGTTCAACGACCGTTTCCGCCATCTTCCTGGAGAGGCAGGACCGGCACAGGCGAGCAAAGAGCGGCGGTCGGCTCCGATACCGCCGCGCCCTGAATCTGATCTCCTCTGGTTCATCGCCCACTATGGGCCTGAGCTCGAAGATTGGGAACGCGACGTATTTCTCGCGGTGCGCCACGAATCGTTTTATTTTTATCCGGTGTTCGCGTGCAACATCATGAATGAAGGCTGGGCAACCTATTGGCACGCGCGGCTTTTGCGTGAAGCCGATTTTCTGCCCGAGGATCTGTATCTCGACGCGGTGACGTGCCATTCGAACGTCGTGCGTCCTTTCGCGGGCGAGCAGCAAGCTGCGCTCGCGATCAATCCGTATCACGTTGGCTTCTCGATGTGGGAGCGCATCGTCGAAAAACAGGGAATGGAACGCGCACGAGCGATTCGCCGCGACGAAGACGACTTTGGATTCATCCGCAACTTCCTCGACGCCGAGCTCGCCGAGAAGCTTGGCCTTTTTGTATACGAGACGCAGTCGGACGACGGCGTCAAGGTCATCGCCCGCGACGTAAACAAAGTGCGCGAAGCGATACTTGCACCGAAATTCAACTACGGCGCACCGTGCATTCAGGTCGGCGAAATGAAGACCGACGGGACACTCGTTCTGGTGCACGACCACACAGCTGACGGCCGCGGGCTCGACCTGGAACGCGCTGCGCGGGTACTGCAGTACGTGCATCGCGCCTGGCGCCGGCCGGTCATGCTTCAGACCATCGACAGCCGCGGCTCACCTCACGAGCTGCGCTCGGGCACGCAGTGACGCGCACTGCGTGCCCGCACGGGCACGGTGAACGAACAGAGGGAACCCAACGTTCCCTCCGTTACCTCCGTTACCTCCTTCCTTCGGCTCTGCAGCGGCGACGCGACTGCTTCACGCGTTCGCTAACGTCAATCCGGAGCTCCGGCGCGATCCGATCCTATTGAACGCGCACCATCTAACGCCTTGGCGTCAATCTGCTTTTGAGCTTTGTCCCCACGCTCGCGCAGGCGGCCAAGCCTTCGGATGGCAGCGCTCGTATTGCGGCGGATACTTGATGTCGGCGCCAAGTGCGACCGCCGCGTGCCAAGGCCATCGCGGGTCGAACAACATCGCGCGCGCGAGCGATACGAAGTCTGCGTTGCCGCTGGCGACGATCTCTTCTGCCTGACGCGGATCGCTGATCAGGCCCACACTGCCGGTCGTGATGCCTGACTCGCGTCGCACGCGTTCAGCGTACGGCACCTGGTAGCCAGGTCCAACGGGCACTTTCGCGTCAAGCACTACGCCTCCCCCTGAGACTGTGACGTAATCGCAGCCGAGGGCTTTCAACTCGCGCGCATAGGCCACCGCTTCGTCAGGCGTCCATCCGCCGTCGGCGAAATCAGTCCCCGAGATTTTCGCCCCATAGGCCTTGCTCCGCGGCCAAACATCGCGCACGGCGCGAGCAACCTCGAGAGGAAAACGCATACGGTTCTCGAGATTGCCGCCGTATTCGTCTGTGCGCTTATTGGCCAGCGGCGAAAGAAATTCCGATAAGAGATAGCCGTGGGTCGAGTGCAGCTCCACTATTTCCAGGCCGATGCGCATAGCTCGGCGCGCGGCCGACACGAACGCATTCCGCACGGCGTCCATACCCGCCCGGTCGAGCGCTCTGGGCGTAGGCCAGCCGGTGGCGAGTGGAATCGCCGAGGGCGCGACGGTTTCCCACGCACCCTCGCCCGTCAGCGCGCCGCGTCCTTCCCACGGCCGTTCTGCCGAGGCTTTGCGGCCCGCGTGCGCAAGCTGCACGCCGATGCGGATGGGCGAAATAGTGCGGACGAAATCGACCACGCGCTTCATGGCCGCTTCGTTTTCATCCGAATACAAACCTGTGCAGCCGAGGCTGATTCTGCCTTGCGCCGTGACGCCGGTGGCTTCGATCATCAGCATCGAGGCGCCGGAGAGCGAAAGATTGCCGAGGTGCTGCACGTGCCAGTTGGTCATGGAGCCATCGGTTGCGCTGTACTGACACATCGCTGCTACGGTGATGCGATTTGACAACTCCATGCTGCCGATCGACAACGGTGTAAAAAGCGTACTGCTCATCAAGAGTCCTTTATTCATGCCCGATCGTCGCTGATCGAATCGCTGATCCGAGCTAATTGCCGAAATAGCCTATCGCACGCCACCATAAATAGTCGATCGGCAGAAGCACGAACACGCTCAGCAGGAAGAGGGGCACCGTCATGCGCATCACGCGCGGCAGCTTGAGCCCGGCGACCTGCACCCCCACGAGAAACGGCGGCACCTGAAACGGAAACAGGGCAGTCGTAAATCCAAGCACGATCGTCATCAGTGCGGCCTTCAGAGGCCATCCCACGGCTTGCGCAAAATGGTCCGCGAGCAGCGCAGGCTGCGCGACGTTGACGATAACGCTGGTGGCTGTCGAAAGCGCAGTCAGTATGGCGAAATTAATCAGATCCTCGCCTCGCTGCAGTTGCAGCCCCGATTGCAGCGCATCGGCGAGCGCGCGGCTCAGACTCGTCTCGACCATGACCGCACCGAGTCCCAGTATTGCCGCAATGTAGAAGAACGGGCTCAACTTCACGCGTTCGGTAAAACTGGTCACGGGCATCACGCCAATGTAAGGAAGTAGCGTCGCCAATCCCGCGGCGAGCCCGATCCAGCCCGGATGCACGCGGTGAACGAAGTCGGTTGCCCACAGGATTACAGCGGCCGCGAGGATCACCGCGAGACGTTTCTCGTTTCCGCTCATGAGTGCACGAACTTCGTCAGTATGCACGATGCGCGTCTTGTCCGGGAACAGCAGCCAGATGAGCACGATGATCACGAGCGCTTTCAGCACACCCATCACCGGTAGCTGAACGAGCAGCCACTCGCCGTAGGTAAAGCTCGTCCTGTACAGCGTCTCGGCCGCGCCTGCGAGTACCAGGTTGGGCGCGTTTGCCGGCAAAAACGCAGTCCCAACCTGAAAGTTCGTTACGATGACAGCGAGCGCCACTCCGTCGTATCCGGCACTCCCGGGCGGCAAACCCGATCGCTTTGCCACAGCCGCCATGATCGGCACCAGCAACAAGATGCGGCTTACGGTCGCGGGCATGACGATGCACATCAGCGAGCATATGAGTACGATCGCGGCGATCAACTTCCGATAAGACAACGCCTCGCGCCCGATCAGCAGTCGAGCGAACAGTACGCCCAGGCCCGTGCTGTTCACTGCTTCGGCAATGATGAGTCCGCCGAGCACCAGCCACAGCGTCCCCGAAGTGAATCCCGAGAACACCACGCCCGCCGGCGCGACCGCGAACAGCATGGCGGGTACGAAAAACAGAAGCCCGACGATGTGCTCGGGCATTGCGCCGAAGGCCCACAGACCGATCACGAGCAGTGATAGCGCGCCGGCGTGCACGGTCTGCTCGGAATAGCCGGCAGGGGGCGGCACAAAGAAGAGCGCGACGGCCCGAGACCAGCACGATCGAAGTGCCGATGGTGACGACGGGGTTTCTGACACTCACTACGTGGGGTGCGCTACGTCTAAAGCAGTCGCCATTGCAGCCCTGCGCTGTTACGGCATCTGCAACGAATAGAGGTCAGGAACCGAAGACTCCGTTTCCGAACGATCCGGCACAAACCCCTGTGTGCGTAGCAACGATGCCAGCTGAAGCCCAAATGAGATTTATCGCTTCACTTGAACTTCGCCGCGAGCGCATCGGCGCCGCGCGCCAGCATGACAAGATCACTGCCGACGGCGACGAACAGGTAGCCCATCTCGATGCAGCGCTTGCCGTCGGCTTCACCGACCAGGATGCCGGGTGCCTTGCCCACTTTTCGAATGCGCTTCGCAGCGTCTTCCATGACTTTCCACACTTCCGGATGCTGCCAGTTCCCGAGATGTCCCATGTCGGCCGCGAGGTCGTTCGGGCCGATGAAAATGCCGTCCACGCCGTCGATCTCCGCGATGGCCTCGAGGTTTGACAATGCAGTTCGCGTCTCCACCTGCAGCAGCAGGCAGACCTCGTCGTGCACATGCTTGAAATAATCCTTGACGCGTCCGTAACGGTTCGCCCGGGTACAACCGGACACGCCGCGCATGCCCCCCGGCGGATAACGCAGGCCTGTAACGGCGCGGCGCGCTTCCTCCGCGTTCTGCACGTAGGGAATGAGCAACGTGCGGGCGCCGACGTCGAGATAGCGCTTGATCAGCACGATGTCGTTCCACGCCGGCCGCACGATGCCTTCGGTCGTGCTAGTGCCGTAGCTCAAGGCATCGAGCTGGTTCTGAACCATCGGAAGCTCGTTGGGCGAATGCTCAGTATCGAGCAACACCCAATCGAATCCAGCGTCGGCGAGAACTTCTGCCGAGATGTAGCTGCAGAGGCTCGACCAGATGCCGATCTGGGGCTTGCCGGATTTGATCGCCTGCTTGAATTGGTTGACTGGCAGGTCCATGTTTATCCCCGTTTAAAAAAGCATTCACCACGAAGGACACAAAGGACACAAAGGAAAGCAGATCTTCAACAAAGCAAACGCGGATAAGACCACGCCAGTGCCCGTAACAACCCGCAAGCGGAGTCCTGAGCGTTTGATCAGGTCCTGGCTCTCCTTCGTGTCCTTTCTGTCCTTTGTGGTGAAAAGCTTAGTGTATTTCGGGATCAGGAGTCGGCGCCCCGCCGTGCAGGAAATCGAAATCGCATCCTTTGTCAGCCTGCGTAACATGCTGCGCAAACAGTGCGCCGTAGCCCCGCGTGAACCGCGGCTCAGCCTGTTTCCATGTCGAACGCCGCCGGGCAAGCTCGGCGTCGCTCACCTTGAGCTCCAGCTTGCGCGCCGCCACATCAAGCTCGATCAGATCACCGTCCTCGACGAACGCGAGCGGTCCGCCGACATAGGACTCGGGCGACACGTGCAGCACGCAGGTACCGTAAGACGTTCCGCTCATGCGCGCATCGGATATGCGCACCATATCGCGAATCCCTTTCCTGAGCAGCTTTTTGGGTATTGGCAGCTGACCCCATTCCGGCATACCCGGGCCGCCGAGCGGACCGCCGTTTTTAAGCACGAGCACGGAATTCTCGTCGACATCGAGTGACTCATCGTCGATGCGGTCGTTCATGTCGTTGTAGTCGCGAAAGACCACTGCCGGCCCGGTGTGCTTGAGCAAATGCGATTCAGCAGCAGTCGGCTTGATGATCGCGCCGTTGGGTGCGAGGTTGCCGCGCAGCATGGCAAGCCCGCCCGTTTCCGAGAGGGCCTTGTCGCGCGGCCGGATCACGTCATCGTTGTAGATCTTTGCATCGGCGATGTTCTCACCGAGCGTCTTTCCGTTCACCGTCATGCAGTCGCGCCGAAGCCGCTCACCCAGCGCCGCAAGAAGCGCGCGGAGGCCGCCGGCATAATAGAAGTCTTCCATGAGGTACTTCGTCCCCGCCGGGCGCACGTTAGCCAGCACAGGTGTGGTACGCGCGATCTCGTCAAAGCGTTCGAGCGTGAGCTGAATACCCGCACGGCCTGCCATCGCCGTCAGATGTATGACTGCGTTCGTCGACCCGGAGAGCGCATGGATCGCGGTAATCGCGTTGTCGAACGATTCACGCGTCAATATGTCCGAGGGCTTCAGGTCCTGCCAGACCATCTCGACGATACGGCGCCCGCTTTGCTCTGCCATCCGTGGATGGTTCGCATCCGCGGCGGGTATGGACGCCGCACCGGGCAACGTAAGGCCGAGTGTTTCAGCGACTGATGTCATCGTCGACGCTGTTCCCATCGTCATGCAGTGGCCGAACGAGCGCGCGATGCCTTCCTCCACTTCCTGCCATTCATTCTCCCCGATCGTCCCCGCCCGGAGCTCCGCCCAGTATTTCCATGCGTCGCTGCCCGAACCGAGCGGCTCGCCATGCCAGTTGCCGCGCAGCATCGGCCCCGCCGGCACGAAGATCGCCGGCAGATTCATGCTGAGCGCACCCATGATGAGCCCGGGTGTCGTCTTGTCGCAGCCGCCCATGAGCACCGCGCCGTCGACGGGATGCGCGCGCAAGAACTCTTCGGTCTCCATGGCGAGGAAGTTGCGATACATCATCGAAGAAGGCTTGAGATAAGTCTCGGAAACCGAGTGCGCCGGCAGCTCAACAGGGAACCCACCTGACTGCCAAACACCGCGTTTGACCTCTTCGACGCGCTGTTTGAAGTGCGCGTGACACGGATTGAGATCGCTCCACGTGCTGACGATCGCGATGACCGGTTTGCCGCTGAAGTCCTCACGCGTGTAACCCATCTGCAGCGCACGCGAACGGTGGCCGAAGGAACGAAGGTCTTTTGCGCCGAACCACCTGTAACTGCGTAGCTCTTCGGGGCGCTTACGTTGCGCCATGCGAGGCACCTCCGTGATCGGTGATTCGGGAACTCGAGCGCTGCGCGCCAGAGCTTTTCGGTTATTCTAACGTAGAGAATAAATTCTGCGGCGCACCGACGTATCGCGATCCTGCCCTGCGCAGAGCCCGTCCATTTTGGTTAGCGGAGCGCGGCCGCACCGCGATGCGTGGACGGTCCGGCGCATTCAGCCTAAAGGAGGAGATCATGAATAGAATCATGCGCCGCGCAGCGACGGCAGCGACGAGCGCGTTGCTCGCTGCCTGCTCGGCGGCCGCGCTCGCTCAAAGCTATCCGGCAAAACCCATCCGCATCATCGTGCCGTATGCACCGGGAGGCTCGACCGACGTCGTGTTCCGCATCCTCGCGCCGCGGCTCACCGAAATTCTCGGCCAGCAGATCGTGATCGATAACCGCCCGGGCGCCGCATCGACGATCGGGCTGGAAATCGTCGCCAAGTCGCCCCCTGACGGCTATACGGTCGGCGTCTCGAACATCGCTTATGGCGCAAACCCGGCCATCTACAAGAAGATGCCGTTCGATTCTGAAAAGGATCTGCTGCCGGTGACGCTGGTCTCCATCGTGACGCTTGTGGCAACGGTGCACCCGTCACTCCCTGCCCGTTCGATCAAGGAGCTCATCGCGCTTGCGAAATCAAAGCCCGCGGCGCTGACGTACGGTTCCGCGGGCAACGGCAGTGCGAACCACCTTGCGACAGCGCGCTTCGAGCACATGGCGGGCATCAAGCTCCTGCACATTCCTTATAAAGGCGGTGGGCCTGCGGTCGTGTCGATCGTGCAGGGTGAAACGAGCATACTCCTCGCGACCATCCCGTCTTCGATACAGCACTTCAAAACGGGCAAGCTGATTCCACTCGCGGTCAGCAGCGCGAAGCGAAACTCGGCGCTGCCCGATCTCCCGACGATTTCGGAAGCCGGTGTGCCCGGGTACGAGGCGATCGAATGGCAAGGCCTCATGGTGCCCGCCGGGACACCGCAGGCAGTCATCAGGACCTTGCAGCAGGCGACGACAAAGGCATCGCAGACGCCGGAGATCAGGGAGAAGGTTGCCGGGCTGGGCGCAGATTTCGTGAACAGCACGCCCGAAGAGTTCGACCAGTTCGTGAAGCGCGAGCTGGCCGTTTGGTCGAAAGTCGTGAAGGACGTCGGCATAAAGATTGACTAACGCTACAAATGCAGCGTCAGTCAATCCGTGGCGGAATGGAACAGAGGGAAACCTAGCTAGTTTTCCCTCCGTAACCTCCCATCCTTCGGCGATCTATCGATCCCTCCATTGCATCAGTCCCTAGGTGCACAGCCGAAGGAAAGGGGTAACGGGGAGAAACTTCGGTTCTCCCTGTTCGTTCATCGCCTCCCCCGGAGGGGCAGAACCTTGGGTTCTACCTGTTCGTTTACCGGCGCTACGCGTTCATCGCCGCGATTATCCGCTCGCGCGTGATCGGCAGATCGCGCACGCGCACGCCCATCGCGTTGAACACGGCGTTGGCGATCGCGGCGGCAGTCGGGCCGGCCATACCTTCGCCGACGCCCAGCGATGGTTGCTCCGGGCGATCGATCAAGACCGTTTCCACGTCTGGGGCTTCGCTGAACGTCAGGATCTGATAGCTATCCCAGTCGCGTGTGGTAATGCGCGTGCGGTCGAAGCGCACCTGTTCTTTGAGCGTCCAGCTCGTCGCCTGGATCACGCCGCCTTCAGCTTGGTTCCGTATGCCGTCCGGGTTGACGACGCGACCGCAGTCGAGAGCCGCAACCGCACGGATCACTCGCACCGTCTGCGCGATCTCGACTTCCGCGACCACGGCAACCCAATCGCCCGAGTTCTTGTAGCGCGCGAAACCGATGCCCCTTCCGCGCGTACCGTTGCCTTTGTGTCGCGGTTGCCATCCCGCCTTCTCCGCGGCCGCTGTAATCACCGCTCGGGCGCGATCGTCACGCAAGTGACGCAAGCGGAACTCCACCGGGTCGATGTTTGCCGCCTCGGCAAGCTCATCCATGAATGATTCGATTGCGAAGACATTCGCATACGCACCCAGCGCGCGCAGGGTGGACACGCGTACCGGCATCGCTTTCACCGCATGATTGGAAACCCTCAGTTGAGGCAGATCGTAAAGGGGCACGGCATTGCGCTGACTTCCTCCGCCCGCTGCGAGCGGCATATCGCCAGCAGGCGGCGCCTCGTGTCCTTCATCGAAATGCCAGGCCGCAAGCAGTCCAGCATTCGGATGCCGGCCGGGTCGCGTAATGTGGCGGTTCCCATGCACGTCTTCCTCCCAATCGACGATGCGGCCCTCCTTGTTCAGTGACGCGCGAAGCTTGACCACCATGGCCGGGCCAAACGGCTCCCAGCTGAATTCGTCCTCGCGCATCCATTGCACGCGCACCGGCGTGCCCTCCACCTCGCGTGCGAGCAGCACCGCATCGAAAGCGGCGTCATCAGCGCCATTGTGGCCATAGCAGCCTGCGCCTTCGGCGTGTCTCACAACGATGCTCGACACCGGCATCTTCAGGATCTTTGCGAGCTCGTCGCGCAATGGATAGCACGCCTGGCTGTGTGACCAGACCTGCAACTGCTCGCCGGTCCACCATGCAATCGCGCACGATGGGGCCAGAGACGCGTGTGCCAGATAGGGGCGCGTGTACGTCGCACTCAGAGTTCGCAGCGCAGGCGCGTGCTCGGCCTTCTTCTCGCTGAGCAGCTCGTCCTCGGCCGGCTGGGACAAAATAAATTCCGGCATTGCATCGACGTCAGGCAGGTCAGGCTCCTCCGCCCAGCGCGCCGCGCGCGCGAGCGCCCGCATCGCCTTGATCGCCTGCTCCTCGCGCGCAGCAATGACCCCGAGGAAATGGCCGCGACGCACGATGGCGCGCACACCGGGCAGCGCCTGAGCAGCGGCAGTATCGACTTCGAGTGAACGTGCGCGATACGAAGGTGGACGCACGATGCGCCCGTGCAGCATGCCTGGAAGATCGATGTCCTGGATGAAAGCGGCACCCGTGACCTTGCGCGGTACATCGACGCGCGGCATCGATCTGCCGACGATATTCAGGTCTCCTGCCGATTTCGGCTGGACCTGCGCAGTCGCCTCCCGCGCGAGATCGACCTCAGGTGCGAGCTGCCAGTACGTTACCCCCGCAGCACTGTCGCGCTCATGCACCGTGCCGTCGTCGACCACCACGCGCTCGAGCGTCACACCGAGCTTGCGGCATGCCGCCTGCACGAAAAGGTCGCGAACTTCGGCACAGACGTAACGCAATGCACTTCCGCCCTCTTCGACTGAACGGCTGCCCGACGTCGAGCCCTCGTCCGGGCTCATCGTCGTATCGACGGCCACCATCCGTATGCGCGAGTATTCGACGTCGAGCTCTTCAGCGGCGAGCTGCGCCATCGCCGACACGATCCCCTGTCCGATTTCGACCTTGCCCGTGAAAACCGTAACGGTGCCATCCGTGTTCACGCGCACCCAGCGATCGAGCCGACGGTTCGTATCAAGCGTGAATGGCAGTTTGATTCGTGCGTCGCTCATCGCGCATTCCCCGTGCACAGCAGGCGCGCCGCACGCTCAATCGCGTTGACGATTCGATTGTGAGTGACGCAACCGCACAGATTGCGTTCGGGAGCGTTCAGGTGCAAGTCCTTTCTCAGGGCGTGCAGAACGGGCGTCTCGGATGGAACCGCAATAACATCGTTGCGGCCCTTCACGTGAAGCGAGATCAATTCGGGCATGGGTCGGGGCGAGCGAATTCGCCAGCTTCTAAATTTTTGTGATTAAATGATATAGGTAATTCGCACCCTCCAGCACGCAGCTCGAGCCCGACATTCCGCCGCGATCTCGAAGTCCGGTCGCACCACGGTCGTACAGCCAGATGATCCACAAAAGCAGCGTCCTATAATCGGGGAGATATATGGCATCAGGTGTCACCCGCCGCGTGCGTCGCGGCCTGTTCTTGCTATCGGCCATTTGTCTTGCAAGCTCGCACGCGGCACACGCGCAAACCTATCCTGCGAAGCCGCTTCGCGTCATTGTGCCCTTCGCGCCGGGCGGAGCGACTGATTCCGTTGCACGCATGATCGCGCCCAAACTCTCCGAGAATCTCGGACAATCGGTCGTGGTCGAGAACCGCGCGGGCGGCGCCACGACGATTGGCATGGACTTCGTCGCGAAAGCCCCGCCCGATGGGTATACGCTCGGAGTGGCTAATCTTTCTTTTGCAGTGAATCCGGTGCTGCTCAGCAAGATGCCCTACAACACGGAAAAAGATTTTGTGCCCGTTGGACTCGTCGCGAGCGTCCCATTCGTCATGGCCGTTCACCCGTCGGTGCCTGCCAAGTCGATCCAAGAGCTCGTAGCGCTCGCGAAAGCCCGGCCGGGTGCTCTGAACTATTCGTCTTCGGGCAACGGCAGCGCAACGCAGATGGCGACCGAGCTGTTTCGTTACCTGACACGTATCGATATCGTGCACGTGCCGTTCACAGGCGGAGGTCCCGCACTGGTGTCTGTATTGAGCGGAGAAGTGTCGATTTACTGTGCGAGCATTCCCGCGATGCTGCCCCATTTCACCTCGGGCAGGCTGCGTCCGCTCGCGATCACCACAGTGCAGCGCGACCCATCCGTGCCCCAAGTACCGACGATGACCGAGGCTGGGGTGCCCGGATATGAAGCTCGCGAATGGACGGGCATCGTCGCGCCTGCTGCGACGCCACGCGCCATCGTCACACGGCTCAACCAGGAGATCGTAAAAGCACTCTCCGCGCCGGAGTTGAGCAAGCGCTTCGCGGCCGTCGGAGCACACCCCGTAGGCAGCACACCGGAAGAGTTCGCGGCGCACGTGCAGAAAGAGCTCGCGATGTGGGCCAAGGTCATCAAGGCAGCGAACATCCGGATCGAGTGATGGAATGCGAATGATGAATGAATGAGCACGACGACCCGTACCGGTAAGCACATCCGACAAAATTGAGTTTTCGATGATGAACCTGCGCAATGCCCCCCTGCACTCGCTGACTGCAACGCAAATCGTCGCGGCGGTCTCCGCTGGCGAGACGACCTGCGAGGCCGTGGCGCGAGCATGCCTCGAGCGCATAGCTGAGCGCGAGCCCAAGGTTCAGGCCTGGGAATATCTCAACCCCGATTACGTCATAAAGCAGGCGCAAACGCTGGACAGCGGCAGCAAGCGCGGTCCGTTGATTGGCGTGCCCTACGGTGTCAAAGACATCATCGACACCGCCGACATGCCCACAGAATACGGCACACCGATACACAAAGATCATCGACCGCAACGCGATGCAGCGTGCGTGGCCCTGAGCCGTAAAGCGGGCGCCGTGCTGATGGGCAAAGCGGTGACGAGCGAGTTCGCCAATGTACATCCCGGGAAAACGCGCAATCCGCACGACGCGGCAAGAACGCCCGGCGGTTCATCCAGCGGCTCGGGCGCCGCAGTCGGCGCGGAAATGGTACCGCTCGCACTTGGAACCCAGACCACGGGGTCGACCACGCGCCCTGCCTCGTTTTGCGGCGTCGTCGGATACCGGCCGACATGGGGCGACCTGCGCCTGAATGGCGTCATGGAAGCATCGGGTACGCTCGACACACTCGGCATCCTCGCGCGCTCCGTCGATGACGTGGCGCTCTATCGCGATGTGCTGCTCGGTATCGAGCCACAGCCCGTGGTCGATGTGGACACGCGTCTTCGCATCGGTTTCTGCCGCACGCATAACTGGTCGAAAGTCGAACCGACGACGCAAAAGCTGCTCGAAGACGCCGCAGCACGGCTCACCCGCGCAGGCGCGACGGTAGAGGACGTCACGCTGCCGCACGATTTCGAAGCACTCGAGGACGCGCACCGCTGGATCTCGGGATTCGAGATGGCGCGCAATCTCACGTGGGAAATCGAAAACCATTGGAACGAGATCAGCGAACAGTTCCGCAATGGGCGCCTGACTGACGGGCTTGCCTGCACGTACGAGCAATACGTAGCGATGCGACATCACATGCATCATTGCCGCAAGCTGCTGCTGCCGATACTCGATCGATATGATGTTCTGCTCGCCGCTGCCGCGCCTGGTGAAGCGCCGGTGGGCTGGCACCCCGTCCCCCATCCGTGGGTTTACATGATCTGGACCACGATGCATGTCCCATCGATCACGCTGCCCTTGTTCAAGGGACCCAACGGTCTACCGGTCGGAGCACAGCTTCTGACGCGCCATTATGACGACCGCAGGCTCTTCGCGATGGCGCGCTGGGTTGATCGACAACTGATGAACGCATGAGACGCGCTGCAAAAGGCCTTCCCTGTAGGCGCTAAGCCCCAATACACAACGCACACAATCAGATGAAGATCGTCATGCTGCAAAGATCGCCGTTTTTACGCACCGCAGGAGGAAGTATGAAAGGCGCGTCGATAGTTCTAGCCCTTGTCCTGTCCATAGCAGCCAGCGCCAGCGCACAAGACTACCCGTCGAAACCCATCCGTCTAGTAGTCCCATTCCCTGCCGGCGAGTCGATCGACGCAACCGCACGTGCGACGGCACAGCACTGGTCTGCGGCGCTCGGGCAGCAGATCATCGTCGACAATCGTGGTGGCGCCGGCGGAACGATCGGCAGTGACGTCGTCGCCAAATCGGTCGCGGATGGTTACACACTGCTCTGGGGCAACGTGGGCCCGCTGGCCATTGGACCCAGTCTTTACAGCAAATTGCCCTACGACGTCGTCAGGAATTTCGCTCCCGTATCGCAGGCAACCACGTTGCCGTTCGTCATGTTCATCAGCCCCACGCTACCTGCAAACTCGGTCAGCGAATTCATCGCCTACGCCAAAGCACGTCCGAAGGAGCTCAACTTCGGATCCACAGGGATCGGCAGCGGCATTCATCTGATTACTGAAATGTTCAAGATGCAGGCCGCTGTGGACATGGTGCACGTCCCCTACAAAGGGGTTGCGCAGGCGATGCCTGAAATCATCGCGGGACGACTGCAGGTTGCATTCAACACCATTCCCGCTTTTTTGCCGCACGTGAAAGCAGGACGCCTGAAAGCGCTCGTCATCACCTCGGCCAAGCGCTCGCTACTCCTGCCGCAGGTACCCAGCGCGCCTGAAGCTGGACTGCCGCAGCTCATTGGATCGTCTTGGCACGCGGTCGTTGCGCCTGCGGGCACGCCAGCCCCTGTAGTGGCGAAACTGCACCAAACGCTGGTCACCGCGTTGGGTGTGGCCGAGCTGCGCGAGCTACTGGTCAGTCAGGGTGCAGAGCCAGTGGGCAGCTCACCGGACGAATTCGGAAAATTCCTGCGTGCTGAGCTCGCGAAATGGCGCCCCATAGTCGAAGCGTCGGGCGCAAAAGTCGATTGAAGGTTTGAAATAGAAGGAGTGCCGCTGTGAAACTCGCAATACCTGCATGGGATATTCCCACACTGCCCATCGTTGGCAGCACCGAGCGCATTCCGGTGCGCCGTGTGTTCTGCATGGGACTCAATTATCTCGATCACAAGCGCGAGATGGGCATCACCGGCGATGTCCCCCCGTTTGTATTTACCAAAGCGGTGAATCACGTCGTGCCGTGCGAGGCAAACGAAACCACGGCGATTCGTTACCCGAGCAAAACTGGGGACTATCAATGGGAATGTGAATACACGGTCGTCATCGGGAAGCGCGGCGCCAACATCGCGGTCGAGCGCGCGAACGACCACATCTGGGGTTATGCGGTCGGATTGGACATGACGCGGCGCGACCTGCAACTTTGGGCGAAGAATGCGAGCTTGCCGTGGGAAATCGGCAAAGACGTGGAGCAGTCGGCACCGGTCGGGCCGATCACGCCGGCATCAAAGATGGGCCATCCAACGAGCGGCGCGCTGTGGCTTAAAGCGAACGGCGCCGTCAAGCAGAAGTCTGACATCAATCAGCTGATCCTCCCCGTAACAGGCATCATCGCGTTTCTATCGGAGTACTACACGCTCGAACCGGGCGACATCATCCTCACCGGCACGCCTGCGGGCATCGGCCCCACCAAAGTCGGCGACATCATCGAAGCAGGCGTGGGCGAGCTCACGCCGATCAAGCTGCGCGTAACGAGCTAACGTGGTGACAGCACCGCGCCTGAGCAGGGAGTAACGAATGTCGTACAACAGCACCTGGATCATGCAATTCCCGGGCAACTTCAACTGGTCGAACGCGGCGCTCGTAACCAAAGGCATGGCGCCGTACGGCGCCGTCGCCCTGGGCGAGATCGACGAAATCTGCGAGCGGTTACTGGATCGGCAGCAGGAGCCCGATGCGTGGGAAGAAGAATGGTGCCGCATCGGCGCGCGCCTCGAGAAAGTCGCCGACGCCGCGGACGCAGCAGGGCACACGATGAGCGCCGGCAGCTACTACCTGCGTGCCGGCATGTACTATTTCACGGGCGAGCGTTTCATCTATCCCGGCGAGCGCAAGCGCGAAGTCGGCCGCAAGTCGATCGATCTGCAGACGAAAGGTTTGCTGCGGCGCTACCCGAACATCGAGCGCGTCGAAGTCCCTTTCGAGGGAAAATCACTGCCCGCCCTTTTCATGAAAGCAACCGGCGTGTCGAAGCGCGCGCCTACCGTCGTCGTGTTCGACGGCATGGATAACTGCAAAGAAATGAGCGTGCTCTTCAACGGTCTCGAGTTCGCAGCCCGCGGCTGGCACACACTCGCGATCGATGGGCCCGGCCAGGGCGAGACGCTGCGCCTGCGCGAAATGTATGCGCGCCATGATTACGAAGTTGCGGGAACGGCCGCGTTCAACTATATCGCCGAGCGCCCCGAAGTCGATCAGAAAAAAGTCGTCGTCATGGGCTACAGTTTCGGCGGCTATTACTCCGCGCGCGTTGCGGCATTCGAGAAGCGTTTTGCTGCGGGCGTGTCGTTCGCTGCACTGCACTGGGATCTGGCGGCGTGGCAGCGTGAAATCAAGCGCCGGCTCGAAACGGACCCCAAGAACACCGCGCAATCCGCGTTCCATTTCCGCTGGATCATGGGACATATCGACGATGGCGACGCCGCGATCAGGAAAGCAGAGGCCTTCTCACTCGCAGACGTGGCGCCGAAAATCGAAATGCCCTATCTCATCGTGCACGCCCAGGAAGACAAGGTGGTACCGGTCGCGTCGGCACACAAGCTCTTTGAAGCAATCCGCTCGAAAGGCAAGCACCTGAAGATACTGACTGCAGAAGACGGCAGCATTTATCACGCGCAGGCCGATAACCGGCAGGTGGGCGTCGAATACATCGCGGACTGGATCGCTGATACGGTCGTCAACCGTAGCGCGTAAGCGGTCAGCGGTCAGCACAGAACGACAGACGCTATTCTCAGGATAACCAGCAGGACATCATTTCAGTCAGAACAGGAACAAGCTATGAGTCGCACTGCAACCCAGCCCAAGCAAAGCCAGACGTCAGCCCGCACGTACAAAGGCGCCGAGATCATGGTCGAGTACCTGATCAAGGAGAAGGTGCCTTACCTCTTCGGCGTCTGCGGGCACGGCAACGTCGGCTTCCTCGACGCAGCGGCTGCCGCATCGGACCGGATCAAAACAATATCGACTCACCACGAACAGTCCGCTGGCTACATGGCGGATGCGTACTACAAGGTGAAGCACGAACCGGTTGCGACTTTCACATCATGTGGGCCGGGCTCGTGCAATTTGGTAATCGCCCTTGCGAATGCCATGATGGATTCGTCTGCCTATCTCGCGATCACGGGCAACGTTCCCACAACGCAGTTCAACCGCATGCCGTTTCAGGAGACCGGCCGCTTTTACCAGGGCGACTTTCCATCGGTGATCCGGCCGTACGTGAAGCGCAGCTTCCAGCCCACGCGTGCCGAAATGGTTCCGCTCGCGATGAAACAGGCGTTCGGCCTGTTGCGTACCGGCAGGCCCGGGCCCGTGAACATCGACGTGCCGCTCGACGTTTTTCAGGAAGAAACATCGTTGCCGGTGCCCAATCCGGATCCTGTCGTCTACCAGCGCTCGCCCGGCGACCCGGAAGGCTTGCGCAAGGCGCTGCAGCGGCTTCTCGAAGCGCAGCGTCCGGTCATCCTCTGCGGACAAGGCGTGCTGTTGAGCGAAGCATCGGACGAGCTGCTCGAGTTCATTCGCGTCGTGCGCATACCGGTCGTCACCAGTCCCAACGGCAAAGGCGCCATCGACGAAGACCATGACATGGCACTGGGGCCGATCGGCCGCAACGGCACGTACGCCGCGAATGAAGCAACGAAGAACGCGGACGTGATGCTCGCGCTCGGCTGCAGCTTCGACGATCGAACGACGAGCGCGTGGATCGAGGGCTACACCCTGCAGATTCCGCCGACGATGCTCATTCAGGTGGATATCGATCCGGTCGAGATCGGACGCAATTACCCAACCGAAATCGGCATCATCGGCGATGCGAAAGGAGCGCTTACTGCGCTCACAACAATGGCGCGCGAGAAACTAGGCTCCGGCACCAAGAGCTATGCCGACTGGACTGCGCGTCTCAGCGAAGCCACGAGCTTATGGGACGATTACCAGGGCAAGTTCGCCCAAAGCGAAGCAACACCGGTGCGCCCGGAGCGCCTGATGCACGCCCTTTCGCGCGTCGTTCCCGAGAACGCGATTTTCGCCACCGACGTCGGCGTCCACCACAACTGGGTCGTGCAGCTCTGGAAGTCGCGCCGTCCGCGCCATCTGCTGCAATCGTGGGGCTTTGCTGCTATGGGTTACGCGACGTCGGGCATTCTCGGCGCCAAGCTCGCCCAACCGGACTCACCGGCTGTCGCAGTGGTCGGCGACGGTTCCTTCCTGATGACGCCGCATATACTTGCGACAGCAGTGGAGTACGACATCCCGGCGGTATGGGTGGTGTGGAACAACCACGGCTACTGCTCGATACGCGATCTCCAGCTCGGGTTGTTCAAGACGGGCGAGCTCGCCACAAGCTTCACCAAAGAGCGCACCGGTGCTCTCCAGAGCCCCGACTTTGCCATGCTGGCGCGATCGTTTGGCGTGGAAGGCACGCGGGTCGAACGCCCCGCAGATCTGGAAGGGGCGATCGACACCGCGATCAAGTCGAACAAGCCGTACCTCGTTGAGGTGGTGGTCGACCGCGAGATCCGTCCCGTAGGAACCGGCACATGGGTACTGCCGCCGCTGCCGCACCCGGAGCCGAACTTCCTCAAACTCGCGCGAGGCACATAACAGAACTACAGCGTTAGTGCGTCGTCCTGCGCCGGTCGGCTTCCGCCAGCCATACCACATAGCCGTGCTGGCGAGCGTCGTCTATGCAGTCCTTCAGAGTCGGGAAGCCCCTGACAGACGACGATTCCGTACCGTCCGGCCGCGTCACGTGCCAGAGCCACGAGCGGTCTTCTGCGCTCTTGAACTTCCAGTTATTACGTTTTTCTTTTAATGGCTTCTGCAATGGGCGCGTAGGCTTTATCGTGGATCGGCAGACAGCGAGAACAGCTGACCTTTGAGTAGTCTCTGGATGGACTCGACCAGAGTATAAGCTTGCTGGCCTGGCACAATGACGATGTTGTCCTCGTTGCCTCCGCGGCGTTCCTGCCTGATTACGATGTCGCCTTCCGGATTTCTGTAAACCGCGATCGCGTCAACGCGCTTGACTACGACCAGTGTATCGTCGGACCAGCTGAAATCTCCTTGTGACTCGGCCATTGCAATTCCCCTGTTATCAAAACCGTGATTAAAAGCATCGGCAATGCAGTCGGTCCTCGTGTCGAAAGACGCTGGCTGACGATCTGCACACCGGTGGCATCCGCACGCTGCTAAAGCCAGCGCCCCAACGAGCTTTGTACGAACACCAGTTGACCATGGTGCACCCAAGTTGCGGCTGGCGATACATTCAGTCGGGCTTTATGCCTTAACGCACCCGACGCGAAACTGTACCCAAAAAAGGCTCGTAACCAGCCCGATGTTGCCGCAACCGCACGCCGCGTAATCCTCACAATCAAAAGCGAATTCAGTGCCAGTCTGGGAGCGTGCTTAACTTTCAACGGGATACTCGTCAACTGCACGATGTAGCGGACGCGGTTGTAAACGTTAACGACACTTTGCCGCCACCGCAAGTCCGAAACCGAGCTCCGCTGCGGCCACCTGCAGTCGCCGGGTGTTCGCACCGAACTTGCGGCCGGTGCGGATGGGTCGATTCCGCGTGCAGGGAGCGCACTGTGGTGCGCACTACCGTCCTCGTAAGCTCAACCTCATAGCCCTCCGGACGTCCATCGATTGCGCACGCGCTCAGTCGGCGTGACGGAAATCCTTCGGTGTCCGACGATGCGCGCGTTAGCATGCGCTCGCCTTTTATCCGGAGGAGCGCCTCTATGAGCACCGGTCAGCTGATGGACGTGGAAAAGACGCTGCTGGGATTGGGCGGCGACGAGACATTGCTCGGCAAGGTCGCCCAGATCTTCGTGCGGACCGCACCGGACCTCCTGGACCTCATCGCTAGTGCCCTTACCGCCGAAGATCTCAAGCGTGCGTACGCAGAGGCGCATTCGCTCAAAGGCGCCGTTGGTGTGTTCGACGCGCCGCAAGTGCTCCAGTGCGTTACAGATTTGGCGCGGCATGCGAAAGAGCGTGATCTTGCCGCGACCCGCGATGCGTTTGCCGCGGCACGGCCCCTGGTCGAACGCCTGTTGGTCGAAATCACACCTGTGCTTCCAGGCAATCGGGCTGCAGCGGCCTCGGGTCGCCGGTGACGGTAGTTTCCTGGCGTGCGTGTACGCACCCGATAATTCTCAGAGCCCACACTGGAATCATGACGATTAACGCACGCAGCCGACCAGTTTTCATCCTGGTGCTGGCTCTGTTGTGCCTGATGATTTCCCCGGTGCAGGCGCAGGGGTTCTCCACAGTCAAGACGGTTCAAGGGAAGCTGGTTGTCACCGGCTCGGCGACGCTCTTTCCGCTGATGAACGATGTCGCGCGGCGCTTTGAAAGCAAGCATCCAGGCATCAAAATCGATGTGCGTTCGATCGGATCAGGGAGAGGAATAGTCGAGCTGCGCGCGGGAACAGCTGACGTAGGCATGCTGTCGCGCGCCCTGTTCAATAACGAACGCGACCTTTTCGGCTTCCCGATCGCACGGGACGGCCTCGCTGTGGTCGTGCATCGCGATAATCCCATCAAGGGCGTCAACTCTCGAGAATTGTCCGAGCTCCTTACAGGCCGGATCGTGAACTGGAAGCAACTGGGAGGACGCGATCTACCGATCAATCTGGCGTGGCGCACTCAGGGTCACGGCTCCGTCGAGCTCATCCTGGAGCGCCTCAACCTCAGGCGAGATCAGATGAGGCCGCACATCGTAGTCAACACCGGTGAAGAGGGAATCAGAGTGGTAGCGAAAGACCCGAAGGCGGTCACGCTGGCCTCGGTCGCCGAAGCCGAGCGCAGCGCGCAGGCGGGGATTGGCATCAAGTTGCTCGCCTATAACGGTTCGATCGCGTCGAGCAGGACCATTCAGAACCACAACTACATGTTGTCGCGGCCGATGACTCTGGTCACCCGCCACCTTCCGCAGGGGGTGCAAAAGCAGTTCATCGATTACGCCCTTTCGAGCGACGTCGTCGATCTGCAGGTGAAGTACGGCTTCGTGCCGTACCAGGAATAGCCCCTGCACGCCGGCGCGTCTCCATTCCGACCGCTCCGCTCCTGATTCCCAGCCGTAGCGACCGTTCTACGCATTGCGTAGAAGCCGGAGTCGTTGACAGCGCAGCAGTTACGCCTCTCCCAGTAGCTGACCAAGGCGACGTAGAACCGTATCTCCCTCGCCGACGTATTCATGCCGTTTCAGCACCTTGCAGGCGCGTGAGGTATCACAGCAGTCGTAATTCACGTCGCCTCGCCTTCGCTTGTGGTTGTGGTTGTATGTCCACAGGCCTAACATCTGGCGCAACCAGCGTGCAAACGAGGCGAGTGCGTAAAACACATGGCGATACTGAGCAGCTCCACGTTGGGGATCTGATCGTGCGCATGACCGGCCGCTCAGCCAGATTGCTCAGTCCACCGTGATCGCCATCTTAGTCGCTGTTGCACTCGCAATCGGTGCGCTCCTGTGGCGCAGAAATTCTCGAATTGGCCGGAATCTGCCCCAGGTGGGCGACGCCGCTCCGCCTTTCACGCTTCCAGACCAGAACGGCACCGCGCGCACGCTCGACGAGTTTCGAGGCAAATGGCTGGTGTTGTACTTTTACCCGCGGGACGACACACCGGGCTGTACCGAACAGGCCGGACGCTATCGCGACGCGATGCGCGATCTTGAAGCTTTCGGAGCCACCGTGTGTGGCGTGAGCGTCGATGACAGCGACAGCCACGCCGAGTTCTCGCGTAAATACAAGCTGCCATTTATCCTTCTCGCCGATCGTAAAGGCAAAGTCGCGGCGCTTTATGGGTCATTGCGCGACTTCGGCGTAATTAAATTCGCCAGGCGCAACACCTTTCTCATCGACCC
>JAQGNH010000378.1 GCA_028291945.1 Betaproteobacteria bacterium
GATGGATATACATGACGTAAAACAAAGACGTGGCCTGGGTGATCCCCTGCATGTCCTTCAACAAATCGTACGGCAGCCAGGGATTCGTCGCGGTGTTCACCGTGTTCGAGGCCGAGATCAGGCAGATGGTATAGCCGTCCGGCAGCGCTTTCGCTGTCGTATCGACGCCGATCGCACCTCCGGCGCCGGTGCGATTGTCGACAACGGCCTGCTGCCCCCACTTTTCGCTGAGCTTCTGCGCGATCGTGCGGGCCGTCATGTCCGTGCCGGCGCCCGGCGCAAACGGAACGATGAAGCGGATTGGTTTGCTTGGATAGCCGGGTGCGGCATCGCTCTGCGCAGCCTGCACGTGGGTGGTTGAGAACGCCGCAGCACAACAGGCCGCGATAAGACTGATTTTGTGCTTGATCATATTCTGGTTCCTCACTCAGGACACGGAGTATAAACGCAGCTCAGCGGCTGGTGTTGACCCGCCATCGCGCGCGCGACGTGCTACGCTTTCACCGCTATGACGCAATGGAACTTCCCGAGGAGAGCATGAATACAAAGATTGTCTTGCGCGGCCTGGCTGTGGGGGCGGCATTCAGCGCAGCGCTGGCGTTCGGCCAAAGCTATCCGACAAAACCGATTCGAATGGTGGTCCATTTCCCCGCAGGCGGTCCGACGGATCTGGTCGCGCGGATGGTGGGTCAGAAATTCACCGAGGCGTGGGGACAGCAGGTGATCGTCGATAACCGGCCGAGCGCGAACGGCGTGATCGGCGTCGAAGCGGTGGTGCGCGCTCCGCCCGACGGTTACACGCTGCTGTTCGCAACGGGAGGAAGCATGTCGATCGCACCGGCGCTCGGTACGAAGCTGCCGTACAACGTATTTTCCGATCTGGCGCCGATCAGCCTGGTCGTGATCAATCCGCAGATCCTCGTGCTGCACCCATCGGTGCCGGCGAATTCGGTACGCGAGCTCGTCAAATTGGCGAGATCGAAGCCGGGGCAGATCAACTATGCGTCCGTCGGGCCCGGCAGCCCGCAACATCTCGGAGTCGAAATGCTCAAGTCGATGACGGGCATCGACATGGTACATATTCCTTACAAGGGCACGGCGCCTGCGATCACTGACGTGCTCGCAGGTCATGTGTCGCTCATGTTCAACAGCATGCCTTCGGTCCTGCAGTACGTGAAGACCGGCCGCCTGAAAGGTATCGCGGTGGGGAGTGCGAAGCGCTCTCCGGCCGCGCCAGAAATTCCCACGGTCGCGGAATCCGGTGTGCCTGGTTTTCAATATGTTACATGGTACGGGCTTCTGGGCCCGGCAGCGTTGCCGAAGGACGTCGTTTCCAAACTGAATGGCGAAGTGGTGCGCTCGCTCAGGGACAAGGACGTTGCGCAGCGACTTGCCCGTGAAGGCGCCGAACCCGCGCCCACGACCCCCGATGAATTCGCGAAATTCATGCGTGCCGAATACGAGCAGTGGCGCAGGACCATCGCGACGGCGAAAATCAAGATCGATTAATCATGAAGAGCTATTCATGACCGGGCTTACCCGTACGCTCGCCAATTATGTGTGTTCGTCCGAGTTCGACAGGCTGCGCCCTGAAATCCAGCATGAGGGCGTGCGCGCGTTCGTGAACTGGATTGGCGGCGCTGCATCGGGTTCGCGTGAAGACGGCGTTCGGGAGGCGATCGATGCGCTGAGCGAATTCAGCGGTGGCGGAACCTGTGTCATCGTAGGCCGCAGAGAACGACTCGATCCGCTCAGCGCGGCATTCATCAATTCGATGAGCTCGGGCGCGCTCACGTTCAACGACACGCATTTCCGTACGGTTGCGCATCCGACGAGTTCGGTGGCGGCGGCGCTGCTCGCGCTTGCGGAGCGCCAGACGATCACCGGCGACGACTTCGTCCACGCACTCATCCTCGGCGACGAGATCCAATGCCGCATCGGCAACATCCTTTTCACGCCGCCTGCCGAATGCGGAGTCGGATTGTCGATGACAGGTCTGGCCGGGCCCATAGGCACCGCAGTCGCCGCTGGAAAAGCCATGGGTTTCGACGAGTCTCGGATGACCGCGGCGATCGGCCTCGCCGCCAATCAGGCGGGCGGTATCCGCGAAGCGCACGGCACCATGGCGAGCCACTTCACCCAGGGCCACGCCGCCCGCTGCGGCCTCACGGCGGCGATGTTCGCTGCGCGCGGATTCCCGTGCACCGACACCATGATCGAAGGACCCAAAGGGTTTGCGGCGTCGTATGGCAAGAACGCCAATCTCGAGGCAGCGCTCGACAAGCTCGGCGAGTCCTTCGAGATCTTGACGCTCGCGTATAAACCCTATCCGTGCGGTTTCGTGATCCATCCGATCATCGACGTCTGTCTCGAGATCGCCAAAGCCGAGCGCTTCGATCACACACAGATCGAGCGCATCGAGCTGACGGTGAACCCGCTTGCCGTTCAGCTCACGAGCCGCCCGGAGCCGAAGACACGCGGCCTGCTGCAGACCAGCCTGCAGCACTGGGCTGCGGCTTCGTTCGTCTATAAGGCGGCGGGCATTGCCGAGCAAACCGAAGACAAGGTGAACGACCCGGCGATCGCCAATCTGCGCCGCAAGATCGTGCTGAAGGGCGATGCGAGCGTAGGGCGCGAAGCCGCGCAGGCGCGCGTGCTGCTGCGAGACGGCAGGACGCTGGAAAAGCGCGTACTGCACTGCCGGGGCAGCGAAGGGCGCCCGATGACCGACGAAGACATCTCGCTGAAGACGCTGGCGCAGTTACAGCTCGTGTTCGATCGACGCACGTCTGAAGACATTCTCGCGCAGTCGTGGGCGATCCGGGACTATCCCAAGGTCGATGCGCTGTGCAGGAAGCTCGCGGCGGGCTGATTAAAAGAGAACGATCGAGTACATCGCCTGAGGAAGGCGGCGGTTACGGAGGAAAGCTGGTTTTCCGTCTATTCGTGCGCCGCGCGCCTGCTCGTGCGGAGTGACGCCGAACGCATCACTCCGGCTTGATATCCGCGCTTTTCACGACCTTCGCCCACTTTGTGACTTCGCTGCGGATGTACGCCGCGAATTCGTCAGGCGACGTTGCGACGACTTCCGTGCCGTCGCGCGCAAAGCGATCTTTCATCTCGCTCGTGCGCAGGATCGCCGCGGTCTCCTTGTACAGCCGCGCAATGACGTCCTTGGGCGTGCCGGTCGGTGTAGATAGACCGTACCACGATACTGATTCGTATCCCGGTACACCGGCCTCTGACACTGTGGGAATTTCAGGCAAGGCTGTGACGCGCTTCAGCGTGCTTACGCCGATTGCACGCAGCCGCCCAGCTCTCACGTGCGCAATCGTCGCAATCGTGCTCGGTGCGGCCAGCGCAATGCGGCCCGCAACGAGATCGATCACGCCGGGTGTCGGCCCTTTGTAGGGAACGTGCAGCATGCGCGTCCCGCTCATGAGCAGGAACAGCTCCACGGTGAGGTGCGACGAAGTGCCGGTGCCGGAGGAGGCGAACGCGAGCTCGCCGGGTCTTGCTTTCGCGAGAGCGATCAACTCTTTCACCGACTTCGCAGGCACGGACGGATGCACCACGAACATGTTGGGCTGACTCGTTGCCTGCGTAATCGCCGCGAAATCGCGCAGCACATCGTAGGGCAGTGTCTTGTATACCGAATGGTTGATGGTCATCGACGGCAGACTGAGGAGCAGCGTATGCCCGTCGGCTGCAGACTTTGCGACGACTTCGGTGCCGACGATTCCGCCTGCACCGGGCCGGGCATCGACGAGAACCGGTTGGCCGATGCGTTCGGACAGAGGTTGAGCGATCACGCGCGCCACCGTGTCACCGGCGCCGCCAGCGGCGCTCGGCACGACGATTCGAAGGGGCCGCGTCGGGTAGGCGGTCTGCGGCTGAGCCGCCTGGGAAACAATCATGAGCGCTGTTGCGAGTACACCTGCCAACTTCAAAGCTGCCATGTTCGAAATGCTCCGCGTAGGCTATGAGTATTGTTGACGCTGAACAGTGCAGACTGATCTGATGTTCGCTGCGAGCAGTTTGGACAGCGTCATTCCGGACGTATACCGGCCTGCTTGATCACTTTAGCCCACTTGTCGATGTCGGTGCGGATGCGCGCACCGTACTCCTGCGGCGTGCTGGCCACGACCTGCGCGCCTTCGGCCGTGAGGCGGCTGAGCACTTCAGGCGAGCGCATGGCCTTGACGATCTCGGCATGGAGTTTCTCGACAACATTTTTGGGAATACCCGCGGGCGCCATGACGCCATGGAAAGCGCCTTCGCTGTAGCCGGGCAAACCCGATTCGGCGATCGTCGGCACATCGGGCGCAGCGTCCGATCGCGTGGCGCCTGAAGTTGCGAGCGCGCGTACTTTTCCTGCTTTCACCTGTGGGAGCATGGTCACGATATTGGTCATGTAGACCTGGGTGTGGCCCGCGATAAAGTCGATGAGCGCAGGCCCTCCGCCCTTGTACGTCACGTGGGTGAACTTGATGCCGGTCCTTTGCATGAGCAACTCTATGGCCAGGTGCGGCCCTGTCCCGCTGCCGCCCGAGCTGTGATTGAGCTGGCCCGGTCGCGCTTTGGCAAAAGTAATGAGCTGCTGAAACGATTTGACCGGTAAAGATGGGTGAACGGCGAGCAGGTACGGTGCGCTGGTGAGCTGAGAGATGGGTTCCAGGTCGCGCAGCGTATCGTAGGGCAGCTTCGGAAAGAGGCTCGCGTTCACGGTGATCGCCGTTTGTGCGAGTAAGAGCGTGTAGCCGTCAGCGGGAGCTTTTGCAACGACGTCGGTGCCGATCACGCCGGTCGCGCCCGGACGGTTGTCGACGATGATCGACTGCTTCACGCTCTCGCCCAACTTTTGCGCCAGCGCGCGCGCCATGTGATCGCTCGGTCCGCCGGCGGCAAGCGGCACGACGAGCCTGATGGGCCTCGAGGGATAGGTAACGGCGGCGGATTGCTGTGCAAGCGCAGCAGGGCCCCAAACGACGAGGGATACCAGTGCGCATCCTATTGCAGTGAACCGCTTCATCCAGACTCCTTTAAAGCTCATCTCAAGAGCGGGCGATGTCATTTTCAGTTCCGCCCAGCAATGCCAGCGCGGTACGCCCGAATATCTGCTCCCGTTCTTGCTCCGTGAGTCCTCTGACGCTGTCGATCATAACGACCGGCTCCTCTTCGCCCATGTCGAAAGGCGAATCGGTCCCGATCGCAATGCGGTCGGCCCCCACCAAGTCGATCAGGTAGCGCAAGGCGCGAGTATCGTGGATCAGCGCGTCGTAATAAAAGCGCCGTACCAGATCGTTAGGCGAAGTTTTGGTGAGCTTGCGCGCGTCCGTGCGCACCTCGTGTCCATGCGCAAGACGTCCGATCTGATAAGGCACGTAACCGCCGCCGTGCGCGAGGCATATCTTCAGGTCCTTCAGCTCGTCGAGCGCACCCGAGAACATGAGGTTCGCCGCCATGATCGTCGTATGCAGCGGATTGCCTATGAGATTTCTCAAGTAGTAATTTTCGAGTCCGCAAAAATCGACGTTGCTGTACGGATGCGTGAAAATGAACACCTTCAACTCCTGCGCCCGGCGCAGCACCGGGCGAAACCTCGCATCGGCGAGCTGCTCGTCTTCGACTGAACAGCCCAGCTCGATCGCGCGAAAGCCGTGCTGCTTCACGATACGCTCCAGCTCGGAAATCGCCGCGTCCGGATTCTGCATCGGCAGCGTGCCCATACCGAGCAGGCGCTCTGGAAATTGCGCAGCCATTCGTGCGATGCCGTCGTTGGTGATGCGCGAAGCCTCCAGTGCGATGTCGGCATTCAACCAGTAGAACAGGACGAAAGGCGCGGGCGAGATGACCGACA
>JAQGNH010000331.1 GCA_028291945.1 Betaproteobacteria bacterium
CGCGAACCTGGTCGCTGGTGAGCTCGAACTCGGAGGGATTCTGCGAGAACGTGAAGCGGGCTTCGGTCTCGCACCAGCCGATCAGCATCGGCACCTTTGCCGAGAGTTGCAGGGCGGTGGGCTCGAACGGATGGACGCGAAGCGCTCGCTCATCCACCAGCGGCCGATAGTTGTCGATGCTGCCCGCCGCCTTGATCCCGGCAGACATTGCCTTGAGCAACGTGTCCACGGGCAGCTCATGCAGCGCACCGATCTTCGACTTGTCGAGTCCCAGCGCGGCCAACAAGAAATACGTGTTGCGCTCAGCAGCTTCGGGTGTCGCCATCGTGAGCAGAGACGACGCGCTCTGAATAATGGCTTTGTGGAACAAACCGTGAGCGGCAGGCATTGCCATCAGGACAGCGACTTTGGACGCTCCACCTGATTGTCCGAAGATCGTGACGTTCCCGGCGTCTCCACCGAACGACGCGATGTTCTGCTTCACCCACTCGAGTGCCGCGATCACGTCCAGCATGCCGACATTGCCTGAATCGGCATAGCGGTTGTCAACGTGGCCCAGATACAGATGACCGAATACGTTGAGCCGATGATTGAGCGAAACGAGCACGACGTTGCCGTGTTTTGCGAGGTTCGTGCCGTCGAGCCCCGGCGCGCTGCTCGCACCGGTCGCGAAGCCGCCGCCGTGGATGTACACCATTACCGGACGTTTGCTCGCGTCGTCGATCGCCGGCGTGAAAATATTCAGCACGAGGCAGTCCTCGCTGAACGCACGCGTGTCGCGTATCCAGGCGAGATGTGGCGCAGTCGATGGACGCTCGTTCTGCGGTGCGCGGGGGCCGTAATCCAGCGCGTCGCGAACGCCGTTCCATTGAATGGGCTTGAGAGGCTGAAATCGGTTCACGCCGGCCGTGTTCGCGCCGTAGGGAATGCCTTTGAACGTGTAAACACCTTCGTGCATTGCACCGCGCACCTTACCGATGGATGTGTCGACCACGGGCTCACGCGAAGCGCCGCCGCCGGAAACACATGCGCTCAGTCCCGTCACGGCGCTCGTCGCGAGTGGTGCACCCGCAAGCTTCATGCTCCGGCGCCGGCTCATCGATATCTCACTCTCACGAATCGCATCGTCATTTTTTTTGTGGATGCCATCGCCTCTTCCGTCGTCATCGCAGTCACGTCTACTGTATCCGATTCCTGAGAGCTCCATTGCGCGGGGTGCGAATCGCGGACGCGAGAGCTTGCCACGGCCTGTCACCCAGGCGAGCCCACCAGCGCAGTACAATCAGCGTGTTTTTTACGATGGTATCTTGGCAATGATGTCTTCCCGCGCACCCTTGAGATTCAAGCCTGCACTCATCCTGAGCGTCATAGCGCTCATCGCGTGCGGCGTCCCTGCCGCGGCACAGGACTATCCCACGAGGCCGCTGCGGATCATCGTCGGCTCTTCCGCAGGCGGCGGTGGAGACACGATGGCGCGGCTCGTCGCACAGGCAATGGGGCCAGCCCTGTCGCAGCAGATCATCGTCGACAATCGGCCGGGAGCCGGCGGCAACATCGGCGCGGACATCGTCGCGAAAGCCGCTCCCGATGGCTATACGCTGTTGTTTGTCTTCTCGGGTCACGTGACGAATCCGAGCTTGTATCCCAAGCTGCCGTTCGATACCGTGCGCGACTTCGCGCCGGTTACGATGCTCGCGACGAACGAAAGCCTTCTCGTCGTGCACCCGTCTCTGCCCGTGAAATCGGTGAAAGAGCTGATCGCGCTGGCGAAGCAGAATCCGGGAAAGTACTCGATTGCCGCGCTCCCGAGCAGCTCGCAGCACCTCGGCAGTGAGCTCTTCAAGCTGCAGGCCGGCATCGATCTGCTGTTCGTCCCCTACAAAGGGAATGCTGCAGCACTGACCGACCTGCTCGGCGGACAGGTACAGGTGATGTTCAACACGGTAACGGTAGCGCTGCCTTACGTTCACAGCGGCAAGCTGCGCGCGCTGGCCGCTGCGGGCGTGCGCCGTTCGAAGCTCGCGCCGGACCTGCCCACGGTCAGTGAAGCCGGCGTTCCCGGTTTTTCATCCAACGGTTGGTACGGCATCGTTGCGCCCGCACACACGCCCCGCGCCATCATCGCGCGTTTGAATCAGACACTGGTGAAGATCGTGAGAACGCCGGCGATCGTCGAGCGGATGGCGAGCATGGGCAACGAGCCCGTAGGCAGCTCGCCCGAGGAATTCGACAAGCTCATCCGCGAGGAGATTCCAAAATGGGCCAAGGTCATCAAGGAAGCCGGGATTACGCTCTCGCCATAGCCCGAGCCGCACGAAACAAGGAGTAGCCATGGATACTGCCAGGAAACCGCTCGACGTAATCGCGCTCTATCCGCAAGTGCAGGAAATACGTGATGAGAAACTGCGAAACGCGGTCATCGAGATCTGGCAGGAGATGTGGGAAATGTCGGCGTGGGACGATCCGGGTGCTCTGCCGACATCATTCGAGATCCCTTACCCCAACCTGCCCCACACGCAGTGCGTCGTCGCGATGGCATTGAGTGTCGCTGATGCATTCAAGAAGTATCACGGCATCGAAGTGAACCGCGACCACCTCATCGCTGCGGCCGTTCTTCAGGACGCGAGCAAAGTCGTGGAATACGAACCGGGGCCCGACGGCAAAGTCAGGCGCACCGCGATCGGCAAAAACTACGGTCACGGCTTCTGGTGCGCCCATCTCGCCGTGCAGAAAGGCGTGCCGCACGAGATCAGCCACGTCATGCTGACGCACTCATCGAGCGCTGCGAAGTTTCCGGACACACTCGAAGGCAAGATCCTGTACTACGTCGATCAGCTCGATGTCATCGGTATCCACAAGGACCGCTGGACAAAACACCTCATGATCGCCAAGCGCGACTAGGCGCAAGCGCCCAGCGCTTTTCGCGCCAAAGGTCTCTTGCGATCACGCCGAGCCGCACAAAGAACTCACGCGTGCGCCTGACCGTGCGCGCGAGCTCCCGCCGGCGCAGCTCACGTGCCTCACGTTCGGCGGCGTGAAAGCGCTCGGATGTAATCGCGACGGAGCGGCCCCGATCCGCGCGCTTGGCTTTCGCGACATAGGCCAGCGCAGGCTCTTCCACACCGCTGACGACGATCAGACCCGTCTGTCGGACGTCGAACCGCCCGCCTGGCGCGAGCACGACGTCGTCGATGAGCCCTTCTTGTGTGAGCCACAGCAGTCCGTCGATCGCATACACCGCCGATCCAGGGGACGCATGAAATGCAATCGGCTGCATACGTTCGATCTTCACGAGGCCGCTGCGTGGCGCGCGCCTGGAACGAAAGATGCTCATGGCCTGTACTCCTGGAGAGACCGACATGCGCCACTATGTCTCCGCTAGAATGAATAAACAAACGATGTTTCAGCACGGCACGCAT
Organism: Betaproteobacteria bacterium; assembly: GCA_028291945.1. Lineage (GTDB taxonomy): Bacteria > Pseudomonadota > Gammaproteobacteria > Burkholderiales > SG8-41 > JAQGMV01. The sequence continues at coordinate 3,420 of JAQGNH010000331.1, forward strand.
GCGTCACGGGAATGCATAAAGAGCGCGATCTGCCTACTTCACTCGACTTGCTGCGCGGTTTCGAAGCCGCCGCGCGCCACTTGTCGTTTACGGCCGCCGGCGCAGAGCTTTTTGTCACGCAGTCGGCGATCAGCCGTCAGGTGCAGACGCTGGAAGAGCAACTCGGAGTCAAGCTTTTCCAGAGACGCACGCGCGCTTTGGTACTGACCGAAGCCGGCGCCCTGTATTCGCGCGAAGTGGCAAAGGCGTTGCAACAGTTGCGCGATGCAACCGCGAGCGTGCGGGCAGCGACGAATCCTGTGGTTACAGTGACGACGACGGTGACATTTGCGTCGCTGTGGCTCGTGCCACGTCTCGCGCACTTTCAGTCGCGCTTCGAGGACATCACCGTGCACATCGCTGCCGACAACATGGTGCGCGACCTCGAGCGCGGATCGCTCGATGTCGCGGTTCGTTACAGCACCGCTGAAAAAGCAGGCGACGGCGCGGTGATGCTGTTCGGTGAGCAGGTGGCGCCGGTCTGCAGCCCAGCGCTCGCGCGGGCGCACGGCCGCATTCGCAATCCCGAGGAGTTGCTACAGCTGCCGCTGCTGCACTACGAGGACCCTGAGGTTCGTACGCCGTGGCTTTCGTGGAACGTGTGGCTCGAGACCATGAATCTGCGAGCGCCAAAGCGCGTGCGCGCTTTACGCTTCAGCCATTACGATCAGGTCATCCAGGCCGCAATCTCCGGCCAGGGTCTTGCCCTCGGCCGCTTTCCACTCGTCAAAAGTCTCATCGATGAAAAGCGGCTCGTCACGCCGCTGCGCGACGGGCGTTATGCGAGCCTCGGGCAAGATCGCGCGTACTGGCTGATCGTTGCGGCGTCGGCAGAAAACCGGCCCGAGGTGAAAACGTTCGTGCGCTGGCTGCGGTCGGAAGTTACACGGTCGAGTGCCAAGCGTGATGCGCCCGTTCGAAGTGAATAGGGACTGCGTTTATAGCAATCGTCCATCGCGCCGCGAACAGCCGGAGAACAGGCAGGCACACGACGGCGCGCACTCGTCTATGCAGGTTGCCCGATGTTCGCCGCAATGTGCTCGGCCGATACCAGACCGGTTACTCCGCCTTTCGCGAGTCCGCCTACATATCCGATCTCGGGTCCGCCCTCCAGTCCGCCCGCTGCCGCGCCTGCCGCGTACAAGCCATCGATGACGGTATCGTCAGCGCGCAGAACCTGCGCGTGCTCGTTCACGCTGATACCGCCCATCGTGTTCGTAATGCCGGCGCACGCAGGCACTGCATAAAATGGCGCCTTCACGATAGCGCACGCCTCGTAGCGGCTCGACAATCTTTGGGGTGTGATTGCGGTCTGCAATTTCCCGGTGGAGAGTGCCTCGTTGTACGCCGAAATGGTCTTGCTCAAGGCCTCAACAGGTAGCTTAGCAGCCTTCGCCAGCGCTTCGATCGTATCGGCGCGATGCATGGCGGCCCCTTCCCGCTCCAGATGCGGATTCGCGGGGATGAGTCCATTGCGACCTGCCTTTTCCCAGATCGCGCTGTCGAAGATGACGAATGTCCCGAGTGGATCGTCCAGCCGTGCAACGGCATTGGTAACGTAAACGCCGCCGCGCCCCTCATCCACGAAGCGCTGCCCGGCGGCATCGACCACGATCCCCGCTGTGACGAGACTGTCGAGATACGGATAGGGCCAGAGATTATCGTTGGTGAGCGCGGTCTGTGACAGCATGTGACCGTAAAACCGATCCGTTCCGACCAGAGCCCCGCCCAGCGCAGTTGCCATTCTCAATCCATCGCCACAGCCCGTGCCGGCACCGCGCTGCTTCAGGCGCTCAGGGTGCTTCGAGATGTATCGCGCGACAAGCTCCGCATCCCCCTGGAAGCCGCCGTCCGCAATGATAACGGCGCGTCCGCGATAAGACGTCTCCTCGCCGCTGCGTTCCGCAATCACGCCGACGCAACGGCCGCTCTCGACGAGAAGGCTCTTTGCACGAGCGCCTCGCACGAGCTCGCCTTTGCGCGCGATCAGCCGCGTCTCGAGCGTTCGCAGCAGCACGTCTCCGCCGCGGCCTTCCCAATCGAGGCCGGGTCTGCTGCGGCCCGGCGGGGCGAGCACCCATTTGTGATATTCCGATGCACTCGCCCGCATGAACCGGATTCCCTCTTCCTGCAGCCAGCGCACCACGCGGCGGCCCTCGCGCGCCATGAGCTGCGCGAGCGCGGGCTTGACGAATCCTGCGGTCGTTTCGACGATCTTCTGCCTGAGGATCTCCTCGTCCAGCATGATTTCTCGAAGGCAGATGTGAAACGTACCACCGGTGTATCGCGTGTTGCACAGATACTTTTCTGCGCTACCCTGCTCGAGCACCACCGCGCGCAAGTTGAGCTGTGCAGCGCGATTGGCCGCGATCATGCCCGCAATGCCGCCACCGACAATCACAACGTCATACTGCGCTTTTTCGCTCATCGTCACTCTTTTCGTATTGAGGCTCACAGGCAGTGCTCTTCATCGATCGGTCACTTCGTCACTTCGTCAATCAGCCTTGATCCCCGCCGTCTTCACAAGCTGCGTGACCTTCGCGATTTCCTTCTTGACGAAAGACTCAAACTCTTCAGGTCTGCTGCCGAGCGCCTGCAGCCCATCGCGCGACAATCTTTCTTTCACTTCGGGCGTCGTCAATGCACGCGCCATGGCGCTCTGTATCTTCAGAACGGTCGTACGAGCGGTCCCCACTGTGGCGAGTACGCCATACCACGTCATCACTTCAAATCCCGGAACGCCGCTCTCCGCGATCGTCGGAAACTCAGGATTAGTTTCAGAGCGCTTGGCGCTGGTGATCGCGAGGGCTCGCAGCTTGCCGCCTTTGACGTGCGGCAGCACGGTAAGCATGGCGCCGAAAGCAAGCTGAACCTGGCCGCCCAGCAGATCCGTGATCGCCGGCGCTCCGCCTTTGTACGGCACGTGCAGCACCTCGACGCCGGCCATGTATTTGAAGAGCTCACCTGCAAGATGTTGAGGACCGCCGTTCCCGGAGCTTGCGTATGTGAGCTGGTTCGGGCGGGCTTTCGCATACGCTATCAACTCGGACACCGAGCGTACGGGAACTGCAGGATGGACCACGAGCATCAACGGTGCGGACGCCAGCATCGTGACAGCCGCGAAATCGCGCAGTGTGTCGTACGGCAGCTTGGGAACCAGCGCCGGATTGCTGGTGTGCGGGTTCGCGGTCAGCAACAGCGTGTATCCGTCCGCGGTGCTGCGCGCGACGAGCTCGGAGCCGATGACGCTTCCGCCGCCAGGCCGGTTATCGACCACGACGTTCCGGCCCCACTCGTCCGACAGCTTTTGCGCGATCAACCGGGCGAGGATGTCCGTTCCGCCCCCGGCGGTGAATGGGACGACGATGCGCACGGCCTTCTCCGGATAACCCTGTGCGAGCGCCGTGCTCGCTGCGCCTGCTGCCAGCGCGATCGCCACGAGGCACGAGAGGGCGCGAACACTCATGCTCTTCTCCCTTAATCCGCCCGCATGCGCGCGTGCATGACCACTTTGGCCCATTTCGCGATTTCGTTCCGGATGTGGTCACCGAATTGCGCTGGAGTGCCGCCCACCGGTTGTGCGCCGTCGGCCGCCAGCTTTTCGACGATCGCCGGCTGGCGAAGTATCTTGTTCGTTTCGGCGTTGAGGCGATCGATGATCATTGGTGGTGTTCCCGCTGGCGCAAGCATTCCGTACCAGCCGACATATTCATAACCGGAAACGCCCGCTTCCACGACGGTGGGCATGTCGGGCAGCGCGTTCGCCCGAGCTGTGCTCGTCACGGCCAGTCCTTTGAGCTTGCCGGACCGCACGTGCGGCATTGCGGCGGGCAAGCTTGCGATATACATCGATACCTGGCCGCCGAGGAGATCGGTCAGCGCGAGACCACCCCCCTTATAAGGCACATGCAGGAGATCGACTTTCGCGAGCATTTTGAAAAGCTCGGCTGCAAGATGCGTCGAGCTGCCGTTGCCGCTTGAGGCGTAGCTCAGCTGACCGGGGTGCTGTCGCGCAAGGCGGACGAATTCACCGATAGTCTTAACCGGCAGCGAAGGATGCACCAGCACGACGTTGGGAGCGGACGCGATGTGGACGATGGGCGCAAAATCCGCGATCGGGTCGAAAGAGAGCTTGGTCAGACTCACGTTCGCCGCATGGCTGATCGGCACTGCGAGCAGCGTATAGCCGTCGGCACGCGCCGTCGCAACCGCTTCGCTGCCAACGATGCCGCCGCCGCCCGGCCGATTGTCGACGATAAAAGGCTGGCCGATGCTTTCCTGCAGTCTCTGGCTGATTACACGCGCCACGAGGTCGATGCCGCCGCCGGGGGCAAACGGCACCACCACGCGCACCGTCTTCGCGGGATACGTTTGAGCTGACGCCGTAAACGCGAACGACGCCAATATGCAGCTGACAAAACAGGCCACGCGGGCTGTCGTCGATCGACGCCATATCGATGGCACCGGCTCAGGTGCCAGGGGAGCAGGCATCGTCGAGGGACGCTCTGACCCTCTACGCATTGTGCGTCACCAGGGCCTCCGACTCTTCGTCGCGCAGATTGCCCTCGCGCAGCGCCCGCGACAACGTAACCAGCGAAGGCGCCGATGGGAGATCACGCGCGGCGCTTCTGATGCGTTCGATCGCCTGGGGCTCCTTCACCAGCGCCGCGAGCTTGGCGAATTTCGCCGCGACTTCATCGAAGCTGCAGGGATCGGCCGGCGTTCCATGCGGATCGATCACCGTGCGCTCGAGATTGCGCCCATCGGTCGTGCTCACGACGACCCGCGCTGCGAAATGCGCCGGATAGAGGCTGTCCATTTTCTGATCGACTTCGAGCCGCGTGCGCGCGGCGATTTGCCTCACGCCGGCATCGAGAAGGTTGTGCTGCGCATACGCACCGGGATCGCGTGCCTCTTTTGCCACTGCGACGCCCGCCGAGTACTGGAGGCTGTATTGCGCGGCCATCGGCTCGCGTGGATCGGGATTGCTGTTCTGCTCGACGGCGCGTTTGCTCGTGAAAATCCGTATCGATTCGACTTGTGCTGGAGAGAATCGATGCTCCGCCTTCAGTGATTCGAGCGCATGCGCCGTGGAATGTATGAGCCCGCAGCACGGATACGCTTTGACCCATATGCGAGTAATGGCAAACGATGCACCGAGCTCGCTGTCGAGCGCCTCAGGCCGCACGTCGCTGCCCCCGATGACATCGAGCAGTCCAAAACGTCCGTCTATGCCTTCGAGCGGTCCGGTGAATCCGCGCCTGGCGAGCTCGCACGCGACGACACCTGCTTCCGCTGCGTGCCCGGCGTGCATGCGCTTGACCATGCCGCCGGTACCTTGTGTGAACGCCTTGATTCCAGCGGCGGTGGAACACGCAATGCCGATCGCGGAGAGTAGCTCGTCCCTGCGCAGATTCGTTACGATGCCGACAGCAAGCGCGGCCGCAATCGGTCCCGCGACGCCTGTCGTGTGATATCCGCGGGTATTGTGTTCAGCACCGAGTGCGTGACCGAGGCGCGCCATCATTTCGTAACCGGCGATGACGGCCAGCAGGAGCCGCGGACCCGACGCGCCGCTTTCCTCGGCCGCCGCCAGCGCGGCGGACGCGACGACTGCGCCCGGATGGGTCAGGGCGCCCTGGATGATGTCGTCCAGCTCGAAGCCGTGAGTCGAGGTGCCGTTCGCGAGTGCCGCGCGCGCCGGGGATATAGGCTGTGCCGAGCCGTACAATGTGGCGCGACCTTTGGCGCCTTCAGACAACACGAAGTCATTGACGATGCGCCCCCACGCCTGGCGGGAGCCGTACAGACCGCAGGCCACGTTGTCGAGAACGGCCATGGTGGCGTGCTGCAGCAGCGTAGCGCCGATGTCTTTTTCCGTGAGGCCCATCAGAAACTCGACGAGGCGGGTCGACGCGGTTGTCATCGGAGTGTCTCCTCGGTCACGCGTGCATCGTGTACAGCACGCGAAATGAACACGGCTGCATCACGATATGCGGTGTGGCGCCGTGATGCTCCAGGGTTTGCCGATCCAGATGCGATATTGCAGCGCTGACACCGCGTTCGCTCCCGGCTTCGAGCATCAGGACGCTCTCCAGATGACGATCGCCCGTTCTCACGTCGTGCGGCGCTGCCGTCTCGCGCATGTCGCTGTTGTGCTCGGCTAACGTCGCCGCCATCACGCCGGAGCTTTGCAGCGCCTCCGCAAACAAGACGCTGCTGACCCAGTTCCTGAATGCCGTCCGGCGTGCAGCGTCTATCGTGATCGGCTGCAGCACGAGAAAAGCGCCTTCGCCGGCACCCGCGCGCGCAGTGACGTCGCACGTCGCCTTGAGCGTGTTTCTGAACAAAGACGTGAACTGCATCGTGCGCTCATCCCGGACTTTCTTGAAGCGCAGATATTGTTCGGACCGCAGCACATCCGCCCCGCTCGCCTCGTACAGGGCAATGTACCGCGGCGCTCCGGAAAGCGCCTCAAAACGGCGTGCACGGATAAAGCCCGGGACTTCGATACGCTCGCGCAGGTGTTCGCGGTTATACCAGTCATTGAACTGAGGTTCGATTTCATTAGGGATATCGGTCCATACCATTAACAGGGCCTGTCTTGCGACCGACATGTCCTCGTGGGAAGACATCAGTAAAGCGGACCCTGTTGAGCGGTGATGGGTCGGTACACAGTGACGCTGCTGTTTTGGCGCAATGCTTCGACGGAGACCTGTCTCGCCGTTCCGATGGCGCGGTACGGCGTTGTCATATGGAATCCCGTCGAATTCAACCACGTGAGAAGCACACCGGGGAGCTCCACCTTTTGCGTGGTGCTGTCCACGGATACCAGATATTCGTCATCGCGAACTGCCGGCGCCGCTTTGATGCCCTCGAACAGGTTGCGTGTCCACACGTGGTACGCGGGCCGGAAGCGCTGACTGTTGGTACCGCCCCCGCCAGCGTCTTTGTAAGGCCGCGAATCGAAAACGTCCGGGGAGTCTACGGTATACACCGCCATGTACCGCGGTGGAGAGCCGTCGAGCGCTTTGAAGCGTTGTCCGGTCCTGAAGCCTTGAACGGCTAACAGCACTTTGAGGTTGTTGCCATACCACGCGTTCCACTCGTCTTCCCAGTCGGGGCGGGAAAACGCATGCTGGACCATGTAGATGGTCATCGAGCTCCTCCTGGTGTTTTTTAGTGCTCCCCGGCAAAGCTCGTCGGGTGTCCAGCACACGCTTGCGAGCGTAATTGAATCGCGGTTAAATTGTGCCACAAGCGTTACGCTCAATACAAACGAGGAGGATTCATGAACGTCGCGGGCTTCGCCGGATCCACGGCGTTGGGGACAGCGTTGCTGCTCGCGACGCCGCCGGTTGCGGCACAAACCTATCCGGCGAAACCGGTTCGCCTCATCGTTGGTTTCGCAGCCGGCGGAGGCACCGATACACTTGCCCGGCTGGTGAGCAAGAAGCTCGCGGATATATGGCCGCAGCCAATGGTCGTCGAGAACCGCCCGGGAGCCGACGGTGCGATCGCGACCGAGGTCGTGGCGAAATCACCAGCCGATGGTTATACGCTCGTGATGGTTTCCAACGCGCATACGATCACGCCTTTTCAGCGCAAGCTTGCCTACGATCCGGTGAAAGATTTCGCGCCTGTAACGCTCGTCGCATCCACGCCCAATCTGCTTCTCGTGCATCCGGCCCTGCCCGTCAGAAACGTCAAGGAGCTCGTTGCGCTCGCAAAATCGCGGCCCGGCGAGCTTACGTACGGCTCGAGTGGCACCGGCACGTCCCCTTTCCTCGCGATGGAGCTCTTCAAGTCCATGACAGGCACGAGCATCGTGCACGTGCCTTACAAAGGCAGCAATCCCGCAGTGATCGATCTCATGGGCGGGAACATCCAACTCATGTTCGGCGCAATTCCGACGACGCTCTCGCACGTCAAATCCGGCCGGTTGCGAGCGATCGCAATCAGCAGTTTGAAGCATTGGCCCAGCGTGCCTGCGTTGCCCACAGTCTCTGAGTCGGGTCTTCCGGGATTCGAAGCGGCGACATGGTACGGTGTGCTCGCGCCCGCCGGCACGCCGGCAGCGGTCGTCAACAAGCTGCAAAGCGATGTGTCGGGAGCCCTGCAACAAGCGGACGTAAAAACTTACGCTGCGGAAATGGGCTTCGAGGCGATAGGCAACAAACCCGACGAATTTGGCGACGTCATACGGCGCGACATGGCGAAGTGGGGCAAAGTCATACGCGCGCTGGGCGATCGGCAGTGACGCAGTAGCCTGTCGCTCCGGACGCACGACAGTGCGAGTGATCCGCTCGGCCTCTCGGCAGTAAATGCAGTAGCCCGTCATTCCGGACGCACGAGAGTGCGAGTGATCCGGGATCCGTTTTTCAGCTTAGTCGACCATCGTGAGCCCGCCGCTCACGCTCAACACCTGGCCGGTCACGTAATCAGATCTGTTGCTCGCGAAGAACACGATCGCGTCCGCGACTTCCGAAGCCTTGCCGAAGCGGCGAAACGGAATAGCGCGCATCAGCGCCTCGCGCTGCTTTTCCGGAATCGATGCAAGCAGTGGCGTGTCGGTGGGACCGGGGCACACACAGTTCACGTTGATCGCGTAACGCGCTGTTTCACGCGCGATCGCTTTAGTGAATGCGATAACCGCGCCCTTCGTTCCTGAATAGACTGCTTCGCCCCCGCTGCCCACGCGGCCGGCATCGCTCGCGACGTTGACGATCTTG